>JAGXRX010000015.1 GCA_018335655.1 Erysipelothrix sp.
AAGGTAGTTTAGGTACTGGAAAGACTCACTTCACGCAACATTTCGCAAAAGGACTGAATATACAGAATCATGTAAACAGTCCTACTTTTGTATTAATGAAAATATATGAAGAAGACGTACGCTTAGTTCATGTCGATGCATATCGACTTGAAGGAGTCAGTGAACCAATAGGTATTCAAGATGAGTGTGATGATGAGTCAATACTTGTGGTTGAATGGCCAGAGTTCTTAAATGAAGAGATTAAAGCAGATATGACACTCACATTTGAAATTCGAGATGAGAATTCAAGATATTGTGTAATTGAAACTGATCATCCTATAGGTTTAGAGTGGAGCAATTATGTGGCAACTCGTAGTTAATACATCTCATCATCATTTAAGTTTAGCCTTACTAAAAGATGGTGTCTTTTCTGATGGTATAAATGAGATAGCTTTCAAGACACAATCTGAGCTAATTATGGTTAGACTTGATGAACTCATTAAGCGAAACAACATTCACATTTTTGATGTGAATGAACTTTATATTGGAATTGGTCCAGGCTCATACACAGGAGTAAGAATTGGACTCACTGTTGTTAAGGTATTAGCTATACTGAATAAATTTGATGTGTATACATTTACTTCCTTTGATTTTGCGCTAGTTCAAGATTCAGGCACAGCAATCATGGATGCTCGCTCATCAAGAGCTTATGTGGGGATTAAAGAAAACAGTAAATGGGTGTTTCAAGGAATACTAACGATTGATGAACTCAAGGAAAGAATGATTCATCCTCTTGTGGGGGATACGTCATTAGTGAACTGTAGTGATGAATCAAAATCATTTGAAGTACTGTGTGAACATATCGTTAAAGTTAGCACAAAGGTGAGTGATGTTCACACGATTGAACCACTCTATATTAAAGCATTATGATTAAATCACTAACATCTATTGATATACCATTTGTACTTGCGCTTGAAGATGAATACAAGTTATCAACTTGTGTGAATAGTCAAAGTGCAAAGACATGGATTCTCACTCACGAAGAAGAAAGTATTGGGTTTATTACCTGGATTGAAAGTGAAGACAATGCTGATTTACTAAACATTGCGATAAGCTCAGATTACAGTAATCAAGGTTATGGAAGTGTTCTGTTAAGCACATGGCTCTCATCACTAAAATCTCAAGGAATCAAACATTGTTTTCTTGAAGTTAAAGCTTCAAATGTTCATGCCATTGAATTTTATAAAAAACATGGTTTTATCATTAACAGGATTCGAAAAGGATATTATCAAGCCACTCAAGAAGATGCGGTTGAAATGAGGGTTGACTATGAATAAAGTTATTATATGTGCCATTGAAACAAGTTGTGATGAAACATCAGTTGCGTTAGTACAAGACGGAAATATTTTGCTAAGCCAAGTTACTCACTCACAAATTCAATCACATCAAATATATAAAGGTGTTATGCCTGAGTTAGCTAGTCGTTTACACATTCAAGTTATTTCCCAGGTTATAGAAGAGGCATTAAATCGTGCACAAATTACATGGAGTGAAGTGAATGGGATTGCGTTTACAATTGGACCTGGGCTTGTTGGATCACTTCATGTTGGGGCTGTTGCCGCAAAGACACTTGCTTGGGCTCTTAATAAGCCTTTAATGGGTGTAAATCATCTTGCAGGGCATATTCATGCGAATGCTTTTGTGAAGGAAATTCGATATCCTTGTTTAGCACTTGTTGTGTCGGGAGGGCATACTGAACTCATTATGATGCGAGGACCACTTGATTTTGAAGTATTGTCACAAACTCAAGATGACGCGATTGGGGAAGCGTACGACAAAGTAGGACGTCTATTAGGACTTAATTATCCTGCGGGTCCTTACATCGATGAACTTGCAAAGAATGGTCAAGTAACCTATCCCGTTCCAACCCTAAGAATCGAAAAAGATTCCTTCTCTTATAGTGGAATCAAAAGTCATTTCAACAATTTAATACACAATGCAAATCAAAAGAATGAAGCGATTAATGTGGAAGATATGTGCGCAACATTTCAAGATATTGCAGTTTCTCAAATCATTGAACGCCTAGATTATGCCATTGAATTACACCAACCAAAACATGTCATCATAGCAGGAGGTGTAAGTGCAAATTCATACTTACGAGCACAAGCTACCAACCTTATGAAGACCTATTCAAACATTGATTTTAGTATCCCTCCAATCACATATTGCACTGATAATGCAGCGATGATTGGTGCGGCTGCATATCATTATTATCTTGAAAAACGATTTGTATCACTTAACGCTAAGGTTAACCCAGGGTTAAAATTAACCTAAATATAGTGTATATTCGATAATAATTGTTATTCATGTGTGAATATTATGATTTTTTTCTCTTAAGTTGCTAAATAATTCACATATCACTTAATTTATGATACACTAATAAAAAAGGTGATCCCATGAATAAAAGAAAAGTACCAAAAGCAACAATGCAGCGTTATCCGCTATACTTAAAGGCACTCAAGAAGCTACAAAGTCTAGGCATTGATCGTATTATGTCTAATCAACTAGGAAGTTTTATTGACGTAGAACCTACGACTATTCGTCGTGATTTTTCGTTTATTGGAACACTAGGCAAACAAGGGTATGGGTATGATGTGGAAACACTCATCGATACTTTTGAAGGTCATCTAGGGGGTACCTATAATGAAAAAATCATTATTGTAGGGGCTGGTAACTTAGGTCGTGCACTCATGAATTATAATCGTTGGAATAATGTCGTTGGTGAAGTAGCATGTGCCTTTGATATCGACGAAAGTAAAGTTGGAGTTGTGAATGATATTCCAGTTTACCCATTAAGCCAAATATCGAAAAGTATGCCTGTAGGATGTCGAATTGCTATCTTGACTGTATCACATGATGCTCAAGAAACTGTTGATAAACTCATAGAGGCAGGAATTGTAGGTATTATTAGTTTTACACACGATCATATTCGTGTACCAAAAGATGTCTTTATAAAATACGTGGATGTAATATCATCCATTCAAGAACTTGTATTCCAAGTTAACAATATTTAGAAGGAGCAGAATATGCCAACTTTTATGACTGTACAAGAATGTTTTGATGTAATTAGTTCAGATAACCCTCTTGAATTAGATGGGATAGAACTGATTCATTTACAAGGGTGGGTAAGAACTAATCGTTCGAATAATCATATTGGCTTTATTGAACTTAACGATGGAACATCCTTCCGTAATGTACAGTGTGTCTATGAATCAAGCATTGCAGATTATGGTTTGGCTCAAGGATACAACACTGGCACTGCTATATCGGTTGTAGGGTTATTAAAGATTACCCCAGAAAACAAACAACCATTTGAGATTGTTTGCCAATCAATTCAATGTGAAGGTGCATGTGATGCATCTTATCCTTTACAAAAGAAAAGACATTCTTTTGAATACTTGCGTGAAATCGCTCATTTAAGAGTACGCTCAAACACGTTTTCAGCGGTTTTTAGAGTGAGATCATTATTATCAATGGCTATTCATGAATTCTTTCAAAACCAAGGTTTCATCTATGTTCATACACCTATTATTACAGGGAATGATGCGGAAGGTGCAGGAGAGATATTTAGAGTAGAAAGTGATAGTTTTGCTAAAAAGAAAGATCATTTCTTTGGTAAAGACGCTTCACTTACAGTTTCAGGACAACTCCATGCGGAAGCTTTCGCTTTAGCCTTTAGAGATGTTTATACATTTGGCCCTACATTTAGAGCTGAAAACTCAAACACAACACGACATGCCAGTGAATTTTGGATGATTGAACCTGAAATTGCTTTTGCGGATTTAGATGATGATATGAATCTAATTGAAGATATGATTACTTATTGTATTAATTACGTGTTAGTGAATGCTCCAAATGAAATGAAGTTCTTTAATGACATGATTGATAATACCGTACTTGATCGTCTTCACAAATTACTTGAAAGTGATTTCGCTCGTATGACTTATACTCAAGCTGTTGAGCATCTACAAAAAGCAGATGTGAAATTCGAGTTTCCTGTATCATGGGGAATGGACTTACAAGCAGAACATGAGCGCTATATTTCGGAAGTGATTGTTAAAGGACCAGTTTTCTTAACAAATTACCCTAAAGAGATTAAAGCATTCTACATGAGACTTAATGATGACAACAAGACAGTTGCCGCTTGTGACTTATTAGTTCCAGGTGTTGGTGAACTTGTTGGTGGGTCACAGCGTGAAGAGCGACTTGAGTATCTTGAAAAAGCCATGGAGCATTTCCATATCGAAAAAGAAGGACTTGAGTGGTATCTTGACTTAAGACGCTATGGTGGTGTCAAACATGCAGGATTTGGTTTAGGATTTGAACGTTTCTTAATGTATATTACAGGCATGCAAAATATTAGAGATGTTATACCATTTGCACGCACACCAAAAAATCTTGAATATTAAGGCAAGTCATTGACTTGCCTTTCTTTCTTGAAACAACCCCCTAGATGCTCTATAATCAGACATATGAACGCACAAGAAATAATCCTCAAACAACTCGATGATGGAACTGCCATTACCCTAAAAGATTTACATAATATATTGTTATCTATGATGAAGGATGTAGATCAAGTACTTCGACAACACAACATTCCTTATTTCCTCAACGGGGGTAGTGCATTAGGTGCATATCGACATCATGGATTTATTCCATGGGATGATGATATTGACATTGCAATGATGATGGATGACTTTAAAAAAGCAATCCCTATCCTTGAGGATGAGCTTAAAGATAAGTACATAATTCATTGTTTTGAAACAAGATCCTGTTATAACGTTCTAATTCCTGGAATGAAAATAAGACTTAAGAACACTAATATTAAAGAATTTAATGAACTATTATCTAATAAATGTAAAGACAGTGATGGGGTGTTTATTGATGTGTTTGTTTATTCAAAAGTTAATGCCTCAAAAGTCAAAGATTTACCGCTACGCCTACTAAATCAAGCATTAATGCCAGTTATTGTTTTCTTTGAGAACCTCAACATTAATCCAGTTTGGATTAAGAAGTGGTTTAAATGGAACGCAAAAGTATATCATCAACTTAATCTTAAATCTAAATGGGTAGGCTTTGACTTAACTTGGACATTTAAATCAGCACTAAATCCATTTGTCTTTAAGGAAGATGATATATTTCCATGTCAAGAAATGGATTTTGAGGGAGAAAGATTTTTTGTTCCTAAGAATATTGAAACATATTTAGAAACAGCAATTGCTCCTACATTTAGAGATTTACCACCAGAAGAACTTAGAAAACCTAAACATCTAAAGGATATTGAACTATAAGCATGAGACGTAAACGCAGACCAAATCTAAGTGTATTTATACCACTGATTGTCATTGTCTTCGCAATGATGTACACAGCTTGGTACTTTTTGTGGGGGAAAACAACACCTCCAGAGCAAGTATGTGAGCTCAGTGCTTTTGAAGTATCGAATCAATGGTTGGAAACTCCACAAGATGTGATATTGGTTGAAGATTATTTTACGTATGGTGAAAACCTTTCTTTCTTTAATAAACCATATACTGTTGGGAAACGTGATGAATTCATAGGTAAAACCTTAAGACTCACTAATCTTTGTACTCAAGAGATACGAGACTACATGATTGAATCAACAGTTGATGGTCAAATTCCAATGGATGACTTACCATTTGGAGTATACGCACTACAAGTGAATGTCAATCTACAACGTTTACAGCTTGTTAGCACCGCAGCCATTAATGACACATTTACTACTATTAATCGCAAAACAGAAACAAAAGCAATTCAAGTTTATGCACAACCGACATCTGAGCTTGTTGTTGCACCAATACTACTTGAAGTTAAACCGATAACATTATCTGAAGAAGTATTTGATGTTGTGATTGATCCAGGTCATCGCAATAGTGATTTCGGATGGCTTGATTTAGGGACACGTGCAAATGATCTAATTGAAGCTGATGAAAACTATCGACTTGCAGTAGCCCTTAAAGAAGAATTAGAAGCACTAGGGTTAAGAACACTCATCCTTAGAGGTGAAAGAGATACAGTTAATATATATGGTAACACAGGTCGATTATTTAGGACGTATGCTTCTCAAGCCAAATACTATATTGAACTGCAAATGGTTGCGAATAATAATGTAAATGTACAAGGAACACAAGTGGTTCATTCAGCTTATTCATCGTCTCGATTAGGTTCAAGTGTTCATCGCCAACTTATAGAAAATACTTCTTTAGTCTCCACAAATAATCGTGGACGTGGTAACATACAAGGGGTCTTGCCTGCAGCTTTAGCTGAGGGGATAGATACACTAATGTATGATGGCCGCTTTACAATTCGAGAAACAGGAGGGAAAGCACTTGGTGCTGCTCAATTCTCGGAATTCTCAATCAATGCTAATGCAGCATTTGCTTATCAGAATCGCCGTGGTGTTCATGCATTAATTATTGAAGTCATTCATTTAACTCATGCACCTTCCGCAACAGCATGGCCAAATGAATATCCACAATATGCAAAAGAAATTGCACAGGGGTTTGCAAATTACCTCTTACTACCTTAATTATGATCATTTCACTTAGTCACATTTCAAAATCATATCCTTCAAAAGACATCCTCAGTGATGTTTCTTTGATGATTAATAAAAAAGAAAAGGTTGCCATTATCGGGCTTAATGGAAGTGGGAAAACAACTTTACTAAACATTATTTCTAAAGAACTTACTCCTGACTCTGGGGATGTGTTTTATAGTGGTAAGATTGTTATTCAATCCTTAAAGCAACATGCTTTTGAAAATGAAGATTTAAGTGTACAAGAAGTTTTTGAACAATCAATGTCTAAAGTAGTATCACTTGAAAAACAGCTAACAAAACTACAACACCAAGTTTCTAATCACCCAGAAGATGGAAAACTACTCTCAAAGCTAGCAAACCTTCAACATGAATTTGAAGAGCTTGGTGGTTATCATATCCAAAGCATCATGGAAACCATGCTTACAAAGATGGGATTTAGTAAGGATGTCTTATCAAAGTCAATCCATATGTTTTCGCAAGGACAAAAGACACGCTTAGCTCTCGCAAGTCTTCTTCTGTCTTATCCAGATGTTTTAATCTTAGATGAACCAACTAACCATCTTGATATTGATATGATTGAATGGTTAGAAGGCTTTCTTGTCACATATCCAAAAACAATAATCTTTGTATCACATGATCGTCGCTTTATAGATAAAGTTGCTACAGATATTGTTGAGATTGAATATGAGAAAGTCACTCAGTTTAAAGGAAACTATTCATCATACCAAAAAGCAAAAGCAAAGATGATTGAAAAACTACAAAGTGCCTATCATCGCCAACAAAAAGACATAGAACGACTTGAAGAACTTATTGAAAAATTCAGATATAAACGCTCTAAAGCAGCTTTTGCACAATCTAAGATCAAGTATCTTGAAAGAATGGATCGCATTGATGCTCCAAAGAAATCATCCAAAGCAATGACCTTTTCTTTTAATCCTTATATTAAAGGCGGGAAAGAAGTTATGGTCATGTCACAAGCTGCAATTGGATATGATTCTATCCTTCATACTTTAGATCTAACCCTACTACGTGGACAACGTGTTGCAGTAGTAGGAAAAAACGGAGTTGGTAAAAGTACACTACTTAAAACCATTGCCAGTGAAATACCACTACTTGGTGGCGAATTTATCTTTGGACATCAAATTCAAGTGGCTTACTTTGATCAAAACCATGCTCAACTTAATAGTTCTAAACTTGTCATTGAAGAATTGTGGGATGAACACCCTCAACTTGATCATCATCAAATACGCTCGATTCTAGCTCAGTTCTTATTCACTCAAGATGATGTGTTTAAGGCAGTGAGTGCATGCTCAGGAGGAGAAAGAGTACGACTTTCTCTTGCGAAGATTATGTTGAAACGAACTAATCTGTTATTATTAGATGAGCCTACTAATCATTTAGATATACCAGCTAAAGAAGCACTAGAGGATGCATTGATATCCTATACAGGTACGATTCTCTTTGTTTCTCATGATCGGTATTTTATTGATAAAGTTAGTACGGCTGTGTTAACCTTAGATGAGCATTCAGGCCAGCTTGTTACAAAACAAGTGGTGAGTAGTAATGTTGAAGTTGTCGATGAAGTTAAAGAGCAACGTGTTATTGCACATCAAGAAAGAAAAGCACTTCAAAAATCACGTAAACAAAAAGAAAAAAGAATTCAAGAGTTAGAGAAACTCATCCATGATAATGAACAACAACTTGAAACATTAAGAGATCTTAGATTCGATCCTGAGTATTATCATGACTTCTCAAAAATGGAAGTCTTAAATGCACAGATTGACGATCAACATAATGTGATTGCGAAGTTCGTAACAGAATGGGAAACACTATCCCTAGAAATAGAAGAAGGAGATAACAATGATTAAAACATTTGAACCACTAGAACTTAGTGGAATGAAAATCAAGAATAGAGTAGGGGTTGCACCAATGTGTACTTACTTGTGTGAGAAAAAAGATGGTGTAGCCAATGACTTTCATTTTACACATTACACTAGTCTTGCCCTAGGACAACCAGGACTCATCATCCAAGAAGCGACCGCTGTTAATGAGTTTGGTTATATCTCAGATCATTGCTTAGGGATCTTTAATCCACGTCAAAAAGAAGCATTAACACATCTTGTTTCAGCAGTTCACCGCTATGATACAAAGTTTGGAGTTCAACTCGCTCATGCAGGTATTAAGAGTAAACATGCGAATACTCCAAAATATGGCCCAATGAGCATGGATGATGTCATTGGAATGAGTCATACTGACATTGAACGTTTTGTTCAAGACTTTGCGAATGCTGCAAAAGCAGCACGCTCATGCGGCTATGATTTTGTTGAAATTCATGGTGCGCATGGATATTTAATTAATCAATTCTTATCTCCACTTACGAATCAACGTGATGATGAATATGGACAAGATCGCACTTTATTTCTTAAGAAGGTTGTTCAAGCAGTTGTTAAAGCTTTTGAAGGGCCAGTTTTCATTCGTCTTAGTGGAGATGAATATGATCCTAAAGGTAATAGTGTTGAAGACATCCAAAAGATTGGAGCATTATGCTTAAACTTAGGAGTGTGTCTTCTAAACATATCTTCTGGAGGATTTGCGAATATTCCTAACATTGGGCCGCTATATCAAGTACATCTAGCAGCTCAAATGAAAAAAGCAACTCAAGGCTTTGTAGCAACCGCAGGCCTTATCACAGAACCTGAGCAAATTGCACAAATCATTGATTCAAATCAATCAGATATTGTACTTCTAGGTAGAAAATTCCTTCAAGATCCTTACTTCCTACTTCAATGGAAGTATAAGTTAGGCCTTGTGGAAGAAAAAGATGTCTTCATTTACATGTATCGTGGATTAAGAAGTCTTAAGTAATTGAATCTTTAAGTTTAATCATAGTTTTAGTATAATAGGGATGTTAAAAAGGAGGACAATATGTCAAATTGTTTAGTGGCTCAATCAGGAGGACCTACCTCTGTTATTAATGCAACCTTAGCCGGTGTCGTTAAAGCAAATCAACTTAATCCAGTATATGATATTGTTTATGGAGGACTTCATGGAGTTGAAGGTATCTTACAAGAAATGCTTGTAGACTTAACTCACATGAGTGAGTATGACAATCTTATTCTTCGCCAAACTCCAGCTTCAGCTTTAGGATCATGTCGTTATAAACTTAAACGTGCTAACATCGCAGATTTCGAGCGTATTGTGGAAGTTTTACGTAAATATAAAATTGAAACCATGTTCTATATCGGTGGTAACGATTCTATGGACACTGTGGCGGCGTTAAGTGAATATGCTACTGCAAATAACATCACTGACCTTCGCTTCGTAGGGTGTCCTAAAACCGTTGACAACGACCTCATGGTTACTGATCATTGCCCAGGCTTTGGTTCTGCAGCAAAATTCATTGCGAACACAGCACTTCAAACATGGTTAGATGTTAATGTATACACGCGTCAAGAAGTCTTTGTACTTGAAACAATGGGACGTGATGCAGGTTGGTTAGCAGCTTCAGCATGCCTATCTGGTATTGTGGATGTCTTGTTACTACCAGAAGTTGCTTTTAATAAGGAACTATTCTTAGCTCAAGTTAAAAAACATATTGATACTAAAAATAAATGTTATGTCGTTGTCTCTGAAGGAGTTAAGTATCCTGATGGATCTTATCTTGCGGCTGGAGAAGCGAAAAATGATGGTTTTGGTCATGCGGTATTAGGTGGAGCTGGTCAAGCAGTTCGCCAGTTAATCTTAGATAGTGGTGTTGCAAATCGTGTTAAAGTTCAAGACTTATCAACAGCACAACGTTGTCATTCAACAGATCAATCACTTGTGGACGTAGAAGAATCATTCAAGCTTGGAATGTCTGCTCACATGAGATCAATGAGTAAGACTTTTACAGGTCAAATGGTTGGAGTTAAGCGTGTCTCCAATGCACCTTACAATGTTGAATACTTTGCAACTAAAGCAAGTAACGTAGCAAACCATGTTAAGAATTTCCCTCTTGAATGGATGCTTCCTGATTATGCAGGGGTAACCCAAGAAGCTCACGATTATATGAGACCACTTATTAATGGATCCCCAGTTATCATTTATAATGAAGGGGTTCAAGCTTACTTAAAGCCTATATACTTTAAATAATAAGTAAAGACGTAATTGTTAAAGATTGCGTCTTTTTATATGTTAAGCAACTAAGATTTATAACATTGCTTTAACTACCAATAATTGACTTGAATCATTTTTAATTGACTTGTCAAATGTAATAACGAAGTATAAACTAGATTGATAAGGAATACATAATTCAAACGAGATTAGATTTGTAGCAAATTATAAAATTAGTATGATGTAAAAAAACAAATATGTTATTATTTATTCAACTGTGTATTATCGCAAAAAAGGGGAAATCATATGATAAAGAACTATGATCTAAAGTTGTTCATTAAACTATCATTTGATATTATGGAAAAACTAATGACTACAACACTTGAGGATAGCTACTCCATAGTGTGTAATGTTCTTGGTGAAGCTCTAGAGTGGGATTATGTTGAAATTTGGTTGAGACATCCTCAAAGACAAACATTATATAAATCTAGTATATTTTACGCTGCTAATGAAATCATGAGTCAATTTTCAAATAACTCAGAAGACTTTGAGTTTGCTTATGGAGAAGGTGTTCCTGGGAAGACTTGGGAAGCAAAAAAGTCAATATGGTATGATGATATACGTAACATTGATTATTTCATTCGAAAAACTGATGCTGAAAAAATTGGATTAACAACATGTTTTAGTTTACCAATTAAGGCATATGATCATGTTGATGCAGTTTTAATGTTCTTTAATAAAGAAGTAAAAGTAGAAGATGAGTTGATGTTAGATTTACTTAACTTGGTTGCAGCGCGTTTAGGAGCAATAATAGTTAAATCACAGATTGAAGAAGAGATAAGAGATTTGAAAGAATCTTCAAAAACTGCATCTTCTAACACATTTTTAACTATTGCTCGTGTCTTTTCTTTCAGAGATCCATACACAGTTTCTCATCAAAACTTAGTTACAAAACTAGCTATTGAACTGGCTAGGAAATTACATCTTTCTGATGAAGAAATCCATGATATTCAAATAGCATCTATGCTTCATGATATTGGAAAGATAGGAGTTCCTATGGAGATTCTAAGTAAACCTAACAAATTATCAGTTGAAGAGTTTGATCTCGTAAAATCACATGCAAGGATTGGGGCAAATATTGTTGAAGACCTTCCATGTAGTAGAAACGTAAAACTGATGGTATTAGAGCATCATGAACGTTTAGATGGTAGTGGATATCCTGATAAAAAGAAAGGTGATCAGATTTATATTGGGTCTCAATTGATTGCTGTGGCTGATGTAGTAAGTGCAATGCTTGAAAACAGACCTTATCGTTCTGCTCTCAAACTTAGTGAAGTTAAAGATGAACTTACGAAGTATTCTGGAATCAAGTATAACCAAGTAATCGTAGGTCATACATTAGAGATATTAGACCAAATTCATTAAATACTACTACTTTTACAATATCTTCGTAAACATGAAGTTAAAAGAGTCAATTTTGACAAAAAAGAAAGTTGAGTTTGAAAAAATCATATTAGACTGTCGGCAAATTTGTCGAGGGTCTTTCTTTTATTTTTGAATAGAGTTTGCCATGATAATAAAAAGTTATTATGAAGAGTTCGTTATGACTACAAGAAGAATCAAAAAGCTAATGAGATGAGCATGATTATTATATAAGCATTTATCCCGCAAACTCATTTGCAACGTAAAATTGATCGTACCCGCATTTCACTACCATGAACATTAAAAAGATAGCCTTATGGTCGTCATGTTCTTCCTTCATGGCTGCTTATACATCCGTCATCTCATTCGTTTTTAGCAGTCTAAAGCATATAAAACGAGATTAGTCTTAAGATAAAGTTCTAACCCTTTATTTGTCTACAGTCGAAAGTCCGCGAGGTCTTTTTTATTTTAGAATGATATCGACGAGATGATGTCCTCTGACAACATAACTTTCATGAGTTTCACCATCTAGAATGATGAGTTCTGAATCTTTTATATGGTTTGCGATTTTTTTGGTGTGTCCTTTCATAATCACATCATCCGACCCAGCGACTACGAGCGTAGGGACATTAATTTTATGCAACATTTTGTTTGTTATCATAGGTTCTTCAAGCATCATCTTCAAATAGGGATTACCAGTACGCTCATAATCTTTTCTTGTGTCGAAGTTAACATTAGGTTTAACACCGCTAGGATACAGATTTGCTCCCATAGCAATGATCTTCTTTAACCAACTAGGTTGTTTTGAAGCTATAATTAGACACAATATACCACCGTCCGAAAAACCTACTAAAGTGACATGGTTTAAGTTTAACTTCTCAATCATTTGTTCAATATCCAAAGCCATAGTTTCATAATGAAATTCATTAGTCATCGTGCTTTGTCCATGGTTTCTGGAGTCGACAGCATAGACTGTGTAGACTTGACTCAATTCCTCAATGGCGTGTGCAAATATCTGATGATCTTCACCATTACCATGAAGTAGAACTAAAGGGTCTCCAAAGCCTGTTTTTTCATAAAACAAAGTAATATCATCAAGATTGATAAACATATGTTCTCCTAACTAATAGGTACAAAATAGGACCTAATTGTTCACATTGTGTAAATTTGCTTTGTAACCCCTGTGATTTAATAAATCACTGCAACTATCATTGGATGTATTATCATGTACTTTCCAAACCGAAGTGCTTTGAAGGATGGATTCTAATGATAATGATTATATTGCAGAACCTTATAATCTACAACCTAAACACAAAAAAAGTTTAATACTATAGTATCAAACTTACATTTCTTATACATATGGCGGAGAAAGTGGGATTTGAACCCACGCAAGTGTAACCTCCTAACGGTTTTCGAGACCGTCCCCTTTAGCCGCTTGGGTATTTCTCCGTGCGATTATTATAACAACACCTCATTAACGTGTCTATCTATGCAAATTGTGAAACAAATAATGTAAGAACTTTCATAAATTCAATGCAAGATTTGCAAAAAAACAATGGATTTTATTGACATTTCACAATTCTATCACTATAATTGCGATATACAGTGAAATATTCTGTATTCTCATTAAGGAGGAGAAATGAAAAAATTATTATCTCTTGCGGTAATAGCTTTAGTTGCTCTTTCCATGGCTGCGTGTGCGCCTACGCCTACTGCACCAGCTGAAGGAAAAGGAACAGTTGTTATCGGAACTCCAGCATTTAGCGGAAACTTAATCAATGGCTTTGGAAACAGCGCTTATGATGTAATGGTTCGTAACATGATCTGGGGTTATTCTACCTATACTACAACTATTGGTGGAGAAATCGTTTTAGACCCTACTGTTGTTAAAACAGTAACTACATCACTTGATGATGCAGGAAACAAAACTTACACATTTGAGTTAAATACTAACTTAGTGTGGTCAGATGGAACTGCTATCACAGCTGATGACTATGTATTCGCAATGTTATTTGCTGCTTCACCAGAATGGCGTGCTGCAGGTGCAGTCGACACAACTGGTCGTGACCTATTAGGTTACACTGCATACAATACTGGCGAATCAAAAGTATTTACAGGTGTTAAGAAATTAGGAACTCACTCATTCTCATTAACTATTGATGCGACTAAGCTTCCTTACTTCTATGAAACATTATTCGTAGCTGCTTCACCAGTACCTCTACATGTTTGGGGTAAAGATATTACTATCGGTGAAGATGGATCATCATTAGCTGGTGATCTTGGACCTGCTACTGCTTATGTTGCTGGAACTGAACGTTTCGCTCCTTCAGTAGTTTCTGGACCATTCACATTTGTCTCTAACATTGACAAACGTATGACTACTAAGTTTAACCCTAAATTCGTTGGTGACTACCGCGGAAATAAAGCTAAACTTGACACAGTAATCGTTCAAGAAGTTAACCAAGATCTAGACGTTGATTTAGTAATCGCTGGTGAAGTTGACATCGTTACTGGTGTTATCCAAGATGACAAGATCAAAAAAGCTCTAGTTTCTGATCAAGTTGACATGCTTAACTACAAACGTAACGGTTACGGATTCATCGGATTCTCTGGTGACTTCGCACAAACTGCTGACAAGAACTATCGTCAAGCTGTTGCTCATTTAATTGACCGTCAACAATTCGTAACTACTATCTTAGGTGGTTATGGTGCTATGGTTAACTCTGAGTATGGACTTGCACAATGGATGTACGATGCTAAAGCTGCTGAATTAGGCGATGTTTTAACAAACTACGTCGTTAACATTGACAAAGCAAATGATTTATTAGACTTAACTGCTTGGAAATTTGAAGCAGATGGAGTTACTCCTTGGGACCGCACTAAAGCTACTGCTGGTTACTGGAGACATGATAAAGACGGTAACGTATTAGTTCACAATCACTTTGGTACTACTAATAACCCAATTTCTGACTTAATTAACTCAGAATGGCCAAAAGGCATGAACCAAGCTGGTATCCAATTCTACTTAGAATACGGTGGATTTGATGCTCTATTAGCTAACTACTATGTAGAAGATAAAGAAAACCGTTTCTTCCATTCATACAACTTAGCTGTAAACTTTACGGTTGCTTATGACCCATACCTCTCACTACACAGTGATTTCTATGGTCAATATAGCCAAAACCCTACAGGTACAAACGATCCAGAAATTGACCGTTTAACAAAAGCTATGAGAAGCTTAGAGCCTACACAAAAAGACGAGTACTTAGAGTTATGGTTTGAATACCAACAAGTATGGAATGAATTGTTACCACAACTTCCACTTTACTCTAACGTTTACTTCGATATCTTCAATGTACGTGTTTCTGGTTTAGCAACTAACCCATTATGGACAATTGGTCGCGCTATTATTGACGTATCTGTTGCAGATTAAGTAGAAATTTAATATAATTAACTGAAGGGGATAGGCTTGTACTATCGCCCTTTAGTTTCTATAAGGAGATTCACAATATGCTAAAATTCTTACTCAAGCGTATCATCTTATTAATCCCTGTTATTTTCATTATTTCAGTAATGCTATTTGGGATGTTTAAACTTATGCCAGGAGATCCGGTACTTTTAATGTTACCTCCTGATTTACGTTCACAGGCAGAAAGAGATTTTTACTACAATGCCTATCGTGAAAAACTAGGTTTAGACAAATCAATTCCTGAACAGTACGTAGCTTGGGTTGGAAATATTGCCCGTTTGGATTTTGGAACGTCTATTACTAATAACAGACCAGTTCGTGAAGTTATTGCAAGACCACTACGAAACTCAATTGTACTCAACAGTTTTTCGATTATTTTGGCCTTTGTTATATCCATACCAGTAGGAATTAAATCCGCAGTCAAACGACACTCTTTCTTTGATTCCTTTTGGCAAGTGTTTTCACTCGTTGGATTATCAGTGCCAGTCTTCTTTATTGGTCTAATACTAATCTTCACATTTGCAATTCAACTCCGTTGGCTTCCAGCAGGAGGAATGCCTCGTATGCAAGATGATGGAAGTTTTGCATATTTCCTGCAGTGGTCTCGACATCTAATATTACCTATCACCACCTTAACGATAGGCTCACTTGCAGGTACGACACGTTATGTTCGAAATGCAATGATTGAGATCATAGGTAAAGACTATGTTCGAACAGCTCGATCAAAAGGGCTAAATGAAAAAGTTATTATTTATACCCATGCCTTTAGAAATGCTTTAATTCCTGTTGTTACCTTAGTTGCCGGTTCATTAGTGGCTCTATTTGGTGGATCAGCAATTACCGAGAGTATTTTTACTTGGAATGGAATTGGACGTGTTCTTATTGATTCTCTAAATAGTAGAGACTACATGGTTGTATTAACTATGAATATCTTTTATGCAGTGTTATCTTTAACAGCAAATCTAATCATGGACATTGGCTATGCGCTTGTTGATCCACGAGTTAAATTGAACTAAGGGGTAATCAACATGTCAAATTCAAATAAACCAAAACCGATTTTAAATGCATTTTCTTCGTTTGGAAGAACAATTGTTTCTTTATTTACCTTTGGTAGTATGAATAGAACTTCAAGAAGTGTTCTTGAAGAAGAAGCTATTACTTCACCAGGTAAGACAATTGTAAAGAACTTCATGAGAAACAAATTAGCCCTTATTGGATTAACTGGGTTAATTTTGATGACCATCTTTGTGTTTGGGGGTTCTTATCTCATCCCTTTTGATGTCCTTTCTGGAGAATGGGCTCATAAAAACTTGCCACCTTCTAACAATATGTTGAAATTTCCAGCAGAGCTTAGAACTAATGGTATTGAACAAATTGTATCTGGTCGTAGTTTTTCGATTGGTCTTGATAAAACTGGAAAAGTACACACTTGGGGAATTGATGTTAGTGAAATATTAACTGTTCCCGAAGAAGTAAAAGCAGCGAATATTGTAAAGATTGCAGCTGGTGATGAGCATGTATTAGCACTATCATCAACCGGTAAATTATTTGCATGGGGTAATAACTCATTTGAACAAGGATCTGTTCCAATGAGTATTTCGAATATCCTAATGATTGAAAATGTTGTTGATATGGGTGGTGGAGATATCTTCTCGTATGTTATCACCGATAGAGGACGTTTATATGTTTGGGGCGGAACACTTTCCAATGGTTTAGATATTGTTCCTACTCGCCTTCAAGGTAATCTAGTATCAGCAGGAGCTTCAACAGTAAGTATGCTGCTACTAAAGGACGACCAAAGTATTGATTACCATGGAGCACGGGGTACTCAAATTTCTGAGATTCCTGCATACTTGAGAAATGGTTCAGTTAAAATTCAAAAAGTTGAAGCAAGTATATATACTGGTCTAGCGCTTGATACCAATGGGTACATTCACCAATGGGGTTTTAGTGGAAGTGGAATGAGAAATATACCAGAAAAAGTAAGTTTCAATGATCCTAATCGTATTTCATTCTTAGATATCCAAGCGGGTCGCAGACATTTCGTAGCACTCGGTTCTGATGGCAATGTATACGCTTGGGGAGATAATGAGTTTGGACAAATTAAAGTTCCAGCTTCACTTCAACAAGGCAATACCGTAGCGATCTATACAGATTTCTTTCAAAACTACGCAGTATTAGAAGATGGTAGTTTAGTTTCTTGGGGAATTAAAGGATTTATCCTTGGTTCTGATGAAAATGGTAAAGATATCTTCACTCGACTAATTCACGGTGGACGTATCACAATGACAGTTGGTGCTGTTGCGGTATTAATCTCAACATTCCTAGGAGTACTCATTGGACTAATAGCTGGATTCTATGGCAAATGGGTTGATAACTTCCTTATGCGTTTTGCGGAAATCGTTAGTTCATTCCCATTCTTACCATTAGCGATTACTTTATCAGCATTCCTAACTGGACAACTTGGTGAAAATCAACGAATATTAATGATCATGGTTATTTTAGGTATTATTAGTTGGCCTGGTCTTGCACGACTTGTTCGTGGACAGATTCTTGCGGAAAGAGAAAAAGAATTTGTACTTGCAGCTCGCGCACTAGGTATTAGATCAAAAATTGTAATTATTCGTCATATTTTACCTAACGTTATTAACTTAATTATCGTTAGTATGACATTAAGTTATGCAGGTAGTTTACTTACAGAAGCAGGATTATCATTCTTAGGATTTGGTGTTAAACCTCCAAGTCCATCATGGGGTAATATGCTTACTGGAGCACAAAGACCTGAAGTTATCCAATTCTACTGGTGGAGATGGGTATTACCAGCTCTAGCGGTATTATTTACAGCATTAAGTGTTAACCTTGTGGGTGATGGCTTACGTGAAGCTATGGATCCACGAGCAAACGAGAAATAGGAGGTAAACATGACTAAATTACTAGAAATCAACAATTTGCATACTTACTTCACTACTCGTAGAGGACTTATTAAAGCAGTGAATGGTGTTTCACTTTCTATAATAGAAGGGCGAACACTCGGTGTTGTGGGAGAATCTGGTAGTGGAAAATCCCAAACAGCAATGTCAATTCTTCGTCTCTTTGAACGCAATCAAAAAGTTTATCAAGGAGAAATCCTTTTTGAAGGAAAAGATTTAGCTGTTATGGATGAAGCTGATCTTCGCAAAATCCGTGGAAATGACATTTCTATGATTTTCCAAGAACCTATGACTAGCCTTAATCCTGTGTTTACAGTAGAACGTCAGATTGCTGAAGTTCTAATGTTACACCAAGGAATGACCCAAAAAGAAGCGAATGCTAAAGCAGTAGAAATGCTTGAAGCAGTTAAAATTCCTAACGCTAAAGAATTAGTTCATCAATATCCTTTTCAACTTTCAGGTGGTATGTCACAACGTGTCATGATTGCGATGGCATTGGCATGTAAACCTAAGCTATTAATTGCAGATGAGCCAACAACAGCTCTAGATGTAACAATCCAAGCTCAAATTCTTCGTTTAATGAATGATTTGAAGCGCGAAACTAAAACTTCAATTATGTTCATCACTCATGACCTAGGTGTTATTAACCAAATGGCTGATGACGTAGCGGTTATGTATTGCGGTCAAGTTGTAGAATCAGCACCTGTTGACTTCATCTTTGGTAACAAAACAGAATATTCCCATCCTTATACTGAAGGACTATTAAGTTCTATTCCTAGTTTAACAAGTGAGCGTGGAACACGCCTTGATGCAATTCCGGGTTCAGTACCTCATCCACTTGATTTACCTTTAGGATGTAAGTTTGCACCTCGTTGCAAATATGCCACTGAGAAGTGTCTAAAAGAAGAGCCTGAGTTAGTTCAAATCAGTGAGAAACAGTCTGTTCGTTGTTTCTATCCGAAGAAAGGAGTGCGTCAACATGGCTGAAAATAGAAAAATACTGTTGAAAGTACAAAACCTTAAAAAGCATTTCCCTCTAAAGAAACGTTCAATATTTCAAAAAGAGCAATTATTCATTAAAGCAAATGATGGAATTTCCATTGATATTTATGAAGGTGAAACATTAGGTTTAGTTGGTGAGTCAGGATGTGGTAAATCTACATTTGGACGTACTATATTACAGCTTTATGATCAAACTGAAGGAAATACATTATTTTATGGTCGTAGTATTGCACATGTTGCACCTAAATATGTAGGTCATGTAATCAATACATTGAGTAAGCAATATCCAGCATATCTTAGTGACAGAAAATCATTAGATTCATTAATTGCTTCACGCGAATCATTAACTGATGATATTGCAAAATCTGGACTTGATTCAAAAGTAGAGAAAGAAACAGCTCGTCTTGAGAACAAGTACAAGAACATGTTTAGAATTGCGGGTGGTTTACTCACTTTACCACATCTTAAAGATGCGAGTGAAGTGTTAAACAATGAATACAAACTCAAACAAAAATCAGCAGCAATTCAAAGAAAAATAGTAAAACTTGAAGTACAATTAACTGATCCTAAAGTTTTAAACAACCAGGCTTCAGTAAAAAGAATCGATGCTCAAATTGCAAAACTAAAAACTGAATTACTTGCTGAAAATCAACTTGTTGATGCTGCTTCCTTAAAAGTTAAAGAACTTAAAGATACATGTCGCTCTAACCCATTGTTTGCACTTTATGAAGAGCAACTCGATGATGGAATTGACTTATCAAAGCTCACTAATGAAGAAGTACGTTTATTAAGACAAGATATTCAAATCATTTTCCAAGATCCTTATTCATCACTTAATCCTAGACTTACTGTTGGGCAAATTATAGGTGAAGGATTATTGGCACATAATTTCTTTAAAAATCCAAATTCAAAAGAATATACTGACTACATTACAGATGTCATGGAAAAGTGTGGACTTGCTCCTTACTTTATCCACCGTTATCCTCACCAATTCTCTGGTGGGCAACGCCAACGTATTGGCATTGCTCGTGCATTAGCACTTAATCCAAAATTCATTGTATGTGACGAAGCTGTATCGGCCTTAGACGTATCTATTCAATCCCAAATTATTAACTTACTTATCGATCTCAAACAAGATAATAATCTTACTTACTTGTTCATCACACATGACTTGTCAGTAGTTAAATTTATCTCAGATCGTATTGGAGTTATGTATCTTGGTAATATGGTTGAACTAGGTTCAAGTGATCAAATATTCGCAAATCCACTACATCCATATACAGAAGCTTTATTAGAAGCAATTCCTCGTACAGATGTAGAATCAAATCAAGAACTCACTATCTTAGAAGGCGACATACCATCTCCTATTAAACCTCCAAAAGGATGCAAATTCCACACTCGTTGTAAATATGCATTCGATAAATGCAAAGTTGTTGAACCAATCTGGCAAGAAATTGAACCAGGACACTTCGTTGCATGTCATTTAAGAGGAGAATAAGTTGTTCTTCAGAAGACCTAAGCCTCAAGAGAGCGAGTTCGATTACGAAGAGATTAAAGCGAAATTAAAAGAGACTGATTTTGAAAAAGGTGATTTAATGGCCTTAACCATTGCAGCTCTTGTAACGATCATTCCAGCGATGCTTCTTGTTTTAAGTATCATGATTGGAGTTATTTGGTTCATATTCATTCGATAGAAACAGGCTCATTGCCTGTTTTTTTTAGGAAATAGATTAGAAAGAGGTGAATAATAACGTATAGGGGAGAATTTATGAAAGAATTGACTTATCAAGACCAAGAAAAACTACTTATTGCATTATCAGGACGTTGGAATATTGCCAAGATGATTATGAGACTTGGCACAACTAATGATGATGTCTTAACGGCTCATGAGCACTTTGATGTCATGATGACTTTTTTCTATAATCAACTTGATGATGACTGTAAGGCTATATATGAGAAGACATATTTAAGACGAAATATGAGTAAATGGTACACTGAGTTTTATTCCAAATCAAACTACTACAGAAAGAAAAGAATAATAATTGAAACATTTGTTCATTGTTTACAAATCTTTAAGATGTTAAAATAACCATACAGTGACTTACTAAGGTCTAGAGGAGAACATATGATAAAAGGAATTGCTGCATCAAATGGGATTGTAGTCTCAAAGGTCTATAAACTTGAGTATCCCGATCTTAGCGTAGAAAAAAGGGAAGCCACTCCTTCACAAGAAATTGAGAAATTACATCATTCAATCAAAAAAACACAATCAGACATCCAATCAATTAAAGAAAAAGCGGTTGGAAAACTAAGTGATGAAGAACTAGCAATCTTTGACGCACATTTAATGGTCAGTGAAGATCCAGAATTAATCGATCAAATCAAAGCAATTATTGAAACAGAAAGAGTTAATGCTGAATTCGCAACGAATCAAATAGCAACCATGTTTATTGCAATGTTTGAGAGTATGGAAGATGCATACTTTAAAGAGCGTGCAGCTGACATTAAAGACGTAACACAACGTCTTATTGCTCACATCCTAAACACACCATTACCTGACTTAACATTAATAAATGAGGAAGTGGTCATTGTTGCCCATGATTTGACACCATCAGATACTGCACAACTTAATCGTAAATACACTCTAGGATTTGCGACACAAGTAGGAGGTCGTACATCTCATTCTGCTATTATGGCGAGATCATTAGAGATACCAGCTGTTGTAGGTTGTGGTGAATCAATATGGAATGCTCATCATGGAGATACAATTATTCTTGACGCAATTGAGGGTAAAGTATTTATTAATCCTACTCAAGAATTAATTGATGAGTATCAACCAAAAATTGAACAATTCAAACAAAGAAAAGAACGTTTAAAATCACTAAAGAATGCTGAAAGTGTAACACTTGATGGCCATCATGTTGAAATA
Organism: Erysipelothrix sp.; assembly: GCA_018335655.1. Taxonomy (GTDB): domain Bacteria; phylum Bacillota_I; class Bacilli_A; order Erysipelotrichales; family Erysipelotrichaceae; genus UBA6182. Next base: position 22,440 of record JAGXRX010000015.1, read on the forward strand.
GTCGGTAATATTGGAACCCCACATGATGTAGCAAGTGTACTTGATAATGGTGGAGAAGGAGTAGGATTATATCGCACAGAATTCTTATACATGGATGCTTCATCCCTTCCAACTGAAGAGGAACAAACTGTAGCCTATGCAAAAGTATTAAAAGACATGAATGGCAAACCAGTTGTTGTTCGCACATTGGACATTGGCGGCGATAAAGAATTATCATATTTACCGTTTCCAAAAGAGATGAATCCATTTTTAGGATATCGTGCTATCCGTTTATGCTTAGATCGTACTGACATATTTAAAACTCAAGTTCGCGCATTATTAAGAGCAAGTGCTGAAGGTAATCTTTACATTATGTTTCCAATGATTGCGACGTTAGATGAATTCAGACAAGCAAAAGCATTTGTTTTAGAAACAGAAGCAGAACTCAAAGAAGAAGGAATTCCTATGGGTGAATACAAACTTGGAATGATGGTTGAGATTCCTGCTGCTGCAATGCTTGCTGATCAATTTGCGAAAGAAGTAGACTTTATGAGTATTGGCACTAATGATTTGATTCAGTATTCCATGGCCGCTGACCGAATGAATGAAAAGGTTTCTTACCTGTATCAACCATACAATCCTTCCATCCTTCGTCTAATAAAACTGACCATCGATGGAGCTCACAAACATAAGAAGTGGGTTGGTATGTGTGGTGAAATGTCAGGAGAACCTATGGCAGTTCCTCTCCTATTAGGATTGGGACTCGATGAATTTTCTATGTCTGCATCATCAATTCTAGCGGCAAGAGAAATCGTTAGATCAGTGAAGTATGAAGACATGAAATCACTTGCTTTAAAAGCACTTGAATGTGCAAATGAAGAAGAAGTAATTCAATTAATTAAAGAGAACGTTACTATACCTCTAAACTAACATCGAATGTAAAGACCAGCAATCACATTGCTGGTTTTTTAATGATATATAATCAATCAAATAAAGTTATGATACAATATTCATATGAAAATACTCACTATAGGAACTAGCATCATTACAACACATTTTTGTGAAGCGGTTCTAAAATCAAAACACTCTACTATCAATGCTGTTTATTCACGTGATTTGAAGAAAGCAGAATCTTTCGCACGGCCATACAATGCACTTTCTTACGATAATCTTGAACATGCACTTAATGACATAAACATCGATACTGTGTATGTTGCGAGTGTAAATAACTTACATTTCAAACATGCAAAGCAGGCAATTGAAGCAAATAAAAATGTAATTCTAGAAAAGCCTTCAACGCATGATGCTAAAGAATTTAACTATTTATTGGAAATGGCGAAAAACCATAAAGTAATCATCCTTGAAGCAATTACTACAATGTTCTTACCAAATCATGCCTGGATAAAGGAAAATATTTACAGGCTAGGGATAATCAAAAGTGTGTATGCTGCTTACCATCAATACTCATCAAAATATGAGGCATATCTTAATCATGAGGATCCAAATATCTTTACACTCACACACAGTGGAGGTTGTTTAGTTGACCTTAATGTCTATAATTTACATTTTATTCTTTCCCTTTTTGACACACCAAAGAAGGCTAAATACTATCCAGTCCTAGGTTACAATGGCATTGATATTAGTGGTGTCGCAATTCTTGAATATGATTCATTTATTGCGATTGCTTCCGCTTCAAAATCTCATCATGGAGATCAAACCATAGTAATCGAAGGTGAACTTGGAACACTTCGTGTGAGTAGTGCAGCAAACACACTACGTCACGTCACCATAAGTACAAAGGACGCAACTTTTTCATCAGATATAATAGATACTCAAAATGTTTTAGAGTATGAAGTATTAGTTATGGAAGCATTGTTGAAAGAACCTTACAATGATTCTATTCACAATCTTAACAATCATAGCCTAAAGGTTATTGATATAATGAGTAAGATTAGAAAAGATGCAAATATATACTTTGAGGGTGAAAAAAATGAAACATTATTCTAAAGTCGATGCATGGGTAGGAATTCTTATCATAGGAGTAATAGGAATTACATTATTCACTGTTTTGATAATCCCACCTGAAGAACAATGGATAGGATTAATCGTGTTTATTCCAACTTCAGTATTCATGTTGTCATTCTTGTTAAACACATACTATGTATTTGAGGATGAATATTTACTATGCATGCTTGGATTCTTTCCGCAAAAGATCCGCTATGATAATATTAAGTCAATTAAAAAAGTGAGGAATATGTTGTCATCTGCTGCATTATCATCAGATCGCATAGAAATTAAAGAGAAAAACAAAAACTACTTTGTCGGAACAACATACATCTCACCTAAAGATAAAGATGATTTCTTTGAAGAACTAAGAACTCGATGTCCAAAAACAATCGAGGTGCTCTAATGAATATTCATGTATTTGGTGCAGGATATGTAGGATTATCAAACGCAATTCTATTGGCAAATCAGCATGATGTGACCATCCATGATATCAATCCTAACAAAGTTGAAAAGCTTTCAAGAAAAGAATCCGTGATTATTGATACATTACTTGAAGAAGCTTTACTTAAAAGTAACCTAAAAGCGATAGTCTCAGATTATTCAATTGCAGTGAATGCTGACATAGTTTTACTTGCTACACCGACAAACTATGATCCAGACTTGAACACATTTGATACATCATCTCTTGATTCAATTATTCATTCACTTTCCACAAACAGATTTCAAAATACAATCATTATTCGCTCTACAGTTCCAGTTGGTTATACTCAAAAAAATCAAAACCAATATCCACACATTAAATTCGTATTTATGCCAGAATTTTTAAGAGAAGGTCAAGCCTATCATGATAATCTTCATCCATCACGAATAGTTGTTGGAACAGTTCATTCAATATCACATCAAATAGCCAAGATGTATTTAGATCTTGTAGAAACACCATGCACTGTGCTTCAAGTAGGATTTGATGAAGCAGAGGCAATTAAACTATTTTCAAATACGTTTCTAGCTATGAGAGTTTCGTTCTTTAATGAACTCGATTCCTATGCAGAAGTTAGAGGATTAAACACTCAACAGATTATTGAAGGAGTAAGTCTAGATCCACGAGTTGGCAATTACTACAATAATCCTTCGTTTGGATATGGTGGATATTGCTTACCCAAAGACACCAAGCAATTATTAGCGAATTATAACAATGTCCCTCAAAGTTTGATATCCGCAATTGTCGAAGCTAATGCGACACGTAAAGATCATATTGCTAACCAAGTCCTTAAACACAAACCAAAGATTGTAGGCGTATATCGCTTGACCATGAAAAGCAATTCTGACAACTTTAGAGACTCTGCTATTCAAGGAATTATGAAACGCATAAAGGCAAAAGGGGTTGAAGTTGTTGTATATGAACCTTACTATCAGGAAGAGTTATTCTTCAATTCAAGAGTTATTAGAGAACTAAATGAATTCAAAAATATGTGTGATATTATCATCACCAATCGTATGCATGAAGATTTAAAGGATGTTGTTGAAAAAGTCTACACAAGAGATATTACTCAAAAGGACTAACTGATTTCAGTTAGTCCTTTAGATTAGATTCTATTAAGATTTGAATGAGTTCAAAGGGAAGTGGTTCTGCCTTAGGAACTTGAATAGCACCTTTAGAAGAACGATATCCTGACAATAAGTTATGATGCTTTAACAGAGTCTTAGGACCAGGATAGAGCCCTATGTGGTTTTTATAAACTGTAAAATGAATCATGAATTTCTTGTCTAGATGATAAGTCGGTATTTGATACGAAAGTGAGAATGTGCATTCAGGATAGTTTAGATTAATGAAATCATGTATTGCTTCAATCCAAGAATGATATTCAGTTGGTTGTGTTTGAAGGTATTGTTCAAAGTTCATCATTGATTCCTAACATGAAAGGGTTGAAGGAAATAACTCAACCATTTTTAAGTTTCTTTCTATAAGTTGTTTTAAAATCTCTAGATTTAGATCTTTTACATGTTTAATATAGATACAAGCCTTTCCATGTTTGTGAGGTCCTAGTTTTGAGAGAAGCTCATCAACTTTATCAGGTTGATTATAGTCAAACTCTGTATACAAATATAGAGTGATGTTTGTCTTCCTAAATGCAAATCCACATTTCATAGCATATCCTTCATGACTTGATTCATATCGATAATGATAGGTGCCAAAACCTATCATGTTTCCACGCCACAACACAGCTTTTTCATTTGTAAGTTGAGAGAAAATCTCTAATAAAGAATAAGCGTCACTTCTGCGCTTTTCATCCAGTGTTTCAAAATACGATTCAATGCTCATATCAAGTGGAACAGTCTTTTGCATAGTTTTACCTCAACATTATTATAACTTAATGTTATTGAAAAACATAAGGTTGTGAAATTAATACTATCTTTGGTTAAACATTTAACCAAATACTCTTTACAATGATTCATGCACTCGTTTACACTATAGTTAGCACGAAAATAGCGTACGAAGGGGATAATTATAAATATGAATATAAAAATTATCGATAAGCGTACACTAATTGTCCCAATTCTAGTATCAATCATAATTTTTATCTTTTTGGGACAAATTGTTTACATTGGTATTCGAGATCATTTCTATGATCGTGTTAGAGAACTCTCGATTCATCTTGCGAAAGGGTATAGTTATAGTATCCAAAACTCAATAAATTCAGAGTTTTTATTTGAGCAGCTTATTGAAGATAAGTTACTTCTAGCAAGCGAAACAACAGCAATCTATACACAAATTGAAGATAGATCATCACTTGTGTTGTATGCTCAATCTTTAAGAGTGGATGAAATTAATCTATATAATCCTCAAGGAGTCTTAGTGCTTTCAACAATGCCAGAAGGAACTCAGTGGCAAACATTTGAAGGGCATCCTATATATGACTTTATTCTTAGACCAGATCGCACAATGATAGAAAATATTCGAGCCAATTATGTGACTGGAATTGAATATAAATATGGATATTATAAACTCGAAAATGGTAACATCATTCAAATAGGATTACTTGCAAGTAAGATTAATGAGCTTATTGGAGTGCTAACTACTGATCATGCATTGAAAGATATTTTAGATAGTAACTCTTCGATTGCTTTAGCTTGTTATGCACAACCAGAGCAAAATGAGCTTAGTTGTCTAGGGGATGATCTAGGAGTAAACAACTACGAAAATCTTATTAAAGAGAATTACATAAATCAATCCGAAGTTATAGGATTAGTATCTACAGTTGATTCATCATTATATGAATTGTATGTGCCAATAATGATTGATCAAAACAATGTTGGAACACTCATTCTTTATCATGAAATGGACGAGCAAAACGAAGCATTAGTTCAATTACTATATGTTGGTTTTTCTGTCCTTGCAATTATGTACTTTCTTTTAGCATATGCTTATATTGTTCATTTCAATAAAAATAAACAACTAAGCGAAGTTGCATACATTGATGATTTGACACAACTTCCTAATGATCTTTACTTACAGAAGACATTTGAGCAGTTCAAAGAAAAAACAGATCAAGAAAAATCTCTAATTATGCTCAATATTGATGAATTCAGAACAATTAATGTTACGTATGGGTACCATCATGGAAATCAGATACTTGTTGAAACAGCGAATCGATTAAAAAAGGTTTTAGAGCATTCACAAACTTTATTTCGTTGGGAAGGTGATCGTTTTGTCTTCTTAATTGAATCTGATCATCAAACAGATCAATTTGAATTTGCCAACAAAATACTCCAACAATTCAAACAAGCATTTGATATCGATGATATTAAGAAAGTGATTCGCGTTAAGTTAGGGATTGTCCCTCTTGAAAAGTCAATTTCCTCACTCCAACAAGCCATCCAAAAAGCAATGATCACATTAGAATATGAAAGATTAGTAGATAAAGATATCTTCGTATTTAATGAAGATATCGCCTCAGCAATGATACGTGAAACTAACATTGTGAAAGAGCTTCAAGATATTATTGAAGGTAATAATCAAGAACGTCTATCATTAGTCTTCCAACCTCAACTTGATTTGAAAACAAACAAGATTACTGGATTAGAAGCATTGTCTCGATTAAATTCAGACCAGTATGGATCAATTAATCCTGCTGAATTTATTGATATTGCTGAAAAGCATTATTTAATCTATGACTTAGGTAAAGTAGTTTTCAACAAAGCCATAACAACGATTAATGAGTTAATATCATTAGGATACAAAGATATTCGCGTTGCGGTGAATGTTTCGGGAATACAATTACTCCATGATCAATTTGTAAATGATTTACTTATCCTACTCAAGAAATATAAACTATCAGGTAAACACATTGAAATTGAGATTACCGAATCGATACTCATGAATGATATGCAACGTATCAATAGAACGTTAGAACAATTACGTGCTCATGAAATTAGTATATCAATTGATGATTTTGGTACAGGTTATTCCTCATTCTTCACCATTAGTGAACTGCATGTGGATAGTATAAAAATTAATCGTAGTTTCGTAAGACAGATTTATACACAGATGGATGAGCAAAAAATGATTGCCCGGGAAATTATTCAGTTAGCTCACAAATTAGGACTTAGAATAGTTGCTGAGGAAGTTGAACATGATAAGGAATATCAATATTTATTAAAACATCAATGTGACTGCATACAAGGTTACTATTTCTGTAGACCTCTTCAATCTCATGATTTATATAAGTTCTTAGGAAATAGGTAGATAATAGAATTTTTCCAAACAAAAAGAGCTAGATTCATCGTAATGAGAGTCTAGCTCTTAAACATGAAGTCATAAAGATTACTGCTAATTACGTAAGCAATATAATCAATCATCTATCATTTCAGCAATAATAATATAACGTTTAGGAGCAGCTCCTATCCAGTTGAACGGATAACATGTAACTAATGTTAAAGTAGCCTTTTCAGTGGAAACAATAACCGTTTCATCATCACTGTCTACGATTCTAAACTTAACAATCTTATAAGTAAAGACTCCATGTTTTGATTCAATAATAATAAGATCATCGATAACAAGTTTGCCAACATTTTTAAAAGTAGTCCCACGATGTCCAGCAATAACACTGTTATCCATCCAACCAGGTAAAACACTAGTAACAACGTGACCAACTCCTTTAGAGAGTTGATCTTCAGTTGTTCCTTCGTAAATCGGTAAAATACGATTTAAAGCGGGAATTGTTAGGGTACCTAGATGATCCCCTAATTGACGGATAATTTTACGAGTATCGACAGTATCGTTTTGCTTTTGATTAACTATCGATGAGCCAGTATATGCGTCTTCAATGCTGTTTGGATAAGCAGCAAGTGTTGCGGTTATATCAAGAGGAATATCAAAACGAGATTGTTTACTAATACTCATTAGAGACCAAATGATGAGACCTAAACCAATGATTGTAATAATGGGGAAAATTCGGTTAGGTTTTATTGATTTGCTTTTTTTAACTACAACAAGCTTATTCATCTTTCTTTTTAAGAATCAAACCAGCAACTCCTGCAATCACTAATACTCCACCCATTAGAATAATAAACTCTAAAGGTGATGCAGTATTTGGAAGTGGTGAAGGTGTGGTAGTTTCATTACAAAGATTATTGGTGATTGTGTTTGAATCAAGGGTCACTGCGCCATCTCTAGCTAGTAATGAACCATGAACAATAGCACCTGTGGTTGCGGTAATGGATTCTAGAGCGAGGATATGTCCACCTAAATGTGAATTAGTACCTAAAGTAGCAGAACTACCTACTTGCCAAAAAATGTTGCAATAATCGGCACCATTGATTAGTTGTACCATACTATTATTGGCAGTAACAAGTGTAGATTCCATTTGAAAGATAAACACTGAGGTAGAATCGTTTTTACCATCAAGAATTAACGTTCCAGTTATGCCAAACGTTCCAGCAGTTGAAGTATAGACTCCAGCTACTAATGTGGTATTACCAAGCTCTGTTGGAATGACTGTTGAAGGAGTTCGTCCAGCGGCATCGAGGTAAGCTGCAGTGAGAGCAGTTTGTGCAATACTCACTTGAGATTCACTTGCGTGGTATCTCGTTCCACCTGTCATGGATATTAAAGTAACTTCGGTCAAAGATGTACCTGGATACACACCGACATTATTGCCTGCGGTTCCTTTCAATACAGTAGGACCTGTACTAGTTACAGCAGATCCACCGAGAACTGCAAAGCTTGTAGCATCACCTAAGTCAATGTTTGTTGTGTAAGCAGCCATAATTGGAGTGAGTAGTGTATAAGACACTAACAGTGTAAGCACTGTTTTAATCACCATAGTAATCTTGCTTTTTGATTTTTTCATAAGTATGGCCTTTCGGTTGAAATCAGTTTGATTTCAAAATTGTAAGCAGACTAAGCGAATCTCTACGGAGCAAATCAAAATTTTTCCAGAATTCTTGCTGCAAATTAGTGCACACACTGATATGGACTTACTGCCTCCATAATGCAATCCATTATCTATGTGTTAAGACTATCTTATTTAATGTGAACACTTGCTAATTCAAAAGAATTAAAGAGTTGCAAAAACGATTACTTTCGTAACCATAACCCAATGAAATTATATGTCGAAATCAATTGACTCATCTGACGTATGTTAATCAAGACAGTCTATAACATATTCATCATATACCCTTTATTTCTAATAGTCAAATTACTGAAAAAGTGGTTTTTGTTAATCAAGTGTTAATCAAATCAATATAAAAAAGCAGTTAAGATCTAATAATGCTTTGAAAAATTCCAAGGGATGAAAAGACACAAAAATATTAGAAATTTGAAATCGATAACTAATGTATTCATTCGTAGAATTCTATAAAAAATCAAATATTTAACTTGCATAAAAGTATAGTCAATATTGAGTTTGATATGCTAGATACCTACACTTTATGATTGCTACCATGCTCTATGAAACCCATAATTAAAACGTGTCGACAATTCTACATAATTCAGTTGTGTGCATTATCTTGTAAATAGGCGTATACTGAAGTTAGGTTAAAACTCTATTCTTTTCCAACTAAGTCTAGAGCTAAGGGTATTATACATTACAAATAATAAACACTGTTTGTAAAAAGGAGATTTCATCATGGAAAAATTTAATAAAAACGTGCAGATTAAAAGCGACAAATTAGCAGGCAAAACCAAAGAGGTTATTGGCAAAGTTACAAATAATAAAGAATTAGAAATTAAAGGTAAAGTACAGTCAACAATGGCTGACATTGACCAAAAGGCAACAGACTTAAAAAATGATGCATCTAAGAAAATGAAAGACATGAAGAATCATAGATAAAGGGATATAAGTATTGTAGTTTTTAAAGTTTGATTTCAAAGAGAGGTAATATATATATGTTAAGAACAATAGTAATTATTCTAGCCATACTATGGATTCTAGGACTAATAACATCAGTTGGAGGACCGATTATTCACTTATTATTAGTGATAGCTGTCGTAATTGTAGTTATAAACTTAGTCCAAGGAAAGAGAATATTTTAAAGAAGACACCATATTCTATATTCAACTTATTCAAAATAGTTGGAGAAATAATTCATAATTACATTTTGAATTAGAAAGGAGACGAATATGAACCGAGGAATGGGATTACTAGGTACAGTATTAGTAATTTTATTGATACTTTGGCTTTTAAATGTTATTTAATTAAGCAATTGATTTAAGTATATTTTTATTTTCTAGCAAACTTGCTAGTGAAGTAATCAAACCTTATTTGCGGAATTTAACCTACCTTGTTCCACAAAATAAGGTTTTCTTATTTCATATGCAATCTAGGTTCTCTATATAAAATGATGTTAAACAACTATCGTTAATGACTAAAGAATATAATAACTCATTGTCATGATCATGATATAAGTAAAACAACCCACAATATAAGTGGGTTGTTTTACTATTTAGAAATATTTACAAAAGTGTTTAGACATTCATTCATCTCTTTCAATAACACCAATATATCTTTATACAATCTAAGCAGAATATTGATCTCTTAATTGGTGAGTATGATAACTAGAATAATTAGAATGTTTGATAGGATATTACTTTTTTCTTTTCAGATACTTTTGCTCAATTAAAATAGGCTCAACAGGTTTGCTAAATAAGTAACCTTGTATTTGATCACAACTATATTGACTCAATAGTTCATATTGTTCTTGAAACTCAACTCCTTCTGCCACAATAGGTATTCCAAGTTCGTGAACTATATCAATAATACTTTCTATTATTTTATGGTGATCTTCATTTAAGTATTTATCAATAATCGTTTTATCGAGTTTAATTTTGTCAAAAGGGATATGAGTTAAATAATTCAAAGAAGAATAACCTGAACCAAAATCATCTAAAGAAACTCTAATACCGATTTCACGATACTTCGATAAATATTCTAGGACCGTGTCCTTATTATTAATCAAGACTTCTTCTGTGATTTCTAGTTCTAAATAATGTGAATCTATCCCAAATTGCTCAAGTCTAGATGTAATGAAATCGAACAAACTATCAAGAACAAAAAGTCTTGGAGATATATTGATAGAAACTGGAACTAAATCAAATCCTAACTTCTTCCAAAGAACTAATTGATTCAGTACCTGATCAATGACATTAAAAGTTATCTTTCCTATTAAGCCTCTAGTTTCAGCAATCGGAATAAATACACTTGGTAGAATCGGAATATTCTTCAATCTTATTAGTGCTTCCAAGGAAATAACCTCTTGTGATAATGTTTCAATGATTGGTTGATATAAAAGTTGAAAATCATTAGTTTCAATTGCGATAATCAACTCCTTATAAACATATTCTTTGAACTGTATAGTCTCATTAAACCCTTCAATATAGAAAAGATATCCGTCTTGACTTTGATTCTTTAAATGATACATAGCAATGTCTGCTTTTCTGATTAACTCATCAGCGTCTGTACCATCAACAATACTTTGTGACACACCTATGCAAAATCTCACTCGTAAAGTTTCGCTATTATGTAATATAGGCGCAGATAATCGCTCAACTAAATCATCCAATATATCTTTCAATTTCGTACCAGATGCTTTAATAATCAGAAAGAATTCATCACCTCCGAAGCGAAAACTATCAAAGATTTCTGAATATTCTAATAATCTTAAAGCGATAGTCTGAATATACACATCACCAACATTATGACCATAGATATCATTGATATCTTTTAAACCATTCAAGTCTAACATGCAAAAAGCTAATTGCTCATCGTGAAGCGAGATACTCCAAACAAATTCCATAAGTGCACGTCTATTCTTAATTCCTGTGACAAAGTCATAGTTTGCAGCATGGTCTAATTCAAAGTTCACGCGATTGATTTCACTAACATGTAGATTTATGGTATCAATAGTAGAGTTAAATGACTCAACTACTCCAAGAAAAGGATCCTTTGGATCAGCTGGCAACTTGTCAATAACATCATCATCCTTTGAAAATTTCTTAAGATTTCTTCTTAAATTTTGTAAAGGAACCAAGATTAACTGTCTTTGACTTAAAGTTAGTAATATTCCTGTAAGTATAAGCACTAAAGAAATCCGTAGTAAGTTGTTATTTAATTCATTTCTGATAGGGGATAAACTTGAACCATATGCCAAGATTCCAACTATATTATCATCCTCATAAATAGGAACAGCAACTTCGAATATCGTTTCATTTCTTTTTGGATAAAACCACTCGTATGCAACTGGCTTCCCAGCAAGTGCTATCTTATACTCTTCTTCATCACTCCAGTCAACTCCAATATCTTCTCTATCAGTATCAGCAATTGACATAAGATTAATATCTGTAACTAAAATATAAAATACGCTACTTTTTTCAAACTCATTTTCAATTATCGTTTGTAACTCAAAATCCTTCATATCTAGCAAGTAGTTTTCTAAATAGTATCCCACCTGCACAAAAGAACCGTCTGGATCTTTAAAATAACTGAACTTATACCATTCATCATTATCTGTCCCTTTTCGAATCTCTTCATGAAAGGATGTCAAATCACTCTGCATAAAGTTAAATATAGGATCTCCCTCTTTTGCTTGCCATCCTATGAATGTTTCAGTAGCTGAATAGATGAGTGTGCCATCTGAAGTATAGTAATATATTTCATCAATTTCAAAAATACCTCTTAAACCTTTTAGAAATTCATTATTTATTATGTTTTTATTTTTTAAGACATAAGCACCAATTTCACTTGCTCTTACATCATAGTTATCTTTTACGATTTTTGCCGCTATACGTGAAGATTCAATTTTATCCGCAAACTGTTGAGCGATTATAATGCCATCACTCATCATCTTTTCTTTTAAGATAGAATGAGAATAACTCATACTAAAAAAGCCAAGTATTATTATTATAATGAATACAATAGCTATAGGAACCAAGAATAATTTCTGGGTATTTACTAACGACTTTGCATCGTGTTGCATTTCGCCTCCAGCAATACATTACTAGTGTGTAGTAGAATTATATCATGGTTAATCAAATGGTTAAAGTGTATAAAAGATTTAGTTTTCCTTATCAATTCAAAAGAACCTTCTAACAGTTTTTTTGGATTCTTATCTTTATAGTTACATTAGATTATATCTTTATTTGCTTAATGAAAAAATTATGGCTATTGAATCCTTTACAATTGAAGATTTTGAATTGAAAAAAGTATAATTATTGTAAGAAATATGGATTGTCTGAGTTTAATAAACAAGTAATCACAAATAATATCACACTACAAAAGCCTTATACAATAGGGTTTTACTATGCATTTGGTTAGGTGAAAAAGAAAGAATATGATAATGTTTTGTTAAACAGAATAGAGGTGCCTCTATGAATGAAATCTTGTTTGCGTCAACGGTGTTTACCGCCGGAATACTTTCATTTTTATCACCATGCATCATACCTATCATTCCACTCTATCTAGCCTATTTTGCAGATGAAGATATTGGCAAGTCATCAAATGCTTTTTTGAAGCCACCAATGATTAAGGCAATATTATTCGTCTTAGGCTTATCAACAGTCTTCATCATACTGGGCTTTGGTGCAGGGGCATTAGGAAGCATATTTTATGGGGATTGGTTTCTAATCGCTTGTGGGATAGTTGTAATTCTTTTGGGGATACATCAAACTGGACTCATTCAACTTAACTTTCTACACAAAGAAAAAAGAATCCAAGTTAAACGTTCCAAAAATCTTGACTATATTGGAGCATATGTTTTAGGTCTTACCTTTAGTTTTGGATGGACTCCTTGTATTGGACCAGTACTTGCAGCTGTTTTAGGTTTAACAGTATCTGGAGGAAGCATACTTTATGGAGGCTTTCTAATGGCATTGTATTCACTTGGATTAATGATTCCATTCTTGCTTGTAGCAATCTTTAGTGAACAACTATTATCTAGGATTAAAGGTGTTTATAAGTACATGGGCAAGATTAAGATTATTGGGGGATTAATTGTTATATTCATGGGTTTCTTACTCATGACAAATCAAATTGCTTCAATAACAGCATGGTTTGTCTTTACATTTAGCTAGGAGGTCAACATATGACACTAATTAAAAAATTAGCCTTAATACTAAGCGTCTCACTACTTATAACAGGATGTGTTGCACAAGAGCAAAATCCTGATCCAGATGATGATGAAGATGTTGTACAACTCAATGATGGTGAATTAGCTGTTAGTTTTGAATTCACAGATTATGATGGGAATAAAGTAACCTTAGGAGATTTAAAGGGAGACAAAGTGTACTTGAAGTTTATGGCTTCTTGGTGCTCAATCTGTAATCGTGGTATGCCTGAACTTGATGATTTATTTGCGAAAGATCGTGACTTTATTGCCTATGCGGTAGTGACACCAAATGCAAATGGAGAGATGAGTGTGAATGACTATAAAGATTGGTTTGATAAAGAAGAATACCCTAACATTGTAATTCTATTTGATGTGGGTGCTAAGTTCTCGCGTCGCCTTGGAGCTATCTCAATGCCGACCTCTGTCTTCATTGGATCTGATGGAGTTCTTATTCGATCAAAACCAGGACACACAACTAATGAAGAAATTGAGATGTTGATTGGAACTTTTAAGTAGTAATACACTTGTTATCAAATAATGGAAAAACCACATAGATATATTAATCGCTTATCTAAAAGACACAGACTAAGGTCTGTGTCTTTTGATTGAGGATAGATATTATGCTAACTGAAAGTTGATGATTTTCTACTTGTTAACATAAGTAGAATCAATCCAGCCAATAGATATGCTCCAGTGAATAAGTTCTGATCATTAGTATCAGGTAATTGTGAATCCTCACCAAGTACAATAGCATAGGTAGAAAACTTATCAGAGCTAAACGAAATTATATTTGATTCTTCTTCGATAAAGTAATTGAGTTCTTCAAGAACACCTTGATGAATACGGACTAAACTAAATCTCTTTCCTTTAAGAAACTCTGGTAACTTGAAACTGATAAAGATTGGTTTAAGAGTTTGTTCTATTGACGAAATAGTATTACCAACTTCCTTAAACAGAGAAATATCCATTAGAAGTAAAGTGAATGATAACTCCGATCCTAGTAAAGCGTAATATTCTTCAAAAAGATCAATTTCTGTTTGTGTCAGTTCTTGAAAGTTGAGTAGATTAACACTTAGTCTAATTCGAACAAGTTCATTCAAATCATCCTCATCAAATAGAACAGCTTCATCTAGATTAGGTGATTCAACATCAAGTCCATCTTCATCATCTTCAATGATAGTTTGAACAATCGACTTGTAGGTTGCCTTAATGGTTCTAGAAGACGTAACTTCAGTTAAACTAGAATCCCAACCATTGAAAGTCCAACCTTCACGGCTTGGATTTGCAGGAGCAACTGCATCAGAACCATGGTCAACCATAGTTTCTACAATTAGTGCATCATTATAATCTACAAATCTAACTGTATATTGATTTATTTCCCATAGAGCTTTTAGTTCAATATTCTTAGTTACAGGAGCATCAAAATCATATAGCATCCATCCATGTCCAACATGATAATACCACCCTAAGAATGAATGACCTACTTTACTTGGGTCTTCTGGTTTGGTTACCATTTCATCTTTTTTGATTGTTTGTGTTGCAATGGTTGTGTCAGTATCAGTATCAAAAGAAACGGTATATGTCGGTTCCATTGCAGTTTCTGCTTGAGCTGAAGTAATTGGACCATTCCATACTCGAACACTATAGACTTTACCACCTGAAGTTGCTTCAGAACTTGTAGCAATATCATCAAAGAAGAATCCCAATCGAACCTTACCATCAACAATTGAAGGGATAGCTTCATTACCTGCATTTAATTCTAGTTCTTTATAGAGTGTTCCATCAATAACAAAGTATGCGGTGAATAGACCATCTGATTTCCGTGTGGCAATGATATCAACAATTTGATTGCTAGCTACATTTGTTGTTCCAGTACCAAATGGGTAGAAATTTAGGCTACCACCAAGAAAATAGAACCCAGTATCACTTGAACTATTCTTATAATCAATAATCTTTCTATATCCTGGTCCTGTGGAGTTAAATGCAAAGCGAACTCCAATGGTGTAGCTTGAGCTTATATTTTGATCAATGTCTATCTTGAACCCACCACCTCGACTTAAAGTGGATGTCCAAAACCAATATGATCCTTCATCATCATTTCCAAATCCTGAAGTCGCATTATTTCGACTGAATCCATCTGTTGTGGTTCCAAATGGAGTTAATACAGAATTACCAAGTTTGTCAATCAATTGATTATCGAAGTCGTAATTGACAATGATTGCAGGTTCCCATTTTGCGAATAGAACAACATTGCTAGTTCCCATTATTAACTTGTCGCCAGGTTTAATAACTTCATCACCATCAGCAACCTTAGTCCAACCTACGAAAACTAAACCATCCTTTTGAAGTCCAAGCGTATTATCAGAGATTGAAATCTCATCTCCCTCAAAGTAAAGCGTAGCATCAATAGGGACTTCTCCAGCTGTGTTTCCATTCCCATAATAGGTTATAGTAAATCCAGAAACAGCTAAAATTGACGTTGAGTTTGGTAGTTGAATTAAAATTAAGGCCATTATCTGAAGTGTCACTACCAGAAGTTTTAAGAAGCGTGGTTGTCTCATAATTACTCCTTTCGTCTTGTGAATCTTTAATCATATTATAGATTAAACACGAAATTATGTCACGATTAAATTTGACTATATATATTTAGTGTCAAAATCGCACAGAAGGAGCTTGATTTCTAAGAAATTGACACTATTTCTGAGCACCAATCGCACATAAAAAAACACTCTATGGTGTGTAACTCTTAGATTATATAGAATGTTCTTATGTTATTTCATTAGGGATATTAGGTAATTAAAAAAGATATTGAGACATTATTAAAAATGTTTCTTAAGTAGAAGATGCACCAATAAATTAAACTACTACAATCTCATAACAATAAATGAAAAGTATCAGCGGTAGTTAACTTACTATTTATTTACTTTTAATGGAATTTTGACTTCAAAAGAAGCTCCTACCTTGTTTTCAACATGAATATCACCATGAAGTAGTTCTACACAACGATGAACAATGGATAATCCTAATCCGGTGTTTCCATGTTTCCCTTTATAAAAACGATTGAAAATGAATGGGATATCACTTAAGTTAATACCATCCCCATCATCATCAACTCTTAGAACAAGTTTAGAACTCTCAATCGATGCAAAAATATCTACTGTTGTCTTTGCATACCTTAAGGCATTTGAAAGAATATTTCTCATAATCATAGAAAGCAAATGTGGATGAGTTTCAATTTCTTCAATACCACTGGATTCGAAATTGATATGTACTCCTTTCAAGTTAGAAAGTGAACCAAAATCATCAACAATCTCTTGAAGAAAATCATCTAGATTAATAATGACACTATTTCCTTTAAACTCAGACTCATCAAGTCGAGATAGCAGTAAAAGCTGATCAATAATCTCTTTTAACTTGTTTGATTCAATCACAATTTTCGAACCAATATCGCTTGAGTTTGTAAAGATTGATTGTTTTAATCCTTCAGCAAATCCTTGAATTGACATCAGTGGTGTTCTTAACTCGTGAGAAGCATATTGAAAGAAAAGTTTTTGTGCCTGGTTGGCTTCATAAAGTTTATTCCCCATAACATTAAACTTATTGATTAACTGATTCATCTCTATAGTCGTAGAAGATGCTATTTTGTTTTGGTAGTGCCCCTGTTGAATATTGTCAATTGCTTGAATAGTGTCACTAATTGGTGCAGTTATTTTTTTTGTGAGACTAATAATAATGAATGATGCTATAAGAAGAGAAATTATTAGAATAAGTAACAAGATTATATTCAGTGCTCGAATCAACCCCTCAGCCGAATCGACTAATGAAACCAAAACAACACGATAATTAATTAAGCGACTTTCAATAATTGTTTCTGTTACTATATAGCGATTACCTTGATGTCTAATGCGTTGAAATCCATCAATACTAACACTTTGAGCAACTTTATCAATAAGTTCTTGATTTAGAAATGTCGTTTGATTAGTTGAAGGAAAGATAATCTCATTTCTTGGGTTAAAGACAATAATATCTGTATT
This sequence comes from Erysipelothrix sp., assembly GCA_018335655.1. Classification (GTDB taxonomy): domain Bacteria; phylum Bacillota_I; class Bacilli_A; order Erysipelotrichales; family Erysipelotrichaceae; genus UBA6182. Next base: position 40,061 of record JAGXRX010000015.1, read on the forward strand.
ACTTGTTAATGTTGTTAGTCTTAGTGTTGTACGCAATTGTGCAAAAGCAGTAGGTTGGTTTGAAGGTGACTGATTGATAAACTGTGCCTGTGACTGAATATTTTGAAGTAAAAGATTCAAGTCAGATTGAGTTTGTCGATTAATATAAAAACGTAAACTAACATTGAATATGAGCATAATTAAGATAGGGGTAATAATTAATATAGCAAAAATAGGCTTTAGTAGTGCTTGGTTAAGTGTTTTCATGTTCACCTACCAAGGAAAGTCTAAATCCATATCCCCATACTGTCTCAATTCTTACTTGACTATGGTTCAATTTTTTCCTTAGACGCTTCAACATATCATCCATAGCACGTGTATCTTGATCCCATTGCACTTCCCAAATTTCATTAAAGAGTTCTTTTCGTGATATTGCTTGATTCGAATGCAACATCATGAATTGAAGTACATTGAATTCTGTCGGAGTTAAATCAATTTCAATGTTCTGAATGAAACATTGTCTTAGTTTTGTTTTAAGAATCATATCCCCATATAGTAATTCATCTTGTTCTGTTGGAGAAGTCAGCATATCAAAACGGCGAAATAAAGCTTTAATTCTTGCGACCAATTCAAGTGGAGAAAAAGGTTTAACTAAATAATCATCACTACCTAAGGTGATGCCTTTAATTCGATCCATTTCACTATCTAGAGCAGATACGATGATAATTAACACGGAATGCTGTTGTCTTATTTTAGAACACAAGGTTAAACCATCAGAACCATCCATTAGAATATCTAAAATGATAAGATCCGCAGGATCTTTCTTAAAGTGTTCATAGAGTGCATCTCCATTAGAAAAGCTCTCCACAATGTATCCTTCACTTAAAAGAAAACTTGATATGATCAAACGAATATTATCGTCATCATCAGCAATGTATATTTTTCTTTTCATAGTGTACCTCAATATACTATAGTGAACCATATTTGATGAATAAAATAAACAATTGCCACAAATTTGCCAATGTTTTACTGATGAAAAAGAGAAATAGAATCTATTATACTTATATCATCAAGGAGGGCCAATGAAAAAACTCATATTAGTTGTGATGATTGGATTGCTCATGGGGTGTTCTTTACGTCAAGATAGGCAAGAGCCAAACAAGTCACTAAATGATTTAGAAAAGATTATAGACTCAATTGAAGAGGATATTAATGATTTGGATGAGATAGAAGATGGATCATTGTTTAACGAAACTTCATTTCAATCGATTGATGAACTTAATGAGGTTTTATCATTATTTGAACAATTGTCATTGTTGGAAGATATTAATGATACAGGATTAATTCCATAGGAGGAAATATGAAAAAGGTATTAATAGGTGTAATGATTGTTTTTATGGCATTGCTTACTCTTTCTTCAACACTCGCGTTAACTGATGCTAGAACTGTTCGTGAATTAAGTATGGAAGTAAGAGGGAATAGATTAGTTAATCAAGACTTAGTCAATGAAGTTCGCCAACTTCGTTTGAGTATTAGAAATAGAATAAAGTCTATCAAAGACAGTGGTGTAGTACTTGATGAACAGACGATTGAAACAATAAAGATGACTACAAGTGAACTAAGAAAATATCATTCATCACTTAAGGAAACTCAAGGAGAGATTCGCTCATTGACAGAAAATGCTAAAGAATGGTTAAAAGAGCGCAACTGGGATAAGTTAAAGGAAATGTATGAAGCAGTATTACCAATTCAGGAGTCAAGAAAAGATGATTTACAACAATTGGTTCGACTTATGCAAGAACTTGATTTACTCCTTGAAGGAATAGAATAAGCAGTTATCAAAATCATTTAACATTAAACCCACTTGAATAAAGTGGGTTATTTTATTTAAGATGGTGCTGTTAACTGTACTAATCAAAATGAATACTATTCTATTAGCATTCATTTCATTATGTCAAATGTATGATTGAGTTCAAACTATTATATTAAATCTGTGCTTTAGATAATACCATCTTGTTTTTGTCACAATGTTTATAAGCGAAAATATTGACAAATCATCTAAATAATTATGCTTTAAAATATGATTCATCATTAACTAGGTGTGCAATATTGACATTAACGGACAAATGGAACATCATGTAGTTAAATAGATGGTAATGAGTCGATTAAAATCATGCAATGACTCGTATAATGATTTACACAATTCAAATGTTCAAAAGGGGAGATAGACAATGTCTAATCACAATGTTACTGACTTTAAAATGAATAAGCAAACTAAAGAAAAAGATAGGAAGCATGTTTCAACGAGGGCAGAAGATTTTTCCTTAGCAACAACCTCAAAGTCAAAATATGGTGCAATAGAGATATTACTCTCAGTGATTGATAATGTGACGCAAGCTGTCTTTATCACAGATTTATCAGGATGCATAAAGTGGATAAATCCATCAGCTACGAGAATCTCAGGATATGACGAAAAAGAACTTCTAGGTGCGAATATGAGTATTCTCAAATCTGACCATCAAGATCAACATTTCTATGAAAAATTGTGGGATGAGATTAATGACTCAGGTTATTGGGAAGGAGAAATCTGGAATAGAAGAAAAGATAGAGTGGTATATCTTCAGTGGTTGAGCATATATGCAATTAAAGATGACTTAGGGGAGACCAAAGCATTCTTAGCACTATGTACTGACTTATCAGAAAAAGAAAACTTTTTAGCCGCATTAAACCGGAGTAGTTTTTACGATAACTTAACTGGACTACCAAACCAGGCACAATTAAGAAAAAGCATTTCAGATGTTACAGACTCTCTTGTTAGCAAAGACTCAAAGCACTATTTTGTAGCTCTAAATATTGATCGATTCTCCTATATCAATATGTCATATGGTTATAGTTTTGGTGACAAATTGCTTATTGAGATTGGAAAACGTATTTCTGGTAAACTAAGAGATAAAGATAACGTTTTTCGATTAAGTAGTGATTTATTTGTTTTGATTTTTAGAGATGTTCCAAGTGTTGATACTTTGATAAATATTGTCAATCGTATCAGTGATTTGATTTGCATGCCTTACTCCATTGATGGAAAGCAAGTAAGCATCACAGCATCCTATGGTATCAGCCTATATCCTGATGATGGTCAAGATTATGATGAGTTAATGCAAAATGCGGAAATAGCTTTAAGAGTTGCGAAAGAATCAGGAAAAAATACATTCAAGTTTTTTTCTCAAACCATGAATGAAAAAGCAACAAAGTGGATTAAACTTGGAAATGAACTTCAAGATGCGATATTAAAAAATGATATGAGAGTGTATTATCAAATTCAAGTTGAAAACGGGACGGGTATAATCAAAGGTGCTGAAGCACTTGTGAGATGGAAACATGAGAAATATGGAATACTAAGTCCATGTGATTTTATTCCCTATGCTGAGATCTCGGGGTTGATTATCCCTTTAGGATACTGGATTATTGAGAACATTTTCATGTTAATCAAAGATTTCAAAGATCGAGATTTACCCACTATCAAGTATTCGATTAATCTTTCATCAAAGCAAATTGTTGAAAAAAATCTGGTTGATGAGATTCTTAAACTTACAAATCTATATGATATTGATCCTGCTCAAGTAGAATTCGAAATCACCGAAAGTAGTGCAATGGAAAATACTGAGCGAACTTTTAGTGTATTTAGAACATTAAAAGATCATGGTTTTACCTTGGCAATCGACGATTTTGGTACAGGATACTCATCGTTATCCTATCTGGCTGATTTTCCAGTTGATGTTCTTAAAATCGATCGCTCTTTCATATCGAATATTGATAAGAAAGATAATCAAAGAAGAATCACAACCGCTATTTTGTCAATGGCTGAAACTATTGGATTAAAAACGGTAGCAGAAGGAGTTGAAACCATTGAAGAAGTTGAATTTTTAAATGAAAAAACATGCGACTTACTACAAGGATATTATTTCAGTAAACCAGTTGATAAAGAAAGTTTTGAGCAATTGTTGCTTGAAAAAAGATAATTGGCTTGTTAACTAACTTTTCAAATCTAGCCAAGAATTGATTATTTCATAATATTGATAATGATGTTACCGAGTAGTACACGTTATGTATGCATTAATTTCTATATGAAATAAACCACTTTTCAGTGGTTTATTTGCTTAGTGTTACAGCAGCACGATTAGATTTATATTTATTAGTTTAAAGACTTGCAACAAATTAATCCATAATATAGACACAGTTGCAAAATATTATCAAACACTTAATGTCTTGTTTTTGGTTGTCTATCTCTTCGTTTCAAATAAGCTTTTTTATGATGCATATTTTGAGGAACAGAATTTACGTTAATTAGTTCAATAAAGCCAGCAGAGATAATACCTGTAGGAATCGCAACAACTCCAATGCCTAACATAGCTATGACACCAGCCATGATGCGACCCCCAATCGTTATTGGAAATATATCTCCATATCCAACTGTTGTAAATGTAGCAACCGCCCACCATAGACCTGAGAATGCATTTTGAAAGATATGTGGTTGTGCAGGGTTCTCTAAGTTATACATAAGAATTGAAGAAATCACCATTAGTATTAAAACAATTGCAAATGATGAAAGTAGTTGATTTTTCTTATTCTCAAAAACATCAGTTATTGTTTTCAATGCAGTTGTGTATCTATTGAATTTAATTAATCTCATCAATCGAATCATTCTAATAGCACGTAGTATTCTCAAATCAATAGGGATAATGAATGGAATATAGAATGGAAGTATCGCAAGTAGATCAACAATAGACATAAATGAAAATGCATACTTAAGCCTAGCTTTGAAAGGTGAAAATTTTTTCTGCCCTAAGTCTGCTACCCATAATCTTGCTAAGTATTCGAGGGTGAATACAGAAATCGAAATATACTCAATAATTACAGATACTTTCAAGTACCAAGCAGGTAGTCTAAATGTATCGAGAATCACAATGATTAGATTAATAACTATGAGTGTTATAATCACAGTATCAAAAATGTTAGATTGAATATTATTAACATCATCATCTCTAACCATATTATATATTTTAGTCTTCATGTACTTCATCACTATCAATAGTTTCAACACATCTTGTTAAGAACCCTTCAACATTGCTAATTTCAAAGATATCTTCTAGTATGTTGGAGTTAATATTAATGTGTATACTTACTTTCTTTAATATTTTAAGTTCATAGATTGCACCCATATCAATCTCCTATTGTTATTAATGCAATATTATCACAAAGTTCACGCAATGTGAGTTATTTGCAGTATTCTCTCAAAGAGAGGTATATATTGCTGTTATATTCACTTTGATAATTCAGTTTTTAGTCAACTATATAGAATTAATCATTTCAAAAATATTCACAAGTATTAGTACATATTCAAAGATAATCTGGTAAAACAACATAGTAATAAATGTGGGGAAATATCAGTCTTTTCAGAAAAATGAATAATGTTACAATGAACCATATTGAAACTCAATATCAGGGGGTATTTTCAATAGCTATACAGATATATATACTTTACCAGTCTCTCATCCTCACTTATTAGAAGCTTTTTAAGTCACAACCTTAACAAATCTTTTCCTCTCTTTTGAAAAAGTGTTCTTATGAAAGTTTGAATTAAGTCAGATGTTTATACTAGTGGATAATGCATTTAACGAGTGAAACAATTATATTAACTCAATGTATCTTCAGTGATTGTCAGGAATCATTTCACTATGCTATTATTTCAACAAGGGGAAATATATGGATCAAGACAAATCAAGTGAAGATTTAGTAGAAAGCTCAGTTGAAAAGGATAAGGATTTAGTTGATACTGTGAAAGAAGAGTTTACCGAAAAAGATGAAAAACTTCTTTCAAAGTATGATGGCATAATGTTTGTTTTCGGGATTTTTATAATAGTATCAATTTTTGGTCAATTTTCTTTTGAGGGTGGTGAAATCTTCTTATCTTTTATGCTTGTTATACTTTTATATTTTATTATTGTGAGTTTAATTGCAGAGAAATCAAAGACTCTAAAAAGATTAAGAGTACTTATAGCAAAACGAGAAGCTATTGAACAAGCGAAAAATAAAGACCAACACTAGATTGTTGAAGTGATTGAATGATAACGTTTCATCCAATTAATCTTGAATTTATAAGTACTGAAGCTTCATTTCTAAATGACATTTGCTTCAATGTTTAAAAGAAATGTGGTTACAATGGTGTTGTACAAAGTCATAAGCAAAAGAAAACCCACTATTTAGTGGGCTATTTTTATTACTGGCAGGGGTAGCAGGACTGATGTAAATGCTTTACCAAGTGTTACAAATCCACTCTTTAGAGGCTTTCTACACTCCAAGTCTAACCAAGTTTCACCCTCTTTTCCAAAAAATGTGGTCACAGATGTGGTCACGAACTTGGTAAATACTTACTCATTTCTTTCTTCAAGTAATTGATATATATAGTGGTAACAAAAGATTATGCTAAAAGATCAATAAGTTATTGAAATATTCACTTCATCATGGTACAGTTAAGTCATAGATAACGTGATGTTTGTCACACAATTCATGCATGAATACGTTTGTCAAAGACTGTGATATTTTTAATCATTCACGAAAGAAAGGAGTGAAAACTCATGAAACGTTTAGAAGGAAAAGTAGCGCTCATTACAGGAGGTGCGCGTGGTATGGGCGCATCTCATGCCAAGATGTTTATTGAAGAAGGTGCAAAAGTCATTATCAGTGACATCTTAGAAAAAGAAGGTCAAGAAATGGCTGCATCACTAGGTGATCATGCTTTATTTGTACGCCATGATGTGACTAAAGCGCACGATTGGGAAAAAGTTGTAGAGGAAGCAGAAAAGAAGTTTGGACCAATTAATGTTCTTGTCAATAATGCAGGAATTTTACTCTCCAACAGCATTGATTTAATGAGTGAAGAAGATTTTGATAAGGTATACAACATCAATCAAAAATCCATATTCTTAGGAGTCAAAGCCGTCTTGCCATCAATGAAGAAAGCCAATGAAGGATCCATCATTAATATCTCCTCGATTTCAGGTCTTGTAGGCCAACCAGGAGGTGTTGCTTATAATGGAACCAAGTTTGCGGTAACAGGGATGACCAAAGCCTTAGCACTAGAGTTGGGGCACTATAATATTCGTGTTAACTCTGTGCATCCAGGGGTTATTGATACACCAATGACGCAAACGCCTGAAATTCAAGAAGCAATCAAACCTATGATTGCAGCATTAGCCATTAAGCGAAGTGCAAAACCTCATGAGATCAGCCATTTATGTGTGTTCTTAGCAAGTGATGAATCGAGTTATTCAACAGGAACTGAGTTTGTCGCCGATGGTGGATTGATTGCTCAATAATCAAGCATAAGAAAAGGCATCATTTCGATTTGAAATGATGCCTATTTGATTGACGATTATGATAATGTTTCGTCAACTTCTTCTTGAGCTTTGTCAAAGGCTTTGTGAAGTGCGTCTTTGGTTTTGCTTGTCACTTCCATTACTTTGCCTTTAGCACTTTCAAACATGCCTTCTACTTTGAGTGAAGGATCGTCTGTGATGGTACCAACCACTTCTTTCACTTTGCCACCAATTTGTGCAATGACTCCTTTACGTCTTAAGACTTCAAAGGTCACGACAGATCCTACAGCAACAAGGCCTAATGCAACGAGTTTTTTCATGTGAACCACCTTTCTTTGATTCATTATACCATATTTAAAGTTTCAAGTCTTTGATGAGATACGTGTGACAGCGTAAAAACTATTGTGTTTGTGTTTATTATGATATCACGGTCAATCATTGCTAAAAAACAAGGCAAGAACAGCGCTGCGATGTAACAAATTGAATCTGAATCACCATAAAAGTCAATTAAGCATCGTTTCAATAATGTTTCATTGTTCAATTCAATGTTGCATAGGATTATTTAAATCATAGCTTTATGTCGCTGTAAAGTGGACGTAATTAATTAAGTAAAAAAAAGCAGCCATCATCCATTCTTGATGATGACTGCCTAGATAATCATATTGTATTTCGATGTCTATCGTCTGAAAAGCTGCATAATATAAAGGAAAGCAATGGCTCCAACGGTAGACATTAAAAGCGATCCTAATGTTCCTGCAGCACTAAGATTGAGCGTATTAAACAAAAATTCTCCAACATAAGAACCAATGAGTCCAATAAGCAGGTTTCCTATTAAACCATATCCTCTACCGCGAAGAATTTTTCCAGCAAGAAATCCAGCAAGTATACCAATAATGATAAACATTATATGTCCTCCTGTTGTTTATATTTCAAGTATAATCCATAGAGTGAAACTTGTAAAAGGACCATGCATTTTATAAAGTAGAGCAAAACGCTTAACATGAATCGGTTTTTTTGGTTAATAACGAACAGTTAAGTGATAAATACGAAATAAAAAAAGTAAACTACAAACCATCAATGGACCACTCAAACATAACAAAATAGTGAGATCTTTAGTAATGATGTGATGATAAGTATAACTTGATTAAATAATATTATCAAGAATAGAATTAATCGAAAGATTTTAATGGTGCAAAATGGAAATAATTAGCATAATAATAGATCAGATTAAGAACAAAGACTATGATAGTGCATTCTACTATGTAGGCGGAGTATTTGTGCTAGTCTTTCCGTCTATGGTTTATTTAGTCCTTTATGATTTTGAACTTGTTACAAGATTAAGTTTTCCAGTTCTTTTATTACTGGCAATTGTCTATAATGTTGTAGGGCTAATTTTGGTGCTATTACTAGTTTATGAATTTCAAAGCACTTTCTATATAGCTAAGGCAAGACATGAGCGCAAAAGAATTGATGAAATATCTAAAATTGTTGATAAACTCGAAAGACTCTCTGAAGTTGAAATTTTAAATAATCAAGAATCTTCAGAAGTGAGTGTTATCAATGAAGATTTAAGTAATAAAAAAACACAAGTTATAGATTTATTGAAAAGACAGACAGAAACAGTTTCAAATTTACTGGACGAATTTATCATTGCTGTTTATAGTAATTCAATACTATTAGGGTTCAATATTACATTTGTGATCATATTATTCTGGACACTGAAAGTTGACCTTAAGCAGATTCTTAGCACTATTAATTACTCTCATCTAATAATCATATCTTTTCTGCTAAGCTCTATTCTTTCACTTTATAAGACATTTAAATTTAACAAATTAAATGAAGACTACAAAATTAAGTATAAACCAAGAATCATCTTTGTTATTTTTTTATCGAGTCTTTTGATATTGTTTAATATTAATTTGTAATTCTTCAGAATTAATTGCTGATAAATCTGTTTATGCAACATGATGTTTAAGAAATTAACAATTTAACTATAACAAGATAGGAGAAAGCAATGAGGTTGAATTTAGATGAGCGGATAATTAAATCACTTAGAGAATTAATTAATAGTAGTCCAGTATTTTATTATGCACCAGAACATAAAGAACATTGGGATTTAGTTTGTGCATTTATGGATAGGATTGAAGACTCAATACGGGAATTGAATAGTTTGAATCTCAATAGTGATAAAACTTGGAATCAGAATGAAATCATTTTATTCTTTGTATATGCAGGGATAATTAACTCATGTGTTGATGTGTTATGCGATGAACTAGAAGTAATTGATATCTATGAAAGTAAGTATGATATTTTTGGCATGAAAGGAATCGATGGTACTGGAACAGATAACAAGTATTTTATGTTTTTGAGAAATCTATCATTTGCACATGTGATTGATGTAAACAGAAGGAGCCCATATATACTTGCTCAAAGAAATGAAATACTACGAGCACCAATTATTAGTGGAGATGGTCACAAAATAGTAATTACTGTTTATTCAAATATACCCGAAAGAAAAACTAGTTCAATTTCACCAATTGTAAAAAAGGAACAATTATTTAAATACTTAATCAGAAGATACAAGTTGCTTGAGAATATAAAAGCATACTACAATAATTGTCTTTGTACTTACAGTCAAACATGGAATAATCAAATCGTTGATGAAGGAGACATAATATCTCAACTTAATCAGATGAAAACATATATGAGTAGTAGATATGATACATACACATTAAACCATATTGATGAAATCATTCGAGTCTTGGAATATGATTCTAGCATAGAAAAAAACAATACGTATGTGAGAGTTTATCAAGATTACATAAAAGAAAAGGCGAAAAAATTCATTAATGATTTCAATGACAAGACTCGAGAGATTGAAAACCATGAATTCTACTATGTACAAGATTTCAATAGTAAATTTGAGCATCCAAATGCAAATTGGATACTCGAAAAAATAAGAGTTCATTTAAGTGAGATTGAATTGAACTCAGATCAATTCGATCTCACAATACAGGATTCAATAAATTCAAAGAATGCCAATGTTGAGATTGGTCTCAAAGCACTCGAACTATTTAAGAAAAGCTTTTCAGATGATTTTTTGCAAATTGAATTAGACATGCCGTTCGCCGAAATTCAAATTCTTGTTAATGTTGCGCTGTTTATCAAATAGAATGAACTAATCATTATCAGAATCAAGAATATCAAGAATTTTATCCTCATTCTCTTTTAATAGATGAGTATAAACCTTCAAGGTCATATTGATATCCGAGTGCCCAAGTCTCTTTGAAACCGCAACAATGTTCGCTCCCTTGTTGATAAGGAATGTCGCATGACTGTGACGCATATCATGAAGTCGTATTTTTGGAATTGGCTTTTCTCCACTTGAAATAAGATGTTCATTGCAGAGTTTAATTCCACTAGAGAAATAACGTTGAATGGATGTGGAGGATAAATGTTCATTACCTCCAAAGAGTAAATGCCCTTCTGTTTCCATGAGGGGTTGGATCATCTCTAACACATGTTGATTTATTTGGATCTTTCGACGACTAGAGTTTGTTTTAAGAGATTTGAATTCGCCACTGTATTGATGCATCGATTTGTTGATGCTAACGACACCATCAACGATATCTCTCTTCTCAATAGCTCGAGCTTCACTTCGTCTCATTCCAGTATAATACAAGAATGTAAAGTATGTCTTATATACGTAATGATCCACATGCTCAATGAAGAGTTTAAACTGATCAGGTGTCCATACTTCCTTTTCTCTAAACTCAGTTGATTTAAGAGGAACGATTTTAAGCAATCGAGCATGATCTTTCAGCTCATAATAATCATATCCAAAACGTGATACACTCTTCAAAAGAAAAATGGCTTTGTTCCGGTATCGGACTGCAGCCTTTTCACTCTCGATGATGTTACGACAATCTAGATAATCACTTGGTTTAATCTTTGACATGGGGATGTCCATTACTCTTCCAAAGAAGCGCTTTGCCACCTGGATGTATTTATTGACATTGTAATCTTCAGCCTCGTGACGTTTGTTTTCAATATACTTATCAAACAGTTCTCTAAAGAGCATATCTTTGACGGGTTCCACGACTTGAGTCGAATCTTCAGGTGGGTTCTCAATCTTCTGGTATTGATCAACTCTATAGGATGATTCATAGTTTTGAGCATCACGTTTCAACTTAAAGCCACGCTTGGTATGTGAGATCAGTTTTCCTTCTTGATTAAGATAGTTGACCTTGCAGTACCATGTCCCGCGTTTTTCATCTTTATAGATTGCCATAACTTGTTGTCCTTTCAATAGTTTGATAAGATAAACATGCAACAACTAAAATCCCCTTTACGTATGTTGCACATACTCCGGTACCCAGTTCAAGATGGGTACTTTTCTTTTACCTTGAATGAGATACAAATGCAAGTTTAAAAGCTCTTGGCTGCACAACTCCAAACGAGCTTACCAATGACACTAATGTTCTCTTGATCATTCTCTTTGATGATCATCGCTTGATGCTCAGGATTATAACTGAGAGGTTCAAGCACAACTCCATCTTTGATTCGATAGTATCTCTTAAGAGTTGCATCAAATCCATTCACTAAGATTGCACCAATGGACCCATCCTCTAAGGTGTGAGTCTTTTGTAGTACCGCAATATACCCATCCGGAATAACCTTATTCATTGAATCACCGACCACCATCAAACCAAACAATCCAGTTCGTCCTGCGAGCCAGCTTGGTATCTCAATGTG
>JAGXRX010000016.1 GCA_018335655.1 Erysipelothrix sp.
TTTAGACTCCAATACTTAAAACAACGCGTTTCATTCACAAATTCTGAGAGTTCTACACATAACGCTAACGTGCGATCAATGCGTGTATTTTCACGATTGGTTTGATGCGTTGAAAAGATACGCTCATCAAGTTCTCTTTGATAAGGCATGTATAATGATGTGTCAATAATCATAATTCCTCCTTTTAGTCATCGAGTTGTTCAAACTGATGGGTGTATAATTCAAAATATCGCTTCTTAAGATTAATAAGCTCATTGTGGGTTCCAGATTCAACAATTCGTCCTTTAGAAATGACACAAATCATATCCGCATTCACAATCGTTGATAATCGATGGGCAACCACAACAGCACTTTTACCTTTTAATAATGTCTTAATTGCATCTTGTAGGATTGCCTCATGATTTGAGTCAATCGATGCGGTAGCTTCATCAAGAATAATAAGTGAAGGACTTGCACATAATGCACGTGCAAAGCTAATAAGTTGCTTTTCACCTACTGATAACTTCGCTCCACCTTCTAATACTGGTTCATCATAACCTTTTTCAAGTTTCATAATGAAGTCATGAGCATGTACAGCTTTAGCCGCTGACATTATGTCTTCAAGGCTTGCGTCAGGTCTTCCATAAGCAATATTACTTGCGATTGTCCCCATAAATAAATGTGGGGTTTGAAGCACATACCCAAGGGATGAGCGAAGCCATGATAATGGTCGCTCTTGTATATTTACCCCATCAATGAGGATTTGTCCTGAAGTCGGTTCATAGAAGCGACACAATAGATTAACGATGGTAGACTTACCACCACCACTTTCACCAACTAAGGCTACGGTTTGTCCTGCTTTGATACTAAGATTAAAGTCAGTCAACACATTTTCACCTTCAATGTAATGAAAGTTCACATTGTCAAAGACTATATCTCCTTTTAATGGCACATGATCACTTGTTGTGCTCACATCAATAATGTCTTCCTTCGCATCCAATAAAGATAATACACGCTCAGCACTTGCTTGTGCCATTTGCATTTCTGCAAGGATACGCGCAATGTTTCTTAACGGTTCAAAGAAAGCATTCACATATTGAACATATAGAAGCAGTGTCCCAAGACCTAGAGTTCCCACAAGAACTGCTTGCCCTCCAAAACTAAGAAGCGAAGCACTTGAGATCGACGCAAAGGCAAAGACAATTGGCATAAAGAGTGATGAGAACAGCGCTGAGCGAATCGATTTTTGACGCATGCTTGTCGCAAGCGCTGCGAATGATTTCTCACGCTTTGGCTCAATAGCAAGTGTCTTAATACTCTTTATCCCTAAAATCATTTCTGAGAAGTCCGCTGTAATCATTGAATTGATTTTGCGCACATCACGATAAGCTTTAAGGATTTGCTTTTGAAAATAGCGAGCAATAACATAAAGAATCGGGACCATCACTAAGACTAGAAGTGCGAGATACGCATTAATAATGAGCATCACAACACTAATCCCAATCATCATTGCTAAACCCCATACCATATCAAGAAGTCCCCACGATACGATCTCAGAGAGTCGATTAATGTCTGAAGTCATACGTGACAAGATCCAACCAGATGCATGGGTATCATAATAAGAGAAAGAAAGACGTTGTAGTTTTTCAAATGAGATTTTGCGCATATGATAAGCAAAGTTCATTTCAATTTTTCCAGCTTGTTTAATGAAAAGATAAACCATAGTCGTTTGAATAATCACTAACATGACATACAATGATGCGAATAAAGGTATACGATCAAGGTATCTTCCTGCTGAAATAAACTCATCTAAGGCAAAACGATTAAAGAGTGGAAAGGTTACATCCCCTAATGCGAGGATTATCATTAACGCAAAGAGAATGAGAACATCACGTTTAAAAGTCCACAAAATACTTAATATTCGCTTCCATAAACCTTGGTCTAAGGAAGGAAGCGAGGAAAATTCTTGATCATCCATGTTGCACCTCCTCTTGTAAACTCACAACATGTGCATAATCTTCACATGACGTCATGAGTTGGTCGTGTTTTCCTTGAGCAATCACTTGCCCATCTTTTAGAAAAATAATTTTATCTGCGTGTTTTGCACTGGCGACTCTATGCGTAATAATGAGTGTTGTCAGTGGATAATTCACTTGATCAAGCGCTGTGCGCACATGTGCATCAGTCTTCGCATCAAGAGCAGAGAGTGAATCATCAAATATAATCATTGGAGATTTTAAAATAAGCGCACGCGCCATCGCTAGTCTTTGCTTTTGTCCACCAGAAAGTGTGACACCATTCTCTCCAACTTTTGTCTCTAGACCTGCTTCAAAGTTTTCAATCATGGATGCTAAAGAGGTTTGATGAAGTATCGAATGAATGGCTTCATCATCCATTTCATTACTTGCGACTAGCAAATTATTGCGAATAGAATCTGAGAATAAAGTCGGTTCTTGTAAAACAATTGAGCATTGTGAACGTAGTGAATGTTTAGAGATTTCAGACAATGCAATACCATCCATTCGAATAACACCTTCACTTGGCTCGACAAGACGTGCCATAAGGCTTACGATGGATGATTTTCCACTTCCTGTTGCCCCCATAATCGCAACTGTTGTATAAGCCTCAATAGTAAAACTAACCCCTTCTAAAACTTTCTTGTGATCATCTGGATAGATAAGTGATACATTGTCAAATTCAACGTTTCCTACAACGGTGTGTTCAACACCTTCATTTACATTTTCAATGTCATAATTCAAAAGTTGAGCACAACGAGTCAGTGCTACATCAACTTTACCCATGTCACTAAGTATTCTTCCAACATTTCGGATTGGCCAAAGTACCATAGAAACATAGGAAACGAAGACTGTGTATTCACCAACACTTAGTTGACCTCTTAAAACAAAACTAATTCCAGTCACTACCACTAAAACAATTTGAAGCAATATAAAGAAATCTGAAAGACCCCAATACATGCCTAACTGATGGATTAATTTATAAGTTAAGTCACGATACGTTGCATTCTTCGTTTCAAACTTACCAATTTCATGAGATTCTTGATGAAAGGCTTTTACCACTCTCACCCCTTGAATATTCTCTTGAATGGTAGTCGTAAGTTCACTTTCAGCTTCGTCACTTGCCTTAAATGCTTTTTGCATTCGTCTAAAGAACACAAAGGCAAACGTAAAGATGATAGGCATGACCATCATGGAAATCCAAGCAAGTTGTGGTTGAATTCCAAGTAAGATTACAAATGCCATGGTTGCCATGAAAATGGCATACATTAACTCAGAAAGCTGTGATGAAAGAAAACGTCGTAATACATCCACATCGGAGGTGACCCGCTGAATCATATCCCCAGAATGATGACTACTCCATTCTTTATGAGATAGACTTAAGACATGTTTATACAGAGCATTTCTTAATGATTCAATAACACGCTCAGATAAGATAGCATTAAATGCTCCTCTCAGAAACATAAACATCCCTGAAAGAAGTGTCACTACAACAAGCATGATCCCTGCAAGCCATAAATTTGCACGTAAAACATCAACACTCACAATGGTGTTGGTAAGCCAGATAAAGATTGGATGTGAAGGATCATTTAAGTTTAAGATAGTATCCACAAAGAATGAAACATAGAGTGGAGTCATTAGTGTAAATAACACGACTAACATCGTAAACAAAAGTAAAGCAATAACCATCCAAGCAGTTTTTCTAATATGATTGAGTAATAATTTATAAGAAGACATACGTTACACTTTCTACTTCATAACTCGAAGACGTTGTAATGCCCCAGTTGCTAGAATTCCTGTAAGAAGTCCAGTTGGAATTGATAACCAAATAAGTGGTGGCATCCAATAAATCATAAACACTGAGGAATAAATAAGCATAATCATGAAAACTTGACCAACATTATGAAATGCTGCAGCCGCAATCGATAAACCAACTACTGAAAACTTGTTTGTCTTATAAAGAAGCGCAACAATTGTTGTGCTAATAAGAACTCCACTTAAAGATACCCAAAATCCCGTTCCAAATAAAATGCCTCGCAATAGTGAAGCAATGAGTACACGAGATAGGTTTACTGCATACATGGTTTTAATACCATATAGCATTAAAGCAATGAGTCCTAAGATATTAGCTAATCCTAGCTTAACCCCAGGAACAGGAATGGGTAACACAGGTTCAATTAAGTGAAAAACAATGCTCATGGCCATGAGCATAGTAATAATCATCATGTTTTTTACACTATTTTTACGATTCATTTGACCTCAAAATCAATATCTCCTTCTTTAGGAGCAACAATTACAATTAAAATATGGTTTGGTAAACAAGTAATAGGAACAAATGATGAACTCACCCACCCTTGTATTGAACATATATTGAGCGGTGATGTTTCTTTTTCAACGCGAATACGTTGATCTTGTACTTCAATAAATACTTCTCCTAATGTGCCTTGAACGACGTAATTTGCATTAATAGACATATCTATGCGCAGAATTTCTTCATCTCTGTAAGAAACAATCGCAATTCTTTGTCCAGAATTAGCTGCATTGATAAGCCATGTTAATGAGCCATACAGTAGAGTTGACCCTACTACAAGCACAATCACAAGCCATTGATCAAATCGATTTAAATATTTCATAGGGTCCTCCTGTCATTGTATTATTATAGCGCAATATTTGCCATGAGAAAAGAAAAAAAGTGGAACCCACCTTTTTACAATTTGCCTTGCAATTCGTATTTCTCGAAAACTTCTTTATCAGCAATGATGACTAATAAATCATCACTCTTTAAAACATACTCAGCATCTGGAGATAGTGTAATCTTTGTTTGGCCATTTTGCTTAACACCAACAACATTAACCCCATAAACAGCTCTTAAGTTTAAGTCCTTTAATGAATGATTTGCCCATTTTTCAGGTACAAGTAATTCTGCAACCATTGTTGTAGCATCAAGATCAAGAAACTCTTTAAGATTCTTAGACATGAGTGTCTTCGCAACACGCTCTCCCATTTCTTTTTCAGGACGAACAACATAGTCAGCACCAATCTTTTTAAGAATGGACATATATGTTTTGTTTTTTGCCTTTGCGACAATGTATGGCACGTTGAGTTCTTTTAAATTCATGATTGCTAAAATAGAGGCTTCTAAATTAGTTCCTGTTGCGACAATTCCAACATCCACATCGGCTACACCGACTGCACGAAGTTGTTCAATGTCAGTAAAATCAGCGACCACTGCGCTTGTTGCATATTCACCTGCTCGGTCTACATTAATGACATCTTTATCGATAGCAATAACATCGTTATTGTTTTCTGAAAGTGTCTTAGCAATACTTGAACCAAAGATACCGAGTCCTAAGATTGCATATGTTTTCTCATTTGATTTATTTTTCGACATGATGTCTCCTATCCGACAATGACTTGTCCCTGAGGGTATTCTACTAAATTAGCACGACGCATAACACGATTGGATTTTAGTGTATATGCTACTGCAACTGGACCAATACGACCGATAAACATAAGGACGATAATAATGCCTTTACCCCATGAATTAAGGAAAGGTGTTATCCCCATTGAAAGCCCAACGGTTCCCATTGCGCTGACTGCTTCAAAGACAATCGTTAACGCATCACCTTGTTGAACAAATAATAACCCAACAATCCCTGAAAAAACAATAACTAAACTTAAAACTAAGATAGTTACAGCTCGACGTAAGAGATCTCGTGATATCGTCTTCTTAAATAAAACAAGAGAATCTTTATTTCTTAACTCTGTAATGACATATAGAACAACTAATGCCATTGTGGTTGTTTTAATACCCCCTGCAGTTCCTCCAGGTGATCCCCCGATGAACATAAAGAGCATCATAATAACAAGTGTTGCGGGTCTTAAATCAGCAATATTCAACGTGGAGAATCCAGCAGTACGTAGTGTTACTGATTGAAATAAAGAAGCCATGAGTTTATCTATGAGTGATAAAGATCCAAGTGATGCTGGGTTTGAATACTCAGCTAAGAATATAAATAACCAACCACTTAATATGAGAATAGCAGTGACAATTAAGACGAGCTTGACATGCACTTTTAATCGGTTGAAGATTCGCTTAAGTGGAATTCTCTTAATGATTGAACTGGATGATTTTTGAAGATCAAACCAAACACTAAATCCTAAGCCACCCATAATGATTTGAATCATGACTGTGAAGTTAACTACAGGATTAGAAACAAAGTTTTGCAGTGATACTGCTCCTAATATATCAAATCCTGCATTATTGAATGCTGAAATTGAGATAAACAAAGACTTGTAGAGTCCTTCACCTAGTCCAAACAAAGGAACAAATTGTGTTGCTAGTAAAACAAATCCTAACACTTCAAAGAATAGCGTGTACTTAAGAATAAAGACGATAAATTTCGTAATGTCAGTTAATGAGGTTCGATTTAGTGTTTCTTGCATGATAATTTTATCATGAATATTTAACTTCCCTCCAATAGCAATCATAAACAAGGCTATAAATGTCATGAGGGATAGTCCCCCAATTTGCATGAGTAACATAACGACAACCTGACCAAAGATTGTATAGGACTCAGCCACAACTAATGGTGATAAACCTGTAACACATACTGCTGATGTCGCAATGAAGAGATGATCTAAATATGAAGTTGGTATTTGTTGAGCAATAGGAAGTGATAAAAGGACACTACCAACAAAAATAACAGTTAAAAAGCCTAGCACAATTTGTTGTGCTGGGCGTAAAATAATCAGTTTTGAATCTACAAAGAATCGAGTGCTCATAATGTTTGTACGCGAGTAGTATACCCCTTATTGTTGAATTTGTCCATGTTTAGTCTTGAAGCAATCTAAGCATTTTCGAGGCGAACTTCTTTAAGTACATCTTGATACGCTGGACGATGTGCATATCCT
The DNA here is from genome assembly GCA_018335655.1 of Erysipelothrix sp. Classification (GTDB taxonomy): domain Bacteria; phylum Bacillota_I; class Bacilli_A; order Erysipelotrichales; family Erysipelotrichaceae; genus UBA6182. The sequence continues at coordinate 6,909 of JAGXRX010000016.1, forward strand.
CCATTTGCAATTTCCAACATCACAATATGGTAGTTGTGATTTCCTTCAATAAGGAGTGGTCCATCTGGGGTTACACACACATCCCAACCAATTAAACGATCGCCAACACATTGAGTAGCACGTAGTACTAAATCAATTGCTTCATCAATGTATGGGATAACCACACCATCAAGAGGATGATGGGTATCTGGATGATGAGTGAATACTTGATTTCCAAATGTGATGATTTGTTGACCTAATCCTTCAAGTTGATGAGTATTGGTGTTTAGTTTTACAAAAAATCCTTTTGATGTACCTGGATTGTCAACCACTGAACCTTGTCTTCCAAAGCGCATGCAAGCACTAATAATACGCGGTGCACCCTCTAGAGGTTGATAAGTATCCATGCGAACAGTATTTATTGATGCTGGATTTATTGCATTAATTACTGGATGTTGTACGAGTGTGTTTTGAATAATCATTTTTGAGGATATACATTGATTCCAAATCGTCTTCATTAGTTCTAAGTTAGATAGGCAGCTCTCATCGATTTTGAATGCACCTACCCCTCCTTTTAGATCATTAGGTTTAATGAAAAGACTTTGATATGGTGATTCTTCTATCCATTGAGATAATAGCGCAATAAACTTTGAAAGCTCATTCAAATCTAAAATCTCATCATTTATGGAATAAATGTTTCCATGATTTGAATAGGCGAGTATTTTTGCGGTTGGAATATCATGTTCAAGACAAAAACGATAAAATTCTAATTTGTTTAAAAGAAGCTCAACTGAATTAGGTGAGTGTAAAACTTTAGATGTTTGAATAAGTCCAATGAAGTGATCACTGACATAGTTACTAAGTGGAAGTGATCCTTTGCGATAACAGAAACGACTCAAATATTCATTTGGCATACGCTTTAATCGTAATGCTTCCTTACTCATTTCAAACACGATTTGAATAAGTGGTTTTCTTAATGGATCACTTAGTACCCGTTTTATTTTTGATAAGTTTTGATTCATACGTTTCCTTCAAAATGTTTTTCCATGCTTACTTCATCCATTGTACGATACGTTTTAGAGCGCATTAGGAATAGAATTCCTAAAACAGACCAAACTCCAAGTGCAATCATGGAAGGTGTCTCTAATGAAACAGGACTCATTGGAATAACAAGGAGTGCAATAAATGTTAATGAGAAGATTGAACCTAACCAACCAAAGATTCGATTGCGTTTTAGTTCAAGGTCACTTTTATGACGAGATGCTAAGACGAGTGTGCTTGCACTTGTGTAAAAGAACCCAATTGCAGCACCGACAGATGCCATATCTACAATCCAAAGTAAAGCTGCACGGCCTAACCAAGGAGCAATCAATGAAACGACTGCGATAAAGATTAATGATACTGTTGGTGTTTGTGTTTTTGGATGAAGTGTTTTAAAGGATTCAGGTAATGCACTTGTTTTTGCCATTGCAAAGAATAAGCGAGAAGAAGCATGCAAGAATCCATTAAGACCACTTAGGATTGCACTCATGATTGCTGCTCCTAAGATCCAACGTCCTAAATCACCTGCGATGATTGTCACTGCACTTCCTGTTGCCCATGTTGAGTTTTCTTGAATAAATGTTGGCCATGGACCAACCATCCCTGTAATCAATGTTAGTAAGATATAAATCATTGCGCCAACGATGATTGAAAAAATCATAAGTTTGGCAGATTTTCTTACATCAAAATTCATCTCTTCACTTGCTTGCGCAATGGTATCAAAACCTACAAAGGCCCATGGAGCAATCGCAATAATGGCTAGGATACCTTCAAATGGTGCTTTTTGATCAGAAAATAAAGGTTGAAGGTTTGAGAAGGATGCAACTGGTGATACGACAGCCCAGCCAAACAAGATCACAACTCCCCCAACAAGAAATAATGCAAGGAGTGATGCAAATCGACCAAACAACTTAACACCTTTATGATTTAAGTACGTAATGAGTAAAATAGCAACCGAAGCCATAATGACTTCCCCAAGATATACATTCCAACCTGCTATGGTGTAAAGAAGACCTTGTTGGAAGATTCCTGGAAACATTGCTCGTGAGATAAGTCCTAATGCTGTTGCATTAAGAGGAACGATGCTTAAATATGATAGTCCTAAAAACCAACCAGCAAAAAATGCATGAAAGCGTCTAAAACCGATGTATGCAAAGGTAAACTCACCTCCAGCAATCGGATATCGATGAATCATTACTCCATAATTCTTAGCGATGACAATCATCATGATTGCCGCAATACTCATTGCAATAACTGTTCCTAATGGTCCAGCATCAGGCAAAAACTTATTACCTGGTAATACGAATGCTCCCCATCCAATGATTGCTCCTACCGCAAGGGACCATACGCTAGAAGGGCTTAATTCTTTCTTTAATTGTGACATGTGAAATTATTCTCCTGACTAACATTTTACGCTTAAGAAAATGTGTGTCAAGAAATATTTGACGTTGTTTAAAACGTTTTAACAAGATTATAATTGATTCTACACAAGAAAAAACCTCCTTACGGAGGTCACTTAATCAATGTAATGAATGGTATAGGTAATTGTTCCTACTTGCGAAATCGTATTGTAGACTGAACATACTTTCGTAGCCAAATCAAATGATTTCTCGACAGCTACTTTATTTTGAATTCCTTTCACATGGACATCCAAATGTAAGGTTTCTATAGTCGCTGGTATTTCATCACGTTTGAATCCACTACTATGATAACTTACAGAATCAACAGTAAGTCGTTTCTTTTCAATGACATCAAGAAATGTAGAATGTAAACATGAAATAAGGGCTGCTTGTAGTAATTTATAAGGTGTAGCTTGATGAGGTAACATGCCAATACTGACACTTCCCTCTTTTAGTTCTAGCTCACCATCAAAGTTATCTTTAAAGGTTACTTTTGCTTCAATCGGTTGTTTCATTTATTCTCCTGTCGCAAGTTTTTTACGTATGCGTGTTGATATCATTTCAATAATTAAGACAAAGATAACTAATCCAATAAGTAATGCTCCTGCATCACTCCAACGATATGCACTGATTGCGAAAATCAATGGAGCACCAATACCACCAGCACCTACCATCCCTAAAATCGTTGCATATTTAACGTTGATTTCAAATCGATATATGGTTGTGGAGGCAAAGTTTGACATAAGTTGTGGGAAAATACCATATTGAATCTTTTGAATGGTATTACAACCACTTGCATCGAGTGCTTCAATAATTCCTGAATCTAGATCTTCAATGATTTCTGCAAATAGTTTCGCAAGCATACCAATTGATGCAACACTTAGAGTTAGAACTCCTGTGAATGCTCCAGGTCCTGTGACACGAATAAACATTAAGGCATAAACTACAGCTGGGAAAGTACGAATTACGACGATGACTGCAACACCAATTGATGCAACCCACTTCGGTACAATATTTCGTGCTGATAAGAAAGCGAATGGAATAGAGATTAATGCTCCAAAAATAGTTCCTAAAAATGCTATTGCTGCGGTTTCCATAATTAAAACAGGAACACCATCACGTGTTACAAAATCAAATAGGATTGTTTGATTAGGATTAGTGAGAGCATTGAAGATATTACGTGTAATAAGAACACCTTGAGCTGTAATACCTTGGTAAGGAATAAAGTCTCTAGCAACAACAAATATCGTAATAATTGCAAGCAATACGAAGAGCTTTAGAGCCCACTCATTTGGTTGTTTACGTAGTGCTTCTTTGATTTGTGGCTTCATAACACTCATAACAACCTCCTGCGAATTTCACGTGAAATTGATTCAATTACTAAAACAGTGATCATGAGCACAAGAAGTATTAATCCAACATCTGGATATACACGCCAAGCTAAACGCTCTGCCAATACAATACCAATACCACCCGCACCAACATAACCTAAGATGGCTGCATTACGGATATTCATCTCAAGATTGTATAAAGAAAGTGAATAGTACTGCCCCCAAAGTTGTGGCATAATAGCAGTCCAAAATGCTTGAATACGACTTGCTCCTGAAGATAGAATAGCTTCAAAAGGTCCCATATCTGCGGTATCAATAAGTTCAAAGAACATCTTGACCATAATGGTAAATGTAAATATTGCTATAGCAACTGTTCCTGCAAATGCTCCAGCTCCAAAGATAATCATCGCGAGTACTGCTAAAACAAGTACTGGTAATGTACGTGCAATGGAGAAGAATCCACGGACAGCAAATTTTCCGATTTTACTTTGGTTTAATTCACTTGATGCATAGGCGAATGGTAAAGCAAAGACAACACCAATAATTGTTCCCACAAGTGACATGAGAATTGTTGCTAACATAGGGTTTACAATATTATCAAAATAGAAATAATTCGGTGGAATCATTCTTGAAACAATGACAAAAAACTGTCCACCACGACGCAGTAACATATCAAGTCTAAATCGTGTCATCGACACTGACCACACGGTTAAGAAAGTAATGATTGGTATTATAATCCACATTGCTGAAATAGCAGGTCGAACTACCTTACCATTAGATAAGACTAATGGAGGTGGTGTAATCCATTTCAACATTCTCGAAATGATGCCTTTAATCATAGCGATAAACGTCGCCATTATTTTTCTCCCATTAATTCATCTTCTGTAAGATCTCGACCATAGATCTCTTTAAGTGTTTCTCGATTGATTCCCTTAGCAGGGCCATCAAAAACAATAATTCCTTCTTTTATCCCAATGACTCGTCTTGCATATTTAAGCGCTAAATCAACGTGATGCATGTTTGCAACGACTGTAATATTTAGTGCTTCATTTATTTTTAAGAAGTCATTCATTACTTGGGCAGATGTAACAGGGTCTAGTGATGCCACAGGCTCATCCGCTAAGATAATGGAGGGTTGTTGTGCAACCGTACGTGCTAAAGCAACACGTTGTTGTTGACCACCTGAAAGTTGATCAGCACGAATGTATGCTTTTTCTAAAATACCAACTTGATCAAGCGCTTCTAACGCAATAATTTTGTCTTTTTTAGTATAAAAACTTAGCAAGCTTTGGATTATGCTCATATCTGCAACCCGTGCTGCTAATACATTCTTAATGACGGTAGTACGTTTAATCAAATTAAACGATTGAAACACCATTCCAATTCCTCGTCGAAAACGTCGAAGTGACTTTCCTTTAAGTGAAGACACTTCCACACCATTCACTTTGAGTGAACCTGATGTAATCGTATGCATTTGATTAATCGCACGAAGAAGTGTGGATTTACCTGCACCAGATAATCCGATAATCGCGACAAATTCACCTTGCTCAATGGTTAATGACACCCCTTTTAGGGCTTCAACTCCATTTGGGTAACGTTTTACAACATCTGTAAATTGGATCATACTTTCCTCCATGAAAGATAAAAAAAGAAGCGAGGGAGTCTCCCTCGCTTGATTAACTTAGTTACCTGAAACGATGTCTCGTGCTTTACGAGCTCCGTCATAATCAGCATCAGTAACCACTTTATATCCTTCATGGTTATAGATTTTAATTGCGGAACGTCCAAGTTCAGTTTGAGCAAGAGCGATAAATGCATTTGCGATAGCAGTTTTTAATTCATCAGTCATATCAGGATGATTGTTTGATACTGAAATTGTATCATTGAAGATTCCTGGAGTAACACCGATTACAGGCATTTCAGTCCAGATAGCATCTGTACGGCCCCAGTCACGAGTCCATTGTACATTGTAATCACGACGAATGTCAGCATAACCGACACCAACGTCACATTGTTCAGTTGCTAAGTTTTGAGCAATAACTGAATATGAACCAGGAATAACTGGTTGTGTTAAGTCAGTAATCTTTTTGTTAAAGTTATCCATTAACCACATTGTAGGATATACATATCCTGCAGATGAAGTAGGTGATGATGATACACACCATTTAGCAGCGTTAACATCATCCCAAGTTAATGCAGTTCCAGCAGCAACTTTTTCGGCAATAGCTTTTCCAACAGCAGAAGGACCTGCATAGATTAAAGAGCGGTAGTAAGTTACTTGATTTTCTGAATCGCCTTCTGTAGGTTGGCCATCGTTCCAATCTTTCGCATTTTCACTGTCTTTGTTTAAACCACCACGTGTAGCAGCTAAAACAACTTCAGCACCTTCTTCAGAATATGCTACGTAAGTACCACCTGGTAAGAAACCAATGTGGGCTGTTCCAGCAGCTAATGCTTCCCCAGCAGCATTATAATCTGTTGAAACTTCGATACGTACAAACTTAACATCAAAACCTGATTTCGCCAATTCATCAATTAGTAATTGACGTAGCGGAGCAGTAGCACCAAGGATTTGTCCTGGGTCACGGCTAGGTACAAAAAGCACTACGAGTTCATCAATCACATTATCTTCAGTTGCTGGAGCACAAGCTGTCAACACACCGAAGAACACAAATGAAATGATGAGTAATTTAAATATAGTCTTCATCTTACCCTCCTGTAAGCTTAGCTTACTTCACAAATATATCATAATTGAACCCTACGATTCAATGAATTGAACAAGACTTTGTTATTTTTTCTAATTTTTAATCAAATTTTGATATAATGGGCACGAAAGGAATTGACTCTATGATTCATTTACTTTGTACCAGTGATATTCATGGGAATTTGCTCAACTATGATGTAGCCTTAAATCAAAGCAAACCTTATGGACTATCCTCTTTACCAACACTTTTAGAAACATTTAATCGCTTAAACACTATACTCATCGATAATGGTGATGTCCTTCAAGGATCTGCCTTTGCTACCTATTTAAATACTCATCCAAAAGCTAAGCACTCCATTGCGCTAGCGATGAATGCTTGCCAAGTTCAATACTTTAATCTTGGCAATCATGATTTCAATTACGGATTGGATGTGCTTTTCTCGTTTCTTAAAGAATTAGATGCTCCATGTATTAGCGGAAATGTCCATTACCTAGGAAAACCACTTGGACAAAGTGTTATTCATACCATTGAAAATCAAAAGATTGGCATTATAGGAGCTGTAACTGACTACATTCCACATTGGGAGAAACCTGAACATATTAAAGGAGTAACCTTTATTGATGTTTTATCCTATGTTAAGGCAGAAGTTGAAAGACTTCGACCACTTGTTGATCATGTTATCGTGGTATATCATGGAGGTTTTGAAAGAGATCTTGAATCTGGTGTCCCAACTGAGCGTTTAACGGGTGAAAACGTTGGTTATGCATTAAGTGAAATTGAAGGTATTGATGTTTTATTTACAGGTCATCAACATCGCAGTATTGCCCATGTTAAGAATCAAAGTGCTCTACTTCAATGTGGTTTTGAAGGCATTGAAGTCATGCATGCTTCACTTGATAAACAAACATGGATTCCTTCTCTCATTGAACTATCAAAGTATCCAATGGTAGAAGACATTAAGAATTTATACCAAGATGATGTTAAACCCTTCGAAGCGTGGCTTAACACGCCATGTGGGGCACTTGATGAAGATCGTTATCAACTAGCAGATAATCTTCAAGATCGCTTAGTAAAACCAGCTCTCATTTCCCTCTTTAATCAAATCATGATGAAAGAGACTAATGCTGATTGTGCTAGTAGTTCCCTCTTCAATAGTCTTGTTGGGCTTCCTCAAAACCCAACTATGAAAGACTTATTGGCTGCTTATCCATTTCCTAATATCGTTGTGGTTAAAAGACTTGATAAGCCTACTTTGCTTGCTTATCTTGAACAAAACGCATCTTTCTTCTCACTGGATGAAAAAGGGAATATTGTGATTACACCTTCCTTTGTTTATCCTAAGAAGCAACTATACAATTACGACATGATTGATGGTATTGAATATACGATGGATATATCAAGACCTGTGGGTCAGCGTATTACTGAGTGTTTATTCAAAGGACAACCACTCGATGACGATCTTGTACTAAGATGTGCGATGAATAATTATCGAAGTGTCGGTGGTGGAGATTTCGCAATGATTGCGTCAGCACCAATAGACTATGATACTGGTAAAGACATGATGACCTTGCTTGTGGAAGCATTAACCTCAAAACATGTTATCAAAGTCAACCATACTAACAATATAAAGATTGTTGCAGGAGAAAAGCTATGACCTATGAAAGTGCATTATCCTCACGTTATGGTTCTAAAACGATGCGTGAGCGATTCTCAAATCAACAGAAGTATAGTTTATGGCGTGAATGTTGGATTGCTTTAGCACAAGCACAACATGAAGCGGGTCTTGATGTTACTCAAGAGCAAATTGATGAAATGAAGTCTTCACAAGACGTTTTTGATTGGGATCAACTAGAACGTCTAGAAGCAACACTTAAACATGATGTCATGGCTCATATTCATCACTATGCTCAATTGTGTCCTCTTGCTGCGCCAATTATTCATTTAGGAGCGACGAGTGCCTTTGTGAGTGATAATGCTGAAATGATTCAATATCATCATGCTCTAAATGAGTTAGAAGATGATCTTATGTTAATACGTCATCAACTTATGCGCTTTATTATGGCCACAGCTCATGTACCAACCGTGGGTTATACCCATTATCAAGTAGCTCAACCCACAACTATTGGTAAACGCTTTGCCATGTATCTTCAAGACATTGATTTAGCACTTGAAGAACTTAAGTTTACTCAATCAACACTACGTACATTAGGTGTTAAAGGAACCACAGGTACTCAAGCTAGTTTTCTAAGTCTTGTGAATAATAATGAAGCTTTAGCCCAAGACATTGAAGACAAAGTGATGAAAACCTTAGGATTAAAGCCATTAACGATTACCGGTCAAACCTATACTCGCTTAATGGATGTTAAGATATGCAATACTCTTGAAATGATTGGTGCTGCTGCAGGAAAATTTGCTCAAGATATGCGTTTAATGATGCATGATGGGATTGTCTTAGAACCTTTTGGACAAAACCAAGTTGGTTCCTCTGCCATGCCATATAAGCGAAATCCAATTCTAAGTGAAAAGATTAGTGGATTATCACGAAAACTTATTCTTGATTGCACAAATGCTTCAATGACAGCATCAACGCAATGGTTTGAAAGAAGTCTTGATGATTCTTCTAACCGTCGCTTACTTATGCCTGAAGTATTCATTCTAACAAGTGAAATCACTCAAAGCATGATTAAGATTACTCAAGGTTGTGTCCTTCAAGTGCAAGTCAATGATGCGTTATTTAAAGAACATCATGTGATGCTTTCAATTGAGAATATCCTTATGGCCCTGGTACAAATGGGTGGTGATCGCCAAATTTGGCATGAAACACTAAGAACACTAAGTCTTTACCATCGCCAACACAATACGATGGATGAATTTGTAGAAACACTTCAAGCTCAAGTAGGTTATAATCTTTCTGTGCATCAACTTAATGATGCAATGGATCCTAAAAAATTAGTGGGCTTAGCCCCACAACAAGCCTTAAACTATGTGAAAGAGAGCCAAGAACGTTATGATTAAAGCAATTGTCGGTGCAAACTGGGGTGATGAAGGCAAAGGTAAAGTTACAGATGTCTTTGCACAAACGAGTGATATTGTCATTCGTTATCAAGGTGGTAATAATGCTGGGCATACCATCATTAATGAATATGGAAAATTTGCTTTACACATGTTGCCAAGTGGAATCTTTAATCCTCACACACTAAATGTGATTGGTCCTGGTGTTGCCCTTAATATTCACGCCTTAATGAAAGAAATTAAGATGGTTAAGGAGCGCTATCCTCATCCGATTAAACTTGTTGTGTCTGATCGTGCTCAAGTTGTGATGTCTTATCATACTTTATTTGATGGACTTGAAGAAGAGCGTATGGGAAAAGCTTCCTTTGGAAGTACAAAATCAGGGATTGCTCCCTTCTATAGTGACAAATATGCAAAACTTGGATTTCAAGTTCAAGAACTGTTTCACAGTGAAAGTGTTCATGCAAAATTAGATCGTGTTTTACCTGCTAAGAATGCTTTATTAGAACACTTATATAAGACTAAACCACTAAATAAAGAAGATTTACTTCTTGAAATTGAAACGTTAAAAGAAGCAATTGCACCTTATGTGAGTGATACCTTTGTTTTACTTCAAGAAGCAATCACTGAAAATAAAACCATCTTATGTGAAGGCCAACTTGGTGCTTTGCGTGATCCAGATTATGGAATATATCCATACTCGACATCCTCTTCAACACTAGCTTCCTATGCACCATTAGGTTCAGGTTTAATGAGTAGTCTTGATGAAGTATGGGCTGTCACTAAGGCATATTCTAGTGCGGTTGGTGCAGGTCCTTTTGTGGCAGAACTTGAAGGTGAAACTGCACAAACTCTACGCTCACGCGGTGGTGATGCCGGTGAATATGGAGCAACCACAGGTCGTCCTCGTAGTGTTGGTTGGTTTGATGGCGTCGCAACACGTTATGGTTGTGCGATTCAAAAAGCAACTCACGTTGTTTTGACTAACATTGATGTTCTTTCCTACTTAGAGCGAATTCCTGTAATCACCCACTATGAACTTGAAGATGGAACAATTACAAATCACTTTGTAGCCACTTCTCTGCTTTGGAATGCAAAACCGGTATATACCTATTTTGATGGATGGTTAAGTGATATTACTCAAGTATGTCAGTATGATGATTTACCACTTAATGCGAAACTATACGTTGAAGCCCTTGAAAAATTGATTGGTGTTCCTATTGCCATGGTTTCTAATGGACCTAAGCGTAGTCAAATCCTAAAACGACTTTAAAGCATGCCTAGCATGCTTTTATATGCACTATACTGCATGTAAACATGCGCTCTAGCGCATGGTCAAGACTTGATTGAATGGGTATGATTAAATCTATGAACAAACCTTATTCAACTAAATCGGTCGGAAGTCGGATTCGTGTCCGACGTGAACAAATGGGTCTATCACGAGAAGATTTAGCACAATTAACAAGTATTTCCGTAAGACAACTTGCAGATATTGAACTTGGTCATACTTCAATGTCTGTTAAGTCATTAGTAAGTTTGATTGAAGTACTTACTATAAGTGCTGATTACATTCTATTTGGACAAGAAGTGGAAGATAATGATGTCCACCAATTTGTCAGTGATTTACTAAAACATTATGATATAACTAAAAAATAAAGAGTCGATGACTCTTTATTTTACTTTCTTATAGTTGCGATGACCATGTGTTGTACTTTCATGGACAAAGGTTTGATATGGTTTAACATAATGACTTAAATCAATATCAGAAGCATACTCCTTCAATTCATAATGTTGCATGAGTTCAATATAGTCATCCATACTTAAGGCTTGACGTCCTTCTAGAAGTTGATTAAGTGAAGTCTTGTTTATACCTTCTTGATAGTTTTCATTAAGGGTAATGGTGAAGAACTCAGCCATAGCACCTGATCCATAGGCAAACATACCAATGGTTTCATCTTTTAAGTCTTCTTTCGCATGTAATAACACTGAAATCAAACTTAAATATAGTGATCCATTGTAAATGTTTCCTACAACTGAACCTAGTTCCTTGACGATATTAAGATGTGCTTCATCCATAGGATACGTAAGCATGCGATTTGCTTTATTCGCCATGTTTGCGAAAGGAAGGTGGAAACATGTGTATCGTCTAGATTGGTGATCTTCAACTTCTTTTAGCATGTCTTGGTATAAGCCAATGGAGAGTTTACCATCGACAAGTGGTACTTTAGAGAAGATTGGTCTGTAGAAATCCTTTTCATTACGAACTGCCTTTAAACCTTCATTGATACTTCCCAAACGAGGATTCATTGAGATAAGCATGGCGATTGCCCCAGCACCTTGAGTGACTTCTCCTGAGTTTTCAAAACCATACCAAGCAATATCACTTGATAGCACTAGAACTTTCTTAGTAGGGTGTGAGCGTACGTAATCCATAGCAAGAAACATAGCACCAGTTGATGCATAACATGCTTGTTTGAGTTCAATTGCACGAGTGTTAGAGGGTAATCCAAGTAAATCTAAAGCATAGATTGATGCTGCTTTAGAATAATCTATGCCTGTTTCTGTCGCAAAGAGCACCATATCAATGCTTGCTTTATCATGATCATCGAGTATCGTATGTGCTGCTTCACAAGCCATGGTAACAACATCTTCATTATGAGATACCATTGCCATTTCACGTTGGCCAATCCCTTGAGTATATTTATTAGAATCAACACCACGAGCTTGAGCTAATGTAGTGAGTGGTAATACTGTTTTAGGAACATAACATCCTAGTTTATCAATGCCAATCATTCTATTTCCCCTTTCGCTCAATGGTTTGATGAGCTTTCACTAATTCATGTGGATTACTAAGAGCACTTAGTAATGATAATTCACCACATAATACAAGTGCTGCGGCAATGTGAGCCATTCTAACTGCGCCATCGCTTTGATCACACCCCATAATCTTTAATGCATCATTCGCATCATCATTATCTTTTCCATGCCCTACAGTTCCCACAATGATGTTAGGTAAGGTTACTGTAAAGACTAACTCATCATTTTCAAGATAAGTATGTGTAATCCCTTGTGAACCTTCCACAATATTAGCACCATCTTGTCCTGTTGCGATATAGAATGCGAGTAACATGTTTGCAAAGTGCGCATTTGCACTTTGTACCCCACCAGCAATAATCGAACCAATCATATTTTTCTTTAAGTTTAAATCAATAATCTTTTCTGGAGTAGTCTTTAAGATTTCATGACAATGCTCTCTTGAAATTCTCATTGAGGCAACCATATGTTTACCTCGTCCTAAAATAGCATTAACACTTGATGTTTTCTTGTCAGTGCAATAATTTCCGGACAATGAAACATATCGAAGTGTTGTAAACTTCTCTAACAGCATTGTGGCAATGGCATCGGAGGCAAATGTAGACATGTTATGACCTGATGCATTACCTGTTTCATACGCAAAGCGGATGAAAAGTAAATTGGATATGATGTGTGTATCTATCTTCTTTAACTTAGCATATTTCGAGTGTTTTGAGACAATTGATTCTTGAAACTCTTGAACATTTGCTTTAACAAATTCACTGACTTGAAGTGCTTCAAGTGGGTGTTGTGCTTCAAACAAAACAGATCGGGTCATATGATCTGAGATTAAAGTTGTTTCTAGTGTTTTAGTTAATCGTGTGAGTTTTGCACCACGACCAACAGAATGAAACAAAGTTGTTTCATAGGTAGCAAGTGGAGCACTTAAGGTAATGTCACTAATACTGACATCCTTATTGTTCATTGCTTTAAAATATAGCGGTCCCACCCAAGAAGTGGGGACTCGTGTAAATGTTTTGCGTTCTGACATAATGTGCCTTCTTTTATAGTTAAGCGAAATATATTGTACACTAATTTAGTCGTGTTGACTATGCTTGCACTAATAACTTAGCTTAAGAAACCTGATGCTTCATTCATCTTGTAAGACAAAACATCTTAAATAGAACTAAATAATGACTACGATTTCACTGATAATACACTACCACGTACACCAAGTATAACAGCCACAGCACTCAGTGCGTGCCAAAGACTAAAAGGTTCTGACAATAACACTACACCTACAATAATTGAGACCACAGTGGCTAAATTAGCATAAACACTCACAGTAGCACTCATGAGTTTACCAAGCGCATAATTAATTAAAAAGAATCCCCCAATTGATGCGACAATGCCTAAATACAACAGAGAATAAGATAACTGAGGGTGTTTAATTAATAGTTCAAGATTCCAAGGTTGAGATTGGGTTATTACTTCAAATCCATGAAGACAAGTAAATCCAAGTGCCCCTACTCCCATCATCATGTATGTTAATGATAAGGCATCCATATGATTAGATGCTTCTTTGGATAAAATGTTAAAGACTCCTGCTGATATGACTGCTCCAAACATTAAAAGAATACCTAGTAGTGAGGATACTGTAGCATCTTCACTAGCATTTAAAAGAGTAAGTGCAATGACTCCACTAAAACTTAATAGCATCCAAAGTAATTGCTTAAGATTTAGTGGTTGTTGAAGGCGAATCGACGCCATAAACAAAGTCACTAAAGGAATCAATGCAATCATTATTCCTGCTAAAGAAGAAGGAACCATTGATAGTCCTATATTTTCAAAAGTAAAGTATAAGATCGGTTGCGCAATGACTACAGGAAGCGCAAAGCGAAGCATTGAGGGGTTGATTTTAATTTTAATAATCTTTAAAGATACTAGTATATGCATTACACCAAATGCAATGATAAAGCGTAGTGACAATAAACCAAAAGGTGTTAACAGACTTAACGCAAGTTTAGAGAAGATAAACGAAACTCCAAATATTGATGCGAAACCAAGTCCAGCTAAATGTGCTTTCATTAATCGTTTGTTTTACTTACTATCGATTTCTTGAAGACGTTCAAGAATTCTCATTAGGATATACTCACGATCATCTTCATTTGCTTCAAAATCTAGATGATCGACATTGATAACAAGTACTTCAGAAATGTTGTATTGTGAGAAATACACTTCATACTCAGCATTAAGTCTTTCCCAATAAGCACGCTCTACAATTTGCTCATAATCACGTCCACGCTTTTCAATACGACGAATAGCTTCATCCACTGAAACTTGAAGGTAAACCATAAGTTTTGGAGGAGCAACATGTTCAAGCATATTTTGGTAGAGTTCTTGATAGATTTCAAACTCAATGTCTTCCATCTCTTGATTTGCATTAAGCATCGAAGCAAAGATTGCATCGCCATATATTGAGCGATCCATGACAGCTTTTGTCACATGAACTGCTTCTTTAATATGTGCAAAACGCTTATTTAAGAAAAATACTTGTAATGGGAATGAATAACGAGCACGATCGTAATAAAACTTATCAAGGATAGGATTATCGACAACAGGTTCGCGAAATGGAACGAAGTTAAGTTTTACTAAATGCTCAAGTAAACTACTTTTCCCAACACCGACTACCCCTTCAATAATAACCATATCACATGGATTTTCATGATTAACTTTTTCAAATAACTTTGCATAATTTGTCATAGTACTATTTCCTCTTCTTTGACACTTAACCCATTTTATCACACAAAACCTATTGGAATAAAAGAAAGACTTGTGAAATCTCACAAGTCTTCATTTTAATACATTGAAGGGTCAATATTTGGTGCTTTATTATCCTCAGGAATTGAGGCAATTGCGACTTCGGTGGTTAAGAATAATCCCGCAATCGAAGCAGCGTAATTCAGTGCACTTCGTGTCACCATCGTAGGATCAACGATGCCTGATTCAATCATGTTTACCCATTCCCCTTTTTTCGCATCAAATCCAATGCCTGGATCTGCTTTAAGTTGTTTAGCCACAATTTCTTGACCATCATATCCAGCATTTTCTGCAATTTGCCAAAGTGGCATCAATAATGCTTCAAACACCGAATCAATGCCTTTTGATGTGTCGTCAATCTCAGACGTAACGACATCTTTAAGTTCCTTATAGGCATGAACTAAAGCACTTCCTCCACCCATGACTACCCCTTGGGCAACCGCAGCTTTTGTGGCATTTAGAGCATCTTCTAAGCGTAGTTTCTTTTCTTTTAATTCACTTTCAGTAGCAGCTCCAACTTTGATGATTCCTACACCTGTTGTAAGTTTCGCAAGTCTTTCTTGGAGTCGTTTCTTTTCGTAATCTGAGTTTGATTTCTCGATGAGTGCTTTTATTTCTTGAGCTCGCTTCTGTATCGATTCACTATGTCCATGTCCACCAATGAGGGTTGTATCATCCTTCTTAATCATAGCTTTATTAACGCGGCCAAGTTGTTCAAGTGTGACTTCTTTTAAACTCATGCCTAAATCTTTCGCAATGAGTGTTGCCCCTGAGACAATTGCAATGTCTTCAAGTATAGCTTTCTGATTATCACCAAAGCTTGGTGCTTTAGTAGCAACAACATTGAATGTCCCTCTAAGCTTATTCACAACTAAGGTTGCGACAACTTCTTGATCAATATCTTCCGCAATGATAAGAAGTGGTCGTGGATTGGCAACGATTTGTTCAAGGAGTGGTAAAACATCTTGAATTGTAGATATCTTATGATCACTCACAAGAATCGATGCATTCTCTAAAAGAATCTCCATCTTTTCGCGATTTGATACCATGTATGGGGAAATATAACCTTTATCATATTGAAGTCCTTCTACAACTTCAAGTTCTGTTTCAAATGTATTGGATTGGTCTACAGTAATAACACCATCTTTACCTACTTTATCCATGGCTTTCGCAATGATACTTCCAATCTCAATATCTCCTGATGAGATTGAAGCGACATCGGCAATATCTTGAGATGTTTTAATGAGCGTTGTTTGAGAAAGCAAGAAGTCATTGACTTCTTTAGCTGCTTTTTGAATACCTTCACGCATAAAGACAGGATTAGCTCCATTCTTAAGAGCATTTAAACCTTGATGAATCATTGCTTGAGCAAGTAAGATTGCAGTCGTAGTGCCATCACCAGCGACATCATTGGTCTTATTAGCAACCTCAAGAAGTAATTGGGCACCCATGTTTTCAAAAGCATCTTTAAGTTGGATTTCTTTCGCAATACTTACACCATCGTTGGTAATGAGTGGTGAACCATAGGAGCGTTCTAATACAACGTTGCGTCCTTTTGGTCCTAATGTTACTTTCACTGCATTTGCTAATGTATCCATCCCTTTTACCATTGATTTACGGGATTGATTATGAAATTTTAGTTCTTTAGCCATACACTCTCCTATTTAATAATCGCGAGGATATCTTTTCCTTCAACGATAATATATTCTTGTCCTTCATGTTTTATCGGTGTTGCAGCATATGATTTATACACCACAACATCATTAACTTCGACTGTCGGTTTAATAAGAATACCATGGTCATATCGACCTTCTCCTACAGAAACAACTTGGCCAAGATTGGACGCTTCTTTTGAAGACTCAGACAAAAGAATTCCACTTTGTGTCTTTGCATGAGTTTCTACTTTTACTAAGACAACACGATCTAAAATTGGTTTTATCATAAGACCTCCTTTAATTATTAGCACTTAGCATAATAGAGTGCTAACACACTTAATTATACTAACCTTAACATAAGTGTCAAGTAAGATATAAAAAAATAGATGTTCCCATCTATCTTTTCTATTTTTTAAGTGATCGTGCAGGGACTCCCCCAACAACACTGTGTGGTGGAAGTGATTTTGTGACAACCGCATTAGCCCCTACCATCGAATTATCTCCAATCAAAATATTACCCATGATCTTACACCCAGCACCAAGTACCACATTGTTTCCAATGGTAGGATGACGCTTAACACTTTCTAAGCTTTTCCCACCTAAAGTAACACCATGATACATCGTAACATCATCGCCAATAACACTTGTTTCTCCAATGACAACACCTAATCCATGGTCGATAAACAATCGCTTACCAATGGTAGCCCCTGGATGAATTTCAATGCCTGTTAAGAAACGAGCAAATTGGGAAATAAGACGTGCTAAGAAGTAGAAGTGAATTTTATAGAAAACACGTGCAATACGATACCACATTAAAGCATGAACCCCAGGATATAGCAAAATGATTTCTAGATAAGATTTTGCAGCTGGATCTCGTTTTTTGATGGATTGTATTGTATCCAATAAGGCCATTATTACTCCTCTTTCAGTAAGTATGGAGATGATAAATAACGCTCCCCGGTATCAGGAAGTAAGACTAAGACATGTTTGCCTTTGTTTTCTTCCATCATTGCATAATCATACGCTATTTTAAAGGCTGCGCCTGATGATATGCCCACAAATAATCCTGCTTTTGAAGCAAGTTGGCGAGCAAAGTCCCCTGCTTCTTCATCTTCGACAGTCTTTACAACATCAAAAGCATTTAAATCAAGAGTGTTAGGAATAAATCCTGCTCCAATTCCATAAATATGATGCTTCCCTGGAGTTCCTTTTGAAATCACAGGAGAATTCGCAGGTTCCACCGCGACAATTAGGACATCTTCAAAGGTTTCTTTAAGGACTTGTCCTACTCCTGAAACAGTACCACCAGTTCCAACTCCAGACACAAAGACATCAACTTTCGCTAGATCGCTTAAAATTTCTTTTACGGTTGTTTCTCGATGCGTACGTGGATTCACAATATTCTCAAACTGAGATGGCATGAATGTATTTTCTTCTTGAGCAAGCATTTCATGGGCTATCGCAAGTGAGCCTTTCATACCTTTTGTGCCATCTGAAAGCACAAGGTTTCCCCCATATGCTTTGATGAGTTTACGACGCTCAATGGTCATAGTTTCAGGCATAACGATGGTAAGTTTCAAATTTAGTGCAGCACATACCATGGCTAATCCTACCCCTGTATTACCAGAGGATGCTTCTATGATGTGGGTTTGAGGATTAATTAATCCTCTATTGAGTCCTTCTTGAATCATGGCGTGGGCAATACGATCTTTGACACTTCCACCTGGATTAAAGAATTCGACTTTAACGTATAAATTGGCTTTTGTTTTAAAATTTTCAGAGACATCGACAATCGGTGTTTTTCCTATAAGATCTAATACACTTTTAACTAACATGGTTTTCTCGCTTTCATTGATAAGAAAACTAAGGCTTCCCTTAGTTTTTAACGTTTTTCACTGTAAAAAAGGTGGGAGTTTCCACTAAAGGTTGACAACATCGATACCTGATCTTACAACACATTGAAACCACCTCATCTTTCTAAAAGTTAGTATACAACATGCATAGACAAACCTCAAGTTTAATCATTCCACTACAAGTTCGATTTGTTCTACTATACTTTCTAAAGCATCATTTAAAAGATCAACATCGAGTGAATCAAATTCTCCATTATCTGCCGCAAGTCGAAGTGATGCATCAATAGGAAGACGTGCTAAGATTTTAAGATTATGTTTTTGTGCATACTCTTCTAGTTTACTTTCACCAAATGGATAAAAGACTTGCCCACTTGCTTCATCTTTCATGTAAGACATGTTTTCAATGATCCCAAGAATTGGAACATTCATTTTATTCGCCATATCAATCGCTTTCGCAACAATCATACTCACAAGATCTTGTGGTGTTGTCACAAGTACAATCCCTGCGACTGGAAGTGATTGATATACAGTAAGTGGGACATCACCAGTCCCTGGAGGCATGTCTACGAAAAGAAGATCTAAATCAGACCATAAGACTTTCGCATAAAAGTCTTTTATGGCATTGTTAATCATAATTCCACGCCACATAACTGCCTTTTCTTCATCTTCTAACAGCATATTAGAACTCATAATCTTAAGCTGCTTTGGCGTTACTGCAGGATAAATTAATCCCTCTTCATTAGAGTATGCTCCTTGTTTAATGCCAAACATACGACCAATTGAAGGTCCTGTAACATCGGCATCTAACAGTCCTGTAAAATACCCATGATTCACTGCTGTATTAGCAAGCAACCCACTCACAAGTGACTTACCTACCCCACCTTTACCACTAACTACCGCAATCACTTTTTTAATGTGACTCTCTTTATTAAGACGAACCCCAAATGGATTAAATGAAGGATTCAGTTTTTTGTTTTCACTCATAATTACTCCTTGTCGTAACACTCATGATATAGTTCAAGCTCATTCTTGTCAAGGTATAGAAAAGCACATTTTCTGTAAAAGAAAAGATTTCACTCGCGTGAAATCTCATCCAAATCTTCCAGTAACATAATCTTCTGTTTGTTTGAGTTTTGGTGAGACAAATAGAGTCTTTGTCACATCAAATTCTAAGAGTTCTCCCATATAGAAGAAGGCTGTGTAATCAGAAATACGTGCTGCTTGTTGCATTGAGTGAGTCACGATTACAATCGTATAATCTTTCTTAAGTTCTTCAATAAGATTTTCTATCTTTTGAGTAGCGATAGGATCTAAAGCTGAAGTAGGTTCATCCATAAGTATGACTTCAGGTTCCATAGCAATGGCTCGCGCAATACAAAGACGTTGTTGTTGACCACCAGAGAGTGACAATGCACTTTGATTAAGGCGATCATTAACTTCTTCCCATAAAGCAGCTTGCTTAAGTGAGCGCTCTACAATAGCTTGTAGTTTTACTTTATCTTTAATTCCTTGTTGGCGAGGACCAAAAGCAATATTATCGAAAATTGACATTGGAAATGGATTAGGCTTTTGAAAGACCATTCCTACTTTCTTACGAAGTTCAATGACATCATAACCACTTCCATAAGTTTCCTCATGGTTAAATTGGATAGACCCAGTCACTTTACATGAAGGAATTAAATCATTCATACGATTAAGAACTCGTATAAACGTAGACTTACCACATCCAGAAGGACCAATAAGAGCAGTCACTTTGTGACGATAAATAGGAAGTGAAACATCTTTTAATGCTTGAAAATCTCCATAAAATAAATCGCAATGTTCAACGCTAATTACTTTTTCCATACTATTTTCCTCGTCTTTCTAATAGGAATACACTAAGTTTAATCGATACGTTCAAGAATAATACAACAGCTAGAATAAGAAGTGCGATGGTGCTTGATAAGGCAATGTTAGCTGGCTCATCCGTCATCATTGACCAGATATGTACTGCAAGTGATGTTGATTGCTCAAAGACTGAAACACGATCTCGTACAATCGCCCCCAATACAAAGATGAGTGCAGCAGATTCTCCAATAATTCGACCAATCGCTAAGAAGGTTGATGTTAGGATACCTTGAGTTGCTTGTGGTAATACTACCTTAAAGGTTGTTTGAGTTTTATTAGCTCCTAAAGCTAATGATGCAGCTCGATGATCTGCAGGAACAACCTTAAGTGATTCTTCTGTTGTTCGTATGATGATTGGAAGAATGATAACTGCTAAGGTCATAGACCCTGCAATAAGGTTTGTATTAACAGCAGGTGTGAGTGCGACAGTAAGAGGTACAAACACTGAGATACCTAATAATCCATAAATAATTGAAGGAACACCGGTTAGTGTTTCAATGAAGGTACGCATGGTCTTTGTAAGAACGTTTACTGGAGCAAACTCATTAAAGTAGACTGCAGTAAGAACACCCATTGGTAAAGCCATAAGTAGGGTTAATGCAATTAACCAAAGAGTAGTAATAAAGGATCCTCGAATACCACCACCTAAGTCTGAAAAGAATACTTGAAACACTTCACGCTCTGGATCATTAAGTTCTTGAGCAAACAGTTCTGCTCCACGTCTTGATAAAGATGTTGGGTGATTGACATATGAAATACGCTCAATGATGTTATTAGCATCCATATCCACTGTATCAATCCCAACTTCATCAGAAATCATTGTGTTAAAGACTGAATCTGGATGAACATAATGAACTTCTACGATTCCATTCCCTGCAAGGTCAACACCTTGTCGAATTGCTAAACCAAAGCGTGGAATGACATAGACATCTTCATCATCACTAAAGTCTGGCATATTGAACTCAGTTTCTTCATAAGGTACGAGTTGTGCAATATAGCTTTTTGCATAATAATCAGAAGTAAATAAATCAAAAGACATGAGCTTCATACCATTTGAGAAAACGAAATAGAAGATTAAACCTAAACCAATAATTGAAATGAAAGTAGACATGATCGTGACTGTTTGAAGAATGCGATCACTTAATCTTCGTTGTTTACGCATCGAGTCGTCCTACCTTTCTTTTCACAAAATTTAGGGAAGCATTGGTTAATAAAATTACGATCATAAGGAGAATTCCAAGTGTAAAGCGAATATCATAGTCAATTCCTACGGTTTCTTTTAAACCTTGAAGTAGTGTCGAAGTAATGGTTGCGGTGGTTTCAAATAATCCAAATGAAGGTCCACTTCGTGCATTACCACTCACAAGTGCAACGGCAGTTGCCTCTCCAAGTGAGCGACCTACTGCAAGAATTGCTCCTGAGAATATCCCGGACTTAGCTGCTAATAAGACAATCTTAAAATTAGTTTGTGTTGGCGTTGCACCAAGAGCTAATGACGCTTGTGCAAGTGAATCATCCACTTGACGAATGGATACTTCAGCAACCGCCGTAATCGTTGGTATACTCATCAGTGCAAGTACAAACACGGTACCGATAACACTATAACCCCCTGCAGAATTAATCCCTAAAGAGCGAGCAAAATTATAAATGATTGGAAGAAATAATCCAACACCCACAAGACCAAACACAATTGAAGGTACTGAAGCTAAAAGCTCAACAATTGTTCTTAAGGTTGCGGCAATTGGTTTTGGAGCAATCCTCGCAATAAATAATGCGGTTAATACCCCAACTGGAAATGAAAATAGTACCGTTAAGAACGCAATATAAAGTGTGTTCACAATAAGAAATCCAGCACCATAGAGTGTAGAGACGAAGTAATCTCCTCTTAACCACACTGTATCTGTTAAGAAACTCCAAAGATTAACTGTCCCTAAACCACGATTATTTGTGATTAAAGGAAGTATTCCTTGTGCAGTTATAAACACTGCAATCATGACTATAAAACTACTCGCAAGTAGTGCTAGAATCATCAATAATGTCGATACGATCGTATCGCTGCGACTTAATGTCGTCTTAGTTTTAGTTCTTGGTTTCATACAATCTCCTAAGGATGAAAAGGCTCTAGTTATAGAGCCTTAATTGGTTTCTGAATGTTAAGCAAATACTATTCGTAGAAGTCGCCCCATACTGTTGAAGTACCATTGTAAATTGCAGTAAGTTGAGCTGCAGTTAAGTTGTCAACTGGATTGTCTTTGTGACCAATCGCAACGATTGCATCCCAAGCCATTTGCATACGTGTACCTTCAGGACCTGCTAATTCAGCATCACGGAAGAAACGTGAGGAGTAACCGATGTGTTTGTATACAGTACCATCTTTTTGATCGCCTTGTGTACGTTTCCATCCATCTGATGATCCAGTATGATCATTTTCTGTTTGAACGTTTCCACATGCTGGAGAGAATGCTTTTGATAAAGCTTCTGCAATCTTTTGAACTGAATCAGATCCACCAAATTTTAATGTAACTGCTGAGTTATCAAGTGCACATACTGGGTGATCAGCCACAAGTGTAGCCCATGATCCAGTACCATTTGTAGATACTGCACCCGCATTGGCAATAACGTCTGCACCATCATTGGAAGCAAGGAATGCCATGAAAGCTAAAGTAAGTTGGTATTCTGTGTCATTCACATAGTCCCCATCAACACGACGCATTAACACGAATGGACGTTTTAATCCATAAGTATCATTAAGAACGTTTGCTTCTGTTGCTTCTACGCCTTCAAACTTGAATGCTTTAACTGTATTGTTTACTGAAGATAATGAGACATAACCAATCCCTGCTTTGTCAGTAGCCATAGCAGCCATGATAGCGTTGTTGTCAGCTGTAACAAATCCTGCAACTAAGACTGAATCGTTTGCGGAAGCATCTGCAAATCCAATACCACGCATGAAGCCATCACGTGTACCTGAAGTAGTATCACGAGTATAGACGTTAATCTTCTCTGTTTTAAATGTATCAACAGGGTCTGGTGTGCTTGGTGCACATGCTGCTAACGCAAGCATTGAACCTATTGCAAAAATCATACTTAACTTTTTCAATTGTAAAATCCTCCTTGATTTCAAAGGCATTATATAAGATGTTTATTAAATTATTGTGGTAGAAATGTTAAGAGAGTGTTAACTAAAAAAACACTTCAAAAGAAGTGTTAGACTATTATATATTTCTAGTTATTCCAAGATTAATCGAATAATCAGTGAATATCGTATTAAACCTAGCGTATGACTGCTTTAATCGCAATATCAATAATGTTTTTTAATACATTCGGATAAAACCCTACCCCAAGATTGATGATCAGGAAGCAAATTAATGCGAATCTCATACTTAGAGGAAGCTTATCTGCTTTCATGTCTTTGTCATGGTTTTTATTCTCTTTTAAGAATCCATTAATGATAATTGGCATGAAATAAACGGCATTAAGAAAACTAGATAAAATAATAATAAAGAACCCAAAAGGCATTTGTGCCTCGATTAAGGCATTGGATAAGAAAAACTTACTCATAAATCCCATGGTTCCAGGAATACCAATAAGGCCTAGTGCTGAAAGAGTAAACACAGATAGTGAGAGCGGCATTTCATAACCAATACCATCAAGCTCACTAATGCGTCGCACATTGGTTTGATAGATAATAGCCCCTACACTTAAGAATAGTCCTATCTTTAATACACCATGTGCAACCACATGAAATAGTGTGGCACTTAAGCCTGCACTTGTTCCTAAAGATATTCCTAAGAATAAGTAACCAATCTGTGCAATCGAAGAGTATGCTAACATGCGTTTAACATCTTTTTGTCCCATCGCAAACAGTGATCCTGCTACGATCCCTAACA
This sequence comes from Erysipelothrix sp., assembly GCA_018335655.1. Classification (GTDB taxonomy): domain Bacteria; phylum Bacillota_I; class Bacilli_A; order Erysipelotrichales; family Erysipelotrichaceae; genus UBA6182. The sequence continues at coordinate 31,275 of JAGXRX010000016.1, forward strand.
TTGCAAAGATACTTAGAGATGAATTTAAGTTTAGTGTCTCAAACCACTGAAAGCGAAATACAAGATGAATAATTCTAATGAATAACACAATGTATACTTTACCAACAAATCCTGCTAAGAAGGCAGAACTTGCTGATGGTGCCACACTATACGCATCAGGTAGCCAAACATGCAAAGGAAACATCGCAGCTTTTATCCCAAAGCCTACAAGCATAAAGATCATTGCCATTGTGACTACTGTTGGATAATCAATATACGCTTGATTAAGGGCGAGTGATAAGGCATCCATATTGAGTTGACCAGTAACCATATAAAGAAATGCTATCGCCATTAGAATCGATATGGAACCAATAGAATTAAGCATTAGATAGCGAAATGCTGCAAGATAGTTTGCTTTAGAATGTTTAATCGAAATAATGGCCGCTGAGGTAATCGATAAGATTTCCATAAAGACGTACATATTGAAGATGTCATTGGTGTATGTAATTCCATTAATCGCAAACAACATGAGTAATACTAAGGTAGCATAGGATGCAAAGCGTTTTTCTTCAATATGATGTGACATGTCGGATAAGGAATACAAAGCAATCAAAGTAGCCGCTGTCATCACAAAGGATGTAAATATCATTGCAAGCCAGGTAAACTTAAACTCAATCCCAATTGACACATCCCAAGAACCAAACACAACACTGGTGTTTACTAACTGCGCACCATTCAATATCACCCACCATGTGAAAATGGTGGAAAGAAGGATTGATCCAATAAAGACGATTTTTGCCAATATAAAATACCTTCTAAGAAATGGAAGAATTAGCGCACTCACAAGCAAAGGAAGTAGTATCCAAAGTATGATTTGATTCATGCGTTTTCTCCTTTCTTAAAAGGTTTATCGATTTATTTAGAAGTAAATGAGCATAGGTATGCAAAAATGATTACATCTATTCACATCTTAATGCTTTATTCATTGTCTATAGTCTAAATATCATTGTGAGCAAGAGCGTAAACAGTAATATGACATATAGGAATACATCCCCTAACATTAAAGGACGCTCAACATGATCAACCACGTATTCACTTAAGTTTTCACCCATTTTTTCAACAGGTTTATAAATCATTGCTTCTAAGTTAAGCCATGTTGGTAAGTGAAGGTGGAATAAATCAAGTTTGATCCCCACAAAGAAGATAACAAAGCCCATCGCAATGACTTGAGCCATGACTGTAATGTCCTTAATATTGAAGAACACCATATCAGAAAGATAAGTTGCGATAAATTTAGGATCATAAGAGAATGCAAGCACGGCAGGAATAAGTAGTGTATCAAGAATCCAGCGAGGATTTAGTCCAATTAAGATAATTGCTACTGCTAAAATTGACATCGCCACATACATCATGCGTGTAGTCTTAGTCTTTTCACGGATCTTAGTTTTTTCTTCTCCTAAGAAGATAAAGGAGTAAAACTTAATAAAGGATGTGACTGTGCCAGCACTGACAAGCACAAATAACATTTCCGCATATCTAAATATCGGGTCTCCATACAAAATCGCTTCATCAATCGCATGATGCAACATGGATTTTGAGGCAAAGCCATTAAAGAGTGGAACACCCATTATCCCTAAAACACCAAACAATGCTAAAAAGGCTAACCCTGGGAAACGTTTAGCTAATCCTCCTAAACGATACATATTTGTTTCTTTCGTCTTAATCACGACCACAGCCGCAACCATAAAGAGTAGTGTTTTAAAGATACCATGGTTAATCATATGATAAAGAGCACCACTATATCCCATAGCCCCTTTAACACCAAGATATGAAGCCACCCCAATCCCCATGACAATATATCCCATTTGAGATATGGAGTGGTATGCTAACATACGCTTAACATTACTTTCAAGAAGTGCTAGAGTAACACCGATGACCATCGTGAGTATCCCAATCCATATAATAACAACTCCAAATTCTTTTGCCGTAGCCCATCTTAAAGCATCATCCCAGTTAAGAAGTGTGGTATCTGAGAAGAACAAGACTGTCGCTACTCTAAATATTCCATACGCTCCAACTTTAGTTAAGATAGCAGATGAAAGTGCATTGAAGGTAAATGGTGCATTTTCATAAACACGAGGTACCCAAAAGTGCAGTGGAACAACCCCTGCTTTCATACCAAATCCTATAAGAAATAATCCACCAATAACATACTTCGTAAATCCTAACATTGAGAACTTCTCAGCAAGGTTTACCCATTCAAGTGATCCTGTATAAGCCCCTAAAGT
>JAGXRX010000017.1 GCA_018335655.1 Erysipelothrix sp.
GTGCTTATCACATGATTGATTGCATTTTCTAGAAGCATAATGTTCATCAGAGCGATTGAAAGGAGAACACTCATGAGCGAAAAGAATTCCACACCAGAAGACATTGAAAAGAATAAGGTTGTTGCCGCAATAGCCTACGCGATTTTCTTTGTTCCATTACTTGTTGACAAAGATTCTGAGTTTGGAAAGTTTCATGCAAATCAAGGACTTCTGTTACTGATTGTTTCTTTAGTTGGGAATGCTGTGCTTACGATTTCTATTGTTGGAATCTTGCTTGTTCCTGTTCTTAATATTATATTACTTGTCTTATTCATTATGGGCGTCGTTAATGCGATTAATGGACAAGCTAAAGAACTTCCTGTTATTGGAAAATATAGTCTTCTAAAATAAACTGTGTGACAGCAGACTTATGAGCATCCTTAGGGATGCTTTTTTACGTGGTTATATACAATCATCATCGACTCTTTTATAATGAATAAGATAGTGAGGAATATGTATGCGCCATGTGGATGTAGTCATAATAGGAGCAGGAATATCAGGAAGCATTCTCGCATTGTCTTTTCCTAAAACCTTTAGTGTGCTTGTACTTGATAAGAAACAAAGACAAGATCCTCAATCTGGTTTTAAGAAACCTTGTGGTGGTTTACTTGCCCCTGATGCTCAGAAGACACTAAGTGCTTTAGGTTTAAGTATCCCAAATCATGTCCTTGCATCTCCACAAATGTTTAGTGTTAAGACTGTAGATTTCGTGTCAAAGAAGACACGTCATTACCAACGCCACTATGTAAATGTGGATCGTCACCGTTTAGATTTGTGGCTTATGAGTCAAGTTCCTCAACATATTAACTTAGAAGAAGGTTGTTTAGTAACCTTAATTGAAGAAACTAAAGAGAATGTACACATCACTTACCTTAAAGATGAACAAGAAGAAACTGTATCTTGTGCTTGGTGTATTGGAGCAGATGGTGCGAGTTCAATGGTAAGAAAGCTATGTGATGCTCCTAAGATTCGTCAGTATCTTGCGATTCAAGAAAAGTATTCTCTTAATGATATGAAGCCATTCTTAGGATGTTTCTTTAATCAAAATCTAACTGATAGTTATGCATGGATTAATATTAAAGATGATACTTTAGAATTTGGTGCAGCATTACCTCTTCAAGATTCACTTAAAAGGTATGAAGCATTTAAAAAGCATATTAAAAATATCTCTATTGACTTAAGTCATCCTTTATCTAAAGAAGCGTGTCTAGTTAATTCACCAAAAAGACTTAGTGAGATATATTTAGGTAAAGGACGATTACTTCTTGTAGGTGAAGCTGCTGGTTGGATCTCACCAAGTTCACTCGAAGGAATGAGTTATGCGATGGATAGTGCACTAAACCTATCTGAAGCATTTAAGAGTGATAATCCTCTTAGATCATATTATTTACTATCAAGACCACTTAAGTTTAAGATCTTTCTTAAACAGCTTAAATCGATTGTCTTGTTTACTCCTTGGATTAGAAGACTTGTGATGATGAGTGGGATGGAAGCAGTGAAGATGAAGGATTAATTGAGCAAAGTAAAGGACAACCACTAATTGGCTGTCCTTTTAATTTCCTAGCAAAAAATCAGATGGTAACAAAACTTCTTCATGTGTATATGTCCTTGTTGCTTTGTTATGTCCTAGCAAAAAATCAGATGGTAACAAAACAACCTTATTCATCATACCATTATGTATTGTGTTATGTCCTAGCAAAAAATCAGATGGTAACAAAACAGAATAGAAAAAGGAGCATCCATAATTTCAGTTATGTCCTAGCAAAAAATCAGATGGTAACAAAACACACAGTAATCAATTGGTCATGTTGCAATGGTTATGTTCTAGCAAAAAATCAGATGGTAACAAAACGAAAGTATTTGCCTGTCTTTGTATTGAATGGTTATGTCCTAGCAAAAAATCAGATGGTAACAAAACTAAGCTAGATAGCATTCGTGGTTTTGATCGGTTATGTCCTAGCAAAAAATCAGATGGTAACAAAACCAAGGTATCAGAGAAGATTCAAGAAACACCAGTTATGTCCTAGCAAAAAATCAGATGGTAACAAAACAGAGACTGTCTTATTTCGTACTGCGTGAATGTTATGTCCTAGCAAAAAATCAGATGGTAACAAAACTACGCTAACATGATTCTACGATCGGTCTTAGTTATGTCCTAGCAAAAAATCAGATGGTAACAAAACCCCTTTTGCCGACTAATGTTGTCGGTTCTTGTTATGTCCTAGCAAAAAATCAGATGGTAACAAAACCAGAAGATATGTTGGCAAGTATATTTCAAAGTTATGTCCTAGCAAAAAATCAGATGGTAACAAAACCAGAAGATATGTTGGCAAGTATATTTCAAAGTTATGTCCTAGCAAAAAATCAGATGGTAACAAAACCAGAAGATATGTTGGCAAGTATATTTCAAAGTTATGTCCTAGCAAAAAATCAGATGGTAACAAAACACCAGTAGTAGACATTGTTGATTTTCTTCAGTTATGTCCTAGCAAAAAATCAGATGGTAACAAAACTATGCCAGTAGGATATAGACCTGTGCAAAAGTTATGTCCTAGCAAAAAATCAGATGGTAACAAAACTAGTGATACATTTGATACTCTACCCTTAGAGTTATGTCCTAGCAAAAAATCAGATGGTAACAAAACCGAACTTAACTCAATTAAAACTCGACAAATGTTATGTCCTAGCAAAAAATCAGATGGTAACAAAACAGCAAAGAGTAGTAACGATAGAAGAAACACGTTATGTCCTAGCAAAAAATCAGATGGTAACAAAACGCAATGCCATCGTATATCGCAAGAATCAAAGTTATGTCCTAGCAAAAAATCAGATGGTAACAAAACCATGCCCCTCATAGAATTGTTGCCAGATTGGTTATGTCCTAGCAAAAAATCAGATGGTAACAAAACATGAAAGATTTAATAATCACATTAAGCGGTGTTATGTCCTAGCAAAAAATCAGATGGTAACAAAACAATGTTAAAGCAACTGAACCTGTGACTGATGTTATGTCCTAGCAAAAAATCAGATGGTAACAAAACCAAGGTATCAGAGAAGATTCAAGAAACACCAGTTATGTCCTAGCAAAAAATCAGATGGTAACAAAACAGAGACTGTCTTATTTCGTACTGCGTGAATGTTATGTCCTAGCAAAAAATCAGATGGTAACAAAACATCAGATGACCGCAAGAGTTTTATATACACGTTATGTCCTAGCAAAAAATCAGATGGTAACAAAACTAGTGATACATTTGATACTCTACCCTTAGAGTTATGTCCTAGCAAAAAATCAGATGGTAACAAAACCAACCCATTGATTCTTATCTTCATCAAAATGTTATGTCCTAGCAAAAAATCAGATGGTAACAAAACCTCACGCATAGGAAATTGTAGTGCAATTCTGTTATGTCCTAGCAAAAAATCAGATGGTAACAAAACATTCGCGACTGTCATAATAACGCTGAACTTGTTATGTCCTAGCAAAAAATCAGATGGTAACAAAACAGCTTCTGCACCTGTTAAAGTTTTAAAATTGTTATGTCCTAGCAAAAAATCAGATGGTAACAAAACGCACGAGTACATTGGTATGGCAAGGTTATGGTTATGTCCTAGCAAAAAATCAGATGGTAACAAAACCATTAACATCAATTTCTAGTAGTCGCTCTTGTTATGTCCTAGCAAAAAATCAGATGGTAACAAAACGTATCTTCTTTTTCATGACTATTGTGTTGTGTTATGTCCTAGCAAAAAATCAGATGGTAACAAAACCCTTAACTGTTACGATCACTTGTTTATCTAGTTATGTCCTAGCAAAAAATCAGATGGTAACAAAACATTGTGAGCAGTCAAGTAATTTAGATAATTGTTATGTCCTAGCAAAAAATCAGATGGTAACAAAACAAGTAGCGATAATGTCATCTATGATTTCCTGTTATGTCCTAGCAAAAAATCAGATGGTAACAAAACTCACATCTTTAGCACTCTTTTGCGTGTCTTGTTATGTCCTAGCAAAAAATCAGATGGTAACAAAACAATCTATAAATGCATATAGAATAGAAAAGGGTTATGTCCTAGCAAAAAATCAGATGGTAACAAAACCTGAATAACTATTGATTACTATACATTAAAGTTATGTCCTAGCAAAAAATCAGATGGTAACAAAACATTTTACTTTAGTTCATCCCTTGTCTTGCTGTTATGTCCTAGCAAAAAATCAGATGGTAACAAAACAAAAGGAATACTAACTAACTATATCAATTTGTTATGTCCTAGCAAAAAATCAGATGGTAACAAAACCTCAAATATATTCTATCATATAGTAAATTTGAGTGCTATTTAGAATCTAAAATTGCTTGAGAAGTCCATGATTGTTCAAATTTTGTTCGATGCTGTGCTGAATATTTGTTTTGAATTCTTCCATTGGAGTGAATTCTTGATTTAGTCGAGTCATAAGTTCATAACACTGTTGTGGATCTGAAAAATCAGTTACAGTATTCCCAAAATAAACTATATTGTCGATATTTATATTAGTCAGAAGAACTTCCGAATCAAGAATAATATGCACATTTCTTTCAGTTTCTGCAATAAGGTTTAATAGTGAAGTATCAATTTCACTCTTTACAACTACAAGCCAAAATTCCAATTGATAATGTTGTTTTGCAATCTCATTAATTATCTTAATAATAAACATAACTGTTTCATCATAATTAATATCTATTGAAATTGCTTGCGCATCATCCTTATAAACTATAGCTTCTATAAGTTTTGAAAATAGTTTTGTGTTTAAATCATTCATCTGATACCTTAACGATATAGAATCAAAATTAATCTGATGTTTATTGTTAAGTGATTCTGACTCAAATAATCCAATAACTTGTTTCATCATCATATATTGATCGTCAAACTCTACTTCCATAAGTAATGTTTCTATATGTTTTAGAAATATCGATTTTGATCCAAGTTTTAGCTCATCATCCAAATCAATCCATGGGTGAATTAAATATAAAGTATTTTCCTTAAGATTAACTTCTCTCTCATTTAGTTTTATGTATTCAAATCTTTGAACTTCCTCTTGATAATCACTGCTATTTCGTTTCTGAAATGAAGAATAAATTTGCCTCAAAAAGTGTTCTTTTCTTTTTCGCTTGTGACCTAATAGTACTTTGAACTTATCTACTCTTAAGTCAACTTCTTTTGTTTTGATTTGTTTCACTTTACCCTTTCTATAGCACAAGCATAGCTTGTTCATTAACTAGAGATTCTTGTCTAGACATACCGCCAACAATAATCTCCATCTTTTTGTATTGTGTCTCTGTGACAACCATAATTCTTATTTGACCAGCAGAGGGCACATTTCTTTTTAGAATATCTACATGATTTTTTGCAGCATCACGATTGTTAAAAATCTTAGAGTATACCGAATACTGCATCATCATATATCCACCTTTTATTAAATACTTTCTAAACTTATTATAAATTCTTACATCTTTCTTACTCACCATAGGTAAATCAAAGAATAGAATTAATCTCATAAAGTCATAGATCATGTCACTATTGGAAATGCCAATGATGAATCAGCATCAAAGTATTTAATAATTGATTCTACCATTAGATTCATAGCATTAAAAATGGTATGTGTTTGGTAATTTATTTCGATTTTTTCAGTGGTGAGCTGAATCAAAGCTTTTCTATGTTCTTGTGTAAATTCATTTGCATATCTTAGATGATCATAAACATAACTATCAATAATAGGTCTAAAAGGTTCAATGATATCATCACTTAGGTTGAACATGTTTGATGGTCCTTTATGAAATATGCCAAGTGATGCATTTAGTCCTTTTGAATAAATAATCTTACTTATTTGTGATCGAATAATGGCGTAGCCATAATTTAATCCCGCATTAACAACATCATTCTCAAATCTAATGAAATCACTACCAAACATAAGGTTGAAGTACATCTTTGCTGCAAGCCCTTCTCTATTCCCAGGATCGCCAGCTTCTACTTCGTCGATAAATGATTCTATTCTAATTACTCGTGGATCATTAATTTTCTTAGACTTAAGAGTCTGAACTTGATTATAGATTTTTGCCTTAATTATCATTTGATGTAGTAGTTTCTTCTTATCTTCTTCCCACTCTATTTGCCTTCTTAAAACCAAAGACATTGTATGATGGGCACTATGTGGAATCATCATCATTTTGGGTTGATGATCAACTCCACACACAACAACATTAATATTATTTTCAGCACATTGATTTAATAATTGAACAGTCATGGACATTTTGTAGTTATCACATATCAGAGAGTTAATGTCTTTAAGTGGTATTAGAATCTCTTGATCATCGTTAAGATGCACTTTCAGATTATCTAAATATAAACTTAGTCTTTGACTCTCTTCAATGTAGATTACTCTCCAGCCCATAGATCCTCTAACAAAAAGAGTCCCAGAGGGACTCGATTTCGGGATAAACCCTTGTTTTGTTAGGTCATCTGTATTTTTTGCTAGGACACAAATTACCTATTTATATTTTATCAATATTAAATTCTAATTTCAATGTATTATTCTTAGATTCGTATATTTTCCCTAATATGTCTGTGTGAAGTTTTTGAAGTTTGATTATTGATTTTCCAATAGTTGGCATTAATTGTTTTTTCTCATAATAGTGAATTGGTTTAATCTCAATTGTATTCTTAGTATCATTGTTAGTGGCTGTAAACTTCCATATGTCTTTAATTATGCTTACTGATCCATCAATATTTTTTTCCTGTTTTTCAATGTACATCAACTCGTCTCTGTGCATTGAAAATAAGAAATCATATGTTTTATCAATGCTTTTCTTATCCATTTGTTCTTGATACCAATCTGTTTCAATAAAATATAGGTTTTTCTTACCAGAATATCTCACATCACTGCGACGTATAGTGACAAATTTATACTGATTCTTATCGTTTACGTAGAAATCAGTTCTATAAGGAGATATCTGTTGAAGTACAACTCGTTTTTGCTTATTGGTGAATAATGAATCCTCATATTTACTTGATATATCTATATGACTATTTAATCTTCCATCAACATATGCAATTGACTTTATCTCAGGTCCATTACCTTTCTTGGAAAATTTTTGGACACTGCCATGGTTATTGTAATAAACACTAAATGGATTTTCTTTTAATTCTTTGAATTCTCTCATATACTGATTTACAATTTCTACTAGTTTCTCAAATGTTTTTGGATCATGCTTTGCCATAAGATATTTATTTTGAACTTTATTAGCAATAATATCTTGTGCAAGTGTAAGAAATTTAGGGTCATAAATATCCTTGTATTTCTTTATAACAACCTCACCCTCTTCAGTTTGTCTTGTTGAATATATCGTTTGATCACTTACTGAACGGTTTGGTTTCTTATCAACTTTATGAGATATCTTAATCTTTGATTCTAAAAATTTGAAAGGTAAATCATCTTTAAATTCATGTTCTTCAGCGAGTTCTCTTAAAGGTACTAATTTTTGCATAAATGACTCAGTGAGAAAATCTTTGTAATCATAGACTGGTATACCATCAGTATTGATTTCAACATCTTTGTTTTCTATCAAAATATTATCGAAAACTTTAGAGAAATGACTTTGCTGTGTTAATAGTGTCAGCGTAGCAGCATCAATGGCATGATGAAAATAGTTCTCGTCACGTGATTTCTTAATTCCAATCTTACCTCTTAACATAGCAGTAATTTTACCGTTTATTGGGACTACTCTTGTTGGTATTTGATTTACCTTAAAGTAATCTTGAAGAGTATTTAATACAACTCTTGAAGCATATCTTGTATCCACAAGATTTCTGGCTATAAAATCTTTCATATTTGAGTAAGATGTGATTTCTCTCTCATCTAGCAAATAATTCAATTTTTTCTTATTTGCACCGTATTTATATGCTGCAAGATTTGATACGTAATACCTAAATGATTCTTCACTCCAACCGTCAAACTTATTACTTCTAAATGCTTGAAGCGGTGTGAGATTCCCTTTTTCTCTATTAGCTTTATTAGTTACAAGAACTTTATTTGCCATAGAATCATCAAGTGAAACTGAGAGTGGAATAATGTGATCAATATCATATGCATTTGGATCACTTAGAATTGAGTTTATGTTTAAACATTCCCCCGTATATACACATTTGCATTCTTGCTCTTTATAGAGTCTAAGTTTAAGGCGTGTTTTGGAATTGATCTCTGTTTCTCCAACGATTTCTTGTAAACTTTTGTTTAGAGTTTCCAAATTCTTTTGAGCTTTTCTTATCAATGATTTCTTTTCATCACTATTCTTTTCTCTTGCTAACTCTACAAAAATCTTACTAGCTTCACCATAATTCTTGCGAATTTGATTAACAACTTTAATTGCTTCTTGTTGAGCTCGTTTTGCAACAGGACTAAGAATCGCAGTTCGATCATATGGGATGTCCTTTAAACCAATTAAGTGATCTGTATTGAGTTGGTTCAAATGTAATCTGTGGATTATCTGCATCTGATTATCAGTTGAATCAAAGAGTTCATTATTTAATTGATAAATTGCTTCTAAAGATAAAGAATGATATCCTCCTATTTTTGAAATTTGACTAAGTGGTTTAATATCATCTATATGAATGATTGGTAATCTCTCTTGTAACTGTATCAGTTTTTCAAATCTCTCTTCAATAACTTTTGTAGAAGTTAAAATCACCATAATTTCATCAATAACGGCAAAATTATCCAGGTAGAGTTGATGACGTGATTCATCAACTGCTTTAAGAACTAATTTCAAACCTATAAACTCAGAAAAAATTGGTTCGTCTTTTGCATTGACACGATATCCCTTAATATCTTCGGTAGTAACATTCAAATGTTTTGTAAGTTTTGACATGGTAATTGAATGAGCTTTGTCTTCACGGATTAGAACTCTAATGATATCTTTTTTTGTCTCAATGTCTATTGATTCATTTAATACTTTAAGATTATTTAAATCATTCAAAATGTTAAACAGTTCTGCACTTGGAGCTTGTTTAGGAGCTCTAAAATGCTCAGGATAAATCGAACATCGACCTCTCATTTTTTCAATGAGATCAATGATTTCAATAGATCCATCATCTTGAACTATAAAACGACCATAAATCGATGGAGATTTCATACTTCCGGGCCCATCCGAAAAATGTCTTCTTCGATTGATTAGCTCGATAACACCATTAACGAATAACTCGCTTACTGATTGATTATTAAGAATTTGTCTTGCTTCTTTCTCATAATGCTTAGTTCTAAAGATATTATCTGAACCTTTGAAATGACCTTTTTCTTCTAATCTTTGAAGTTGAATCTCGCAAACATATAGTCCACTTGCAATGAGTTTGTCACTCATAGACAATGATGCTTTTGCGGTTTCTTCATCTTTCACTTTTTCATCTTCAACAACTTCAAAGCTAGATCCACGTTTTTTAACAATATGATATAAAGCAGTAAACAATTCTTCATTTGATAATTTTTGTCTAATCCCTTTTACACGTAATTCGATAGGATTTGAAAGAATTTCATAATCTTCTTTTACTAAACCCTCTTTTATCGCCAACTTAACAAAATCTTTAACACGGTGTACACGGCGGCGATTTAGTCTTCTACCACTTCTGAAAGTTCTTCGCTTAACATTCTCTCCAGCTTGACCTTCTTTAAATAGTCTAACTCCAGCATCAATAATCTTACCCGAATCTTCATCAGTCACTGCCCATCCAACAGAAGTTATGCCAATATCTAAACCTACAATGATTTTAGTCATTCTACTCCCTCCCTTTCCTAAATATTACACTAGAATAAACACATAAATAAACAGTTACTTTCATCATTTCATGAATTAATTCTGTTTTGGAATATTTACTTTTGAGTTTGCTATCATAATGGTGTCATAATTATGGTATTTTGGACAATTAATTCAATAAATGAAATTAATGTCCGAATAATTACACATAGAAAAGAACACCCCTAAAGATGTTCTTTCCTATAACCATGTCTCAATTTGACAATTATTTATTACTTAAATACGTAATATGCTCAATGATATAGCTAACAACACCTATCTCAACACACTTCCATCCACATACACATTAATCTTATCAATCATACCATCTCTTCTAAACAAGCTTTGACTCACTTGAGTATCGAGTGTATCGGTATTTTCAAAACGTTTTTCACTTCCATCAATGTAAGAGACCACGATGTGCTTTTGATCTGACAACGTATAGATCACAGGAACTGTACAGAACGTAAATCCTAAGGATTGTGCTTGTAAAGTAATCTCTGTTTCATGGGATGTTCTTGGAAGTGACCATGTCTTCTTCTCTGTTAAGAACTCAGCTTTATCAAGTAAAAGTGGATTAAACTGCACAAGTCCATTTTTGACATTCACACCTAGTTCTCCTAAGCGAGAAATAAAGTCTTCTTTAACTTGACCAGTAAGTCCTGGTTGTTGAGCTCCTGAGAATGAAGGTGTATGAGAATAAGCATCTGTAGGGAAAGCTCCATATTCTTCAGGTGTCTTCTCTACCCCAATACCATGTTTAGTCACATGATAATCATTCTTGAGTGCTAAAGCTTCTTCATTAATTCCATGTGAATCAACGACATCATTGAAAGTTTCTTGGGTTGCTAAGACAAGTTTTGAAACCATGTGCCAGTAGATAGAACCTAAACCTTCATATTTATAGAAAGTACCTGAGCGTCCTGTAAAGGCATGATGATTAAAGAGATCTGCGAATATTTCCTTCACAACCTTAACATCTTCATCCTTGTATTCTTTGGTTGCTTTAAGTGCTGCTTCAATATCATAGCCATTTCTGAATTGACCATTGAAGTGATAATGTCCATTCACATCTTTTTGAATAAAGCGAGTACGCCCTTGTTTGAGTTCTTCTTTTAAAATTACTGAAGAATTGACAAGTTCTTGTGACACATTATTCTTCTCTAAGAACTTAGGAAGTGCTCTATTAGGATAAAGCATATAACTATCTTGATCTTCACGATAAATAGAGCTACTACGTAGTGCTTTTAATACTGCACTACTTTCTGTTGCACTAAGTGCTTTAGAACTTAAGACTGAAACTTGTCCCTCAAGCATTTCATACAGATGTGAGATACTGCAGCTTTCTTTATCAAACTTAATAAGATTATATGAGTGATAAAGATTATCTTCTCGTTTGTTCTTATGGATTGAATCTTTTAAGTGAGTAAGTGATTGTTCAATAAATTCTTTTAATGAAGTCACAGAAAGTGATACTTTCTCTCCTTCAAATCCATGTTCATATACACTGTTTCGATAGACTTCACCAATCTTACCTAAAGCTTTCATCATTTCAAAACGATGTTCATCAGTGATCGATTGTCCAAGGTAAGATGAAGTATTCTTTAAGACAGCCGCAGTTTCATTAAACATGGTTGCAACTTCTTTAGAAACATCAATAGATTCTACACTGAGTTCTTCGACTAAAGTATGCATAAAGGATTGGAAGCGATGAATGTAGTAGAGTGTGACCATGGATAAACCATTACCTACAAGTGCATTGTTCGCATCATTCCATTCAGGACGTTGCGTGTTCATCCAAATACCACCCTCAGGGACATAATTAGATAGCTTCGCAAGAAGCATGACTAATAATTTCTCCATCAAGTTTACTTTATAGATTTGATCATTCTTAGACAGTAACTTACCATCTGAACCTAACTTATCTACTTTTGAGTGAATGTGTTTCTCAACCTTGTAGTCATAGATAATACTATTTCTAGGATCTTCAACTAAGGAATCAAAGCCTTTGATTCGATATGGAACATTGGCATACACAAAGATATTTTTTTGAAGTAAATCTTTAAGTTTCTTAGGATGATAAGCATTGGATAATTCCATAAGTTTAAGAAGATAAATGATTTGATGATCTCCCCAGTATCCAATATTTGACCAAGGTTCTTCAGGATTGAGTACTTCCCAGTCTAAGCCATTCTTAGTAATACGATATGGATTATATCCATCTGCCGTGGAAGCATTCACAAACTTCGCAATAATACTTTCAATGAACTCTGGATAAGACACTGATAAAGCTTCCCAGTTTTGGAAGATGTCACGCCAGTTGCCTTCAAAGTTAAGTTTCTTACTACCATCTTCTTGTGCAATCTCAATACTGAAACGATTCCAAGGACGACTTGGATCACCATGGCGGCGACTGAATGTTAATGGTAAATATTCAAGGACAAGACGCTCAAAGTCAGAATCTTTTAATGACAATACTTTTTGGTGAAGTTCATTATAGTTAAGTTCAACAGGAAGTTGATTCATAAAGTCTAAATGCTTAGCATAGATTTCTTTATTCCAAACCTTCACAAATGCTTTAAAATCATCACGTTGTATTTGATAACCATCTGCATAGACACCACCACGCATGATATTAAATAAAGTATTTGAGAAATGACGATAACTTGTTTTGTCATTGGCTGTGCTTTGGAAACCATCTGCTTCAAACACAAGTTTCTTAAGATTGAAATCTCCTTTTTGAACATCTGCATCAATCTCTTCAAGTAAAGCATGATTTTCTTTAATGTCTTTAATAAGCTTTTCAACATGATTACGACTTTGGTTAAGTTCAGAGACAATAACCCATTGTTTAGATTCGTGTGATTTAAGAGTAATTGTTTCACACACATAGTATGATCCACGTCTTCCCTTCACATCAAATTCTGTGTGGATATCATGACCTAAAGAGAATGCGTGAACTTGTTGTTCAGATAAAAGGATGTGAGGTTGATTTAAACCTTTTGACCATACAGTGGTGGTCTTGAGTGATTCACTTGGTTCTGCTTTGTCTGTTAAGATTGAGCTTAGTGTAAATAAACCTAATCCAACCTCTTCCACTAACTCACAACGTTTGTATCCATCAAGCA
This sequence comes from Erysipelothrix sp., assembly GCA_018335655.1. Classification (GTDB taxonomy): domain Bacteria; phylum Bacillota_I; class Bacilli_A; order Erysipelotrichales; family Erysipelotrichaceae; genus UBA6182. The sequence goes on from JAGXRX010000017.1 coordinate 12,983, forward strand.
GTGTACTTAGTGAACTTTGCAAGTTTGTGTTAACACCATATGGAAGAATATTGCGAATTCCATCAAGTACTTTAACACTAACTTCTTTACCTTTTAAGTTAACTAAATTTGATTCTTTAATAAATCCAAAGGTATTACTGTTTTTCCATGTATAACTAAAACTGACTCCTAAATCATGATTGATCTCTTCAAAGATAATTTTATTGCCAATCGTGTTTTTATAAAGGTTTCGAGTGATCTTATAGACATTATGATGGTGCAACGAAAACGGTTTCCATAAAAAACTTTTTTCATCGTCTAAGACGATGAGGGTTGTGTTTGATCCAGTTGTTTCAATGCTGTCATGAATTTTGTCATCTGTATAATATGGGAATAATGCTGATTCAGCATTATTTCTTCCACATGTGAGACCACCTGTGCTTGAGATAAACATCCAGTGATCCGTATCACTCACAATGGTCATAAAGAATGGATTCATGTGATGATAGTTTTCAATTTTGAAGAATGTTTCCTCTTTAATCATCACTGTCTCAAGTGATGTCTTCCCTTTTTCATCATTAAGTGATGAGTTTCCAAAAAGTAATTTGGATGATTGCATTATGATATTTTCCTCCATTTATCATTACGACTTCCTTCTATAACTTGATTATATAGTGCCTAATTTTTAAAAACAATACACTTTAAGTGATAGATTAAGCTTAATTTTGATAGTTTTGTGAATTATGCACTAAAATTAAGAAAACGTTTTCATAAATCACAAATTTAAGAGAAAAACAGGAAAATTACCTGTTTTTTCTGAAATTGCATTTTGCAAATATTCCATCTTTTATGACATGGTTTTTATAAAAAAAAGACATCCTTTGATGTCCTTGATTTATTAAATTTCAACAATCGTATCAGCCATAGCTTTCGCATCATTCACATCATGAGTGACCATGATGACAGTAACACCTTTTTGTTTAAACCATACTTTCATTTGACCACGCATACGCGCTTTTAATTCCGTGTCAAGATTTGAGAATGGTTCATCAAGACAAAGTACTTTAGGTTGTGACGCAAGTGCGCGTGCAATCGCAATACGTTGTTGCTGACCACCAGAACATTGTGAAGGTTTACGATTATGAAAATCTTTTAGATCCATCATTCCTAACAATTCATTTACTATCATTTTTTTATAAGGTTTATCTTCTTTTCTTACGCCATAGCCAATATTATCCGCAATACTCATGTGAGGAAACAACGCATAATCTTGAAATAGTAAACCTACTTTACGATCGTGAGGTTCAATATGAATATCATTACTAGTCAAGGTTTTACCATCAAGGATAATAGTACCAGACACTGGTTTTTCAAGCCCTGCAAGACATCGAAGTAAGGTTGTCTTTCCTTTACCACTTGGTCCTAGTATCGCAGTAAAAGAGCCTGCTTCCACGCTCATGTTTAGGTTTTCAAATAAGACATGTTGTCCAAAGGAAAATGTTAGATTTTTTACTTCAAGAAACATGTTAATCCTCCTTGTTGACACTTACAATTACAGGATATAAGAATACCATAGAAATGAGGATAATGGCTAGTGAAGGAATTGCAGCCTCAAATAAACGCTCATCCCCAGCATACTGATATACCTGTGTTGCTAAAGTATGATAGTTGAATGGTCTAAGATTTAAAGTAAGTGGTAACTCTTTAATAACATCAATGAACACAAGAGCAAAGGCAGCAAGAAATGAAGACTTAAGAAGTGGTACTTCTATTTGAAACAAACCTTGTAGATAGGTCTTCCCTAAGGTTTGAGATATTTCATTATTCTTAAGACCTATCTTTTTAAATCCCCACTCAATGTTTTGATAACCCAAACCAAGATATCGAATGATCAAACCATAGATAAGCATCCCAAGTCCTGCTGTAAGCGCAAGATTAAACTGTCTTGAAAGCGTAATAAACGCAAACAAGACTAAGATTGCCATAACACTTCCAGGAATTGAATATCCAAGCAAAGTAATCTTAGAGACAATTATAGACCATGGAGATTGTTTAAGGCGAGTGTAGTTTCCAACCACAAAGCCAATGATCACAATACTAAAGGTCACGACAAGTCCTAAGAACATTGTATTAAAGAGTTGTGAACCAAAATCATTCCAGTAAATACGACTTGTGGTTTGAAAAGCCCATGAAACAAGATGAAGTAGTGGTAGTCCTAAGGCTAAAAATAAAAGAATCATGAAGTAAGAGACTAAAGCTACATGTTTAAACCCTTTTAACTGCTTACGCTTAAGTGGTCTAATGTTTGCGGGCATGACTTGCTTGGTGTTCTGACGAAGAAAGTGCTCAATGATTAAGATCACAAACACAATGACAAGTAATATTCCTGATAAGCGAAGTGCACTATCAAAATCTCTAAGTGCGAACCAACTTCTAAAGATCGCAATTGAGAAAGTAGGAACATTAAGATAGACAACTGTTCCATAATCTCCAAGAACTTCAAGGGCAACAAGGACCATTCCTCCAATAAAAGCACTCATTGCTAGAGGGAGGGCAATTTTGAAGAATATACCCGTACTTCGAGATCCTAAAGTTCGAGCAGTCTCGATATAGTTTCCCATGAATCTTTCAAGGAAAGATTTAGTAGAGATATATACGTATGGATAAAGTGTTAGTGAAAACACCATCATTGCAATAAACATACTACTCCATTCAAACCACTGCGGTTCAAAAATATTAAAAGATCGCAGTGTTGATTGAATCCACCCAGTATAACCAATGAAATAGGTTAATACATAGGCAAAAATATATGGCGGGATTGCAAGAGGTAAATAAAGAAGAAAACGAATCCAACGTCTGAATTTGAATTCAAAGGTGACGACAAAGTAAGCACTCGATACCCCTATGATTCCACTAATGAGCATACTTCCCCCAACTAGTATTAAGGTTGTTGAGGTAATATTGGGTAAAGTCACTGAGACAACATGTTGCCATGTGTCAGAAGCAACCATAAAGAAGCGCGCAAAACTTTCAGAAAGCACAAAAAGGATAGAGACTATCCAAATTGTGCTAAAGATATAACTAAAGGTTGCGGCTTTTTTCAATCATTACTCCCACTTCACAGCATCAAACATCATTAAAGCTTGAGCATAAACACGCCCCAATTTTTCAAAATCAAGATCTTGAGGATCTAACTCTCCCCATGAAGCTAATAGTTCAGTAAGTGGTACATCACTACGTACTGGGTATTCACCATTTTGATTCATAAAGATTGCTTGATTCTCTACACTTAGTAGATAATCAATGAATTTTTGAGCATTTGCTGCATTTTTAGCATTCTTTAATATTGAAGCATAAGAGATATTCACATGTACATCCTCTGGTAATACAACTCCAATACTATTCGCAACATCACGTTCAGCTTGATCAGCACTGTTAATCATAATACCAAGGTAATATGTATTCATAATACCAAGATCACCTAATCCAGCAATAACTGCTGCTGCTTGTGCACGATCATTTCCAGTTGGACGACGTGCAAAGTTATTCACAACACCCGTTGCCCATTCTGTTGCCTTTTCACTTCCTTCAGTTAAGATCAAAGAAGCCAACAAAGCAATATTATAGGAATTTGTCGAGGAGCGTGTTAAGACTTTTCCAGACCATTGGGGATCAGCTAAATCAAAATATGATTGAACATTGACCCCATTTGGATAGGCATTCTTATTATACACGATGACGCGCGCACGTTTAGTGTAAGCGACCCACTTTTCTCCATAGTAGCGCTCATCAAGCACTGAAGAAAAGCTTTCTACATTCACTTTATCAAATAGATCTTCATTAATACCTGTATATAACGTTTCTGCACCTACAGTTAAAAATAAATCAGCTTCAGGTTGTGAAGCTTCACGAATCATACGCTCAAGTAGTTCATTCCCATTTCCTGCGATGACATTAACTTTAATACCTGTTTCCGCTTCAAAGGAAGCGATAATTGCTTTATCAATATCATAATGGCGAGCCGAGTAAATATTGAGTTCTTTTGAGTCCTCTTGGGTCTCACTTGGAGCACACCCTGCAAGTACTAAAACCAATAAACTTAAACTAATTAACAATTTCTTCATAAACATCCTTCCAGCAGAGTAGAGTATTATCTTTGCCTGCATGACTATCGTATCAGATTAATGAAAAACAACTCAAATATCTTTAGATAATCGAGTTGTTTTTGATAGGTAAAATATTAATTTGTGATGCTACGCACAATTACTTCACGTTTGATTTTAAAACTGCATAGATGAACTGATCAATATCGCCATCCATGACTTTCGCAACGTTACCTTCTTCAACTCCTGTACGCACATCCTTCACTAGCGTATACGGCGCAAAGACATAAGATCGTATTTGTGAACCCCATTCAATTGAGCGTTGTTCACCTTTAATATCCGCAAGTTTTGCTTCTTGTTTTTCAATTTCAAGTTGATATAACTTGGATTTAATCATGTTTAATGCTTCTTCACGATTTTGAAGTTGTGAACGTCCACTTTGACATGTCACCACAACCCCTGAAGGTTTATGCGTCATTCGTACTGCTGAGTCTGTTTTATTAATATGTTGTCCGCCAGCTCCAGAGGCACGCATGGTTTCAACTTCAATGTCATTTGGCGCAATATTGATTTCAATACTGTTATCAAACTCAGGCATAACATCCACTGACGCAAACGATGTGTGACGACGTCCACCAGAATCAAATGGTGATATACGTACAAGACGATGGACTCCTTTTTCACTTTTTAAAAGTCCAAAAGCCATAGGACCTTCAACTTTAAAAGATACTGATTTGATCCCTGCTTCTTCACCATCGAGGTAATGAAGGACAGTGACTTTAAATCCTTTACGTTCTGCCCAACGCGTATATAGACGATACAGCATCGATGCCCAGTCTTGACTTTCAGTACCCCCTGCTCCTGGATGAAGCTCTACAATCGCATTGTGCTGATCATAGTCATGGGATAATAAAACTTTGACTTCAAATTGCTCAAAAGCTTCGAGTGCTTCTAAGTATTCCATTTCAACCATGTCTTTCATCTCTTGATCATATGATTCTTTAAGTAAATCAACTGTGCTATCAAGACCAATAAACTGTGTTTTTAAGGACTGTAAAGATTCAAGAGTATTTCTAAGACCATTGAGTTCTCCAATGACCTTTGAACTTTCCTTCTTATCTCCCCAAAAATTTGGGTCATCCATTAAACCTTCTAATTCTTGTATGCGTTGTTTCTTTGATGGAACATCAAAGGGAGTCTTCAAGCGCTTTTAGCTTGAAGACGATGTCTGAACATTGGTATTTTAATTCATAGAGTTCCATGATTAATTCTCTTTTTTCTCAACATGTAAGTTTAAACAATACAATACTGTTTCATTTGAAACACGGGCAAGCATATCTTCAAAGAGGGCAAAGCCTTCTTCAACGTATGCTTGAAGTGGATTATTTTGTGCATATGAGCGTAAATGAATCCCCTCACGAAGTTTAGACATGGTATCAATATGTTCAACCCAAGCACGGTCAACAATGCGTAGTACTAATGTTTTTTCTACAGGTAGTACCACTTCTTTATAAGGTTCAATTTTAGTTTCATAAAATTGCCAAATCATATCTGTAAGTTTAGCTTCAATGTCACTTAGTGGGACATCTAACATTGTTGTAGGATTTAAGTCAATGTCGGTAAAGCCAAGTTTATGAATCGCAGGAATTAATCCATCCCAGTCAATTTTGACTTCTTTTGTGGATGGGGTTGTGTATGAGCGAATAAGATTAAGCACTACACGATCAAACATGTCTTTGACAATCGCATGCACATTATCATTTTCTAAAATGAAATTGCGTTGCTCATAAATGATTTCACGTTGTTGGCGAAGGACATCATCATATTCAAGTAATGTTTTACGTACATCAAAGTTAACACCCTCAACACGTTTTTGTGCTGAAGTAATGGAGCGTGTAATCATCTTCGATTCAATGGCGACATCGCCTAATGTCTTAAAGAGTCCTTCCATACGCTCAGATCCAAATCGAATCATAAGATCATCTTGTACTGAGACAAAGAAACGTGAGAACCCAGGATCTCCTTGACGACCAGAACGTCCACGAAGCTGATTATCAATACGTCGTGATTCATGACGCTCAGATCCTAATACTGCAAGCCCACCTAGATCTTTTACTCCAGGTCCTAACTTAATGTCAGTACCACGACCTGCCATGTTAGTGGCGATGGTGACAGAACCTTTGAAACCTGCTTTCGCAATAATTTCAGCTTCACGAGCATGGTTTTTCGCATTGAGTACTTCATGAGGAATTTTACGTTGGGAAAAGACTTTAGATAAGAATTCAGAAGTTTCTACCGCAACCGTCCCTACAAGGACTGGTTGTCCAATTTCATGAAGTGCCTTGACTTCCGCAATAAGTGCTTCAAACTTCGCTTTCTTAGTGCCATATACCGCATCTGGAAAGTCTTCACGCACAATCGGACGATTGGTTGGAATTTCCACAACGCGCATATTATAGATCGCTAAGAATTCTTCTTCTTCCGTTTTAGCAGTCCCTGTCATACCAGAAAGCTTCTTGTATAGTCTAAAGAAGTTTTGGTATGTAATGGTAGCCATGGTTGATGTTTCTTGTTTAATCGGAACATTTTCTTTTGCTTCAATGGCTTGGTGTAAACCATCAGAATATGCACGACCTGGCATTAAACGACCTGTAAACTGGTCAACGATAATAATTTGACGCTCTTGAACCACATACTCTACATCACGAGCAAAGATATAGTTTGCTTTGAGAGCTTGTTGAATGTGGTGAACAAGATTCGTATTTTTTAAATCATAAAGGTTAGCCACTTGAAAGTGTTTCTCACACTTAGCAACACCCACTTCAGTGAGTGTAACTACACGTGACTTAATATCTTTTTCAAAGTCTACGTTTTCTTCAAAACGTTTAATGAATTTATCGACTGAAATATAAATGTTTGCCGTTTGTCGTTGTCCTCCAGAAATAATGAGAGGAGTTCTTGATTCATCCACTAAGATGGAATCCACTTCATCGACAAGTGCAAAATTTAAGACACGAAGAACACGATCTTTTACATCCGTAACCATGTTGTCACGAAGGTAATCAAACCCGATTTCAGCATTAGTTGTATATGTTATGTCATTTAAGAAAGCTTGGCGTTTTTGTTGAGGAGTCATGGTGCGAATATTCACACCGACACTAAGACCTAAAAATTCATGGATTTGTCCCATCCACTTCGCATCACGTTGTGCTAAGTATTCATTGACAGTAATGACATGAACACCAAGTCCACTAAGTGCATTAAGATATACTGGAAGTACTGAGGTTAAGGTTTTCCCTTCCCCCGTTTTCATTTCTGCAATGTCTCCATCATGAAGGACAATACCCCCCATAAGTTGGACAAGATACGGATATTCTCCAATGACTCGGTAAGCAGCTTCGCGAACTGTTGCAAAAGCGTCTACTAAAATATCATCTAATGATGATGTTTTAAGTCTTTCTTTAAGTTGTAATGTCATGGCTTTGAGTTGGTCATCACTCATCGCACGATATTGGTCTGATAATGCATCAATTTCTTTAGCCCTTTTCTCAATTTGAGATAAACGCTTTTTATCGAAATTAAAAAACGAACTGATCAGTTTATTCATAGATAGCCTCCTGTATTATTATAAAATAAAAAGTTGGGAATTCCCAACTTTTTAGTGATTAAAGCTTAACGATATTTTGAGCTTGTAATCCACGATCGCCATTAACTAGTTCAAATTCTACTAGAGCACCTTCTTCGATGGTCTTGAATCCGTCCATGTTTAATTGGCTGTAGTGGAAGAACACGTCGCGATCGTCTTCGAGTTTAATAAAACCGAAGCCTTTTTCTTTGTTGAACTTTTTGACTTTGCCTTGCATTAACAATGTAACCTATACCCTTTCTGAATCTAAAATTATTCTAAGTAATTTCTGATACAAGCACATTATACATGGTGTGTCATACAAAAGCAAATAAAGTTCAACTTATTGAATGTTTATTTTTGGGTTAGCGATTATTGTTAGTATTTACGTGAGAAGAGCGCTCCATAGAAAGCACTGCATCGATGGCAATTACGATCGCAATGACGATATTCATGTCTTTATCTTCTAAAATCTCTACTTCATAACTATCCGCAAATGAGAAGAATGCTTTAGAAATATTCGCAATCACTAATCCATCGCGAAGTATTGTATACTGGTGAGCGGTGAAGTTGCCTTCAATACGAATGTTTAATGATGGTAAAGTATAAGCGGGTTTAAAGAATGTGAACTGTTTCTTTAAAACGTGGACTTCATCATTGACTGTAATTTCAAAAGTTGGTAAGAAATTTAATACTTTTTGCTTAACATATGCAACTTGTTGAAGATCCATCGTTTGGACACTTAATTGTTTGCCAAATGAGAAGACCTTACCTTCCACTTGTAATACATCCACTTCATTTTCATCTTTAATTGTGAATCGATCTTTAAACGAAAATAGTTTCTGCTTAATGTATAGTTTCATGATGTTTACCTCTTGTAAATATTATAACGTGATATTATTAATTTTGAACAAAGAGAGTATAATAAAATAATGAAGAAGCACAAATCATCTCAAACTCACCTGATTAATTTCTTAAAAATATTCTTAATATGGTTGTTAACGACGATCATCTCGTTAACGCTAAACACCTTTGGATGGCAAGAATCAACGATTATTTTGACGTTTGTTCTTGGATCTATTGTTTGGACTGTATTAAAAGTTCCTTATATTTATGGCACGATATTAACATTAGCCAACGTTTTGACATTTAATTATTTCTTTACGATTCCTTATTACACATTTAGAGTGGATGATTTTCAGTATTTATTTACTTTTATCAGCATGTTGATTGTGAGTAGTTTTACCTCGTATCTTGTTTACACCAGCAATAAGAACCGTCATATTGCACACATAAGAAGTCTTAACAATCGTTATCTATTCCAATTAAGTGAGTTACTCTACCAATCTCTCGATTTGAATTCAAGTCTGAAAGATGCAAGAGATTTATTAAAAGAATCACTTGATAGTGATGTCGTCATAGAAATCTTTGATACAGTTGATCATGTGTTTAAGATGATTGAAACACTTGATTTTGAGTTGCGTGATACAGCCATAGAATCGTTTATGACTCACTTACCCAAAACACAAATTTTTGGTTCAAATACAATTAGCTTTTTTCCTATCATTATTGATAAGGAAGTAAGAGGATTCATAATTGTTAATGGTGCAAGTTTGAGTGCTGATGCTGTTGAATGGATGTCTACCATTGGTTCAATATTAGCTTTAGCTAAACAACGAGTTGAATCCATAAAGATGCAGGAAGTATCTAAGCTTAACTATGAACAAGAGAAATTAAGAGTTTCATTGTTATCATCAATCTCACATGACTTGCGTACACCTTTAGCATCAATCATTGGTTCTTCAACGATACTTATTGATCAAATTCAAGCTGATAATAAAGACACCTTACTTGCGAAGAATATTTATCAGGATGCACAGTGGTTGTTAGATTCTGTTGAAAACATACTTTCACTCATTAGACTAAATAATCAAAATCTTGATGACTTATTTCAACCAATGCTGATTGAAGAAGTTATTGAGGAAACGATACAACATTTTGGACATGAGGATCTCAATCGCATTCAAATCAACTATCAACATGGAAATCATTTCGTTAATATTGAACCTCGATTAATGATTACTGCTTTCTATAACTTAATTCATAATTCACTCAAATTCTCTGATAAGACCGTCTACGTTCGCAGTTCACTTCAAGATCAGTTTTGCTTAGTTGAAATTGTTGATGAAGGTGCTGGGATATCAAGTGAAATTAAAGAGAAGATATTTGAGAGATTCTATTCTACGAAACCTCTTGATAAGAAATTTAGACAAGGCGTTGGATTGGGACTTAGTATTGTAAGAGAAATCATTGATGCTCATAATGGATCAATTCAAATTAGAAATAACTTTCCAGTAGGAACCATAATGAGTATTCGACTTCCAATCTATGAGGAGGAAAAATGAGCAAAATTCTAATCATTGAAGATGATAATTCACTTCAGCATTTTATGAGTACATTACTCAAAAACAATGGCTATGATGTATGTGTTGCATCTAATCTTTCAAGTGCATATACAATGTTCTTCTCACATACCCCAGATTTGATATTGCTTGATTTAACTTTAGGAGAAGAAAATGGTGAGGATTTCTTAATTAAGAATCGACAGTTCACTGAGAGTTCAATTATTATTGTTTCCGCAATTGATGATTTCGCTAAGAAAGTTCACCTTTTAGATGAGGGAGCTGACGATTATATTACAAAGCCTTTTAATCCTGGAGAACTATTAGCTCGTGTTAGAGTTGGTCTAAGAAAGAAAACATCTTCTGATCCTCATAAGCAGTTTTACAGTTATGAGGAATTTAAAATTGACTATGAAAAGGAACAAGTATATCTTAATCAAAGTGAAATACACTTAACTCCTATTGAATATCAAATCCTTAAGCATCTTACATTGAATCATGGACGTGTATGCACATCAACTTCAATTCTTAAATCAATCTGGGGTGTTAATCACTCAGAATCTGACGCACAAAATCTTCGTGTTTTTATGGCTAATTTGAGAAAAAAATTGGAACCAAATCCAACAAGACCAAGATTTCTATTAACACACATTGGTGTAGGGTATCGTTTCATCGAATAATTCACCTTCATCTTTATAGAATCTTTATACGATGTTAATTTCTATTAACATCGTTTTTATATGGATTTTTATACAATTTCAGTGGAGGTACACTATGAAACTACCAACACATGAAGATCCTCAAGTCTATGAGATTAGTAAGCAATTAATAAGTAAAGATTTACAAACAACCTATGAGAAAATCATTCATCTTATTACTGCGTTTCCAAACGAACCATGGGGGCACAATTTATTAGGGTGTTGGTTTGAAATACAAGGTGATGTCATTCATGCAATGAAACACTATCGCGCAGCGTATGCACTAGATCCAAGCTACGATCCTTCAAGAATGAATATCATAGAGTTTCAATTGCATTCACGTCACACAAATTCAATTTATTTCAATAAGGAGTCACAATGAAAAAATACAAACGTTTCTTTGTCATAGGTTCTTCCAGACTTGGCGCAAATATTGCATCATGGTTATCATTATCTGGTCATGATGTCACCATTATGGATAAAGATGAGGATGCATTTAGAAAACTTCATGAAGGATATAGTGGTTATTTTCTTGTGAAGGATGCTGAGAATACTCAGAACATACTTGATCTTAAACTAAAACCAGAGGATGTAGTGATTGTTGTGACTGATAATGACAATTTGAATTTAATGGTTTCTGAGATTGTTTCAAAATTATTAGGAGTTACTAAGGTTTACACTAGAATTTATGATCAATCCAAAGAACTCCTTTGTCATACTTATCACATCGAGTTTATTAATACATCATCACTAGCAGTGAAAGAGTTTGAACGACGTCTAGGAGATATACTATGAGAAAACAACGTATCATTATTGTCGGTGGACGAAAGAAAGCCAAATTTTTAATTAAATCATTTTTACAACATCAAATTGATGTGACGGTTATTAATGACACTGCTCAATTTTGTGAGGAATTAGCTCATGATTTTCCATCAGCAACAGTTGCATGTGGGGATGGAACTAAACCTTATATTTTTGAAGATCTCAATATCGAAAGTTCTGATTTTCTCATTGCACTTATGCCTTCTGATGCTGATAATCTTATCTCTTCACAAATTGCAAAATATCAATTTAATGTGAAGAAAGTTTATTGTACTGTAAACAACCCAATTAATGTTGAAATATTTAAGCGACTTGGTATATCAAACGTTATTTCAAGCACGCACATTGTTTCAAGTATGATCGAACAACTTGTCATTCTTCAAAAGATAGATAACTACATTCCAATCGAAACAGGGCAAGTCGGTATTTTTGAGATTACGATTTCGTCAAATTCAGATGTTATTTCAAAATTGGTATCTGAGATTGATCTTCCTAAACAAGCAATCATTGGGTGTATCATTCGACATGGTCAAAGTATCATTCCAAAAGGAGATACTATCATGATGCTTAATGATAAATGTGTTGTGTTAGTCAATGAATGCGATAAACAAGAAACGATTAATGTTTTAACTCGAGGAAAAGATGCATGAAAAAAGATCTTCATATCATCTATTACATTAGTGCCTTAACTCGTTTCTCAATACTCCCTATGATGCTCTCTGGAGTAGCATTGTTTTATAATTTTAGTGAGATCGAGTTATATGGGAAAATGGCTATCATTGCCTTAGTCATTCTTGCTACTACTTCGTTAGTAATATCTTTAACTAAAGAGTACAAAGACACAAAGCTGCAAAGAAATGATGATGCGATTATAGTAACACTTACTTGGCTTCTTACTATCTTACTATCCTCTATTCCATATATGCTTTTTCAAAATCTTACGTTTACTCAATCTTTCTTTGAGTCAACCAGTGGATGGACAACAACAGGTCTTAGTGTGCTTAATGTTGCTAATGCTCCATTGGTTATTATTCTTTATCGTAGCTTAACTCAGTTTTTTGGAGGAGTCGGTATTGTTCTTGTAGCCTTGTCATTTATCGTTAAATCACCTGGTCTTCGGTTATACACACAAGAAGGTCACAATGATCAGTTAATGCCAAATCTAAACCAATCTGCACGTTTAATTTTTAAAATATACATAGGATATGTAGCTTTTGGAATTTTAGGATATGTATTCTTAGGAATGAACTCATTTGATGCGATAAATATTGCAATGGCCGCATTATCAACAGGTGGTTTTGCTCCTCAAGCAAAAAGTATTATTCACTACAATTCATTTCCAATTGAGTTATTTACTATGATACTAATGGTTTTAGGGGCAACAAATTTCGCAACACATTTATTGTTATTGAATAGACGTTTTATAGCATTTCTAAAAACTTCAGAATTTAAGATTTTTGCATGTGCAAGTTTACTTATTTCTTCGATAATCTACTTCAACTCTACCAGTTCAATTGGAATATCATTAAGAATAATTGTTTTTGAAGTTATTTCTGCAATCACAACTACCGGTTTTACTGTTACTTCGGGTTATAGTCAATGGAGACCAATATGGGTCGTATTGCTTGTCATCTTGATGGTCATAGGTGGTGGAAGTGGTTCAACAGCTGGTGGGATTAAACAAAGCAGAATCGCAATTGCATCAAAGTCAATCTTTATGTATTTTAAGCGTCTTACACTTCCTAAACAAATTATTAAGAATTCTGTTTACCATCACAATAATGGGGAAGTGACTACTATTGATAAGAATCTATCCTTTGATTCATTAATATACATCGTCATATACTTAACTGCTTTAGGTATCGGAACCTTAATCTTTGCATTACATGATTACTCAGTGGTTGATTCATTGTTTGAATTTGCTTCATCACTTGGTACTGTAGGAACATCCACAGGTATTATTTCAATGACTACACCTAATGTTCTTATGTGGACGTCTATCCTTGGTATGTTATTTGGAAGACTTGAAATCATGGTCATTGTAGCTGGCACCGTTTCAATTATTAAACGATTTCAAGAATTAAGATAGTTATATACTTACTTTGGTATGTAATATAAATCTAATAGGACTTCATTATGATTTGATCATAAATGATGTCCTTTTTTTAATTATGTCTAATCATCTAAATCGAGCTAAAAGCAATTAAAAGCATATTCTATTTCATCATATTTAGATACTTTCCATATATTTTGGTTTCATTCCTGATTATGGTTAGTTTTTCAGCGATTGCCGCTACGTATAATTAAATTGTATATACTATAAGACACATTGTTATAACTATATCTTTATATTTGTGAAAATCAGGCGTATAATATCTTATACATAGGAGGACCAATAATGTACTATCTCAATATTGATAAGACATCTTCAACACCGATATATAAGCAAATCGAAGATGGGATTATTCATGCATTAGACTCACATCTATTAAGAACTCATGACTTACTTCCAAAAGAAGATGATTTATGTGAATTCTTTTCTATATCTAGAACTGTCGTGCGTCAAGCATACCAATCTTTAGAAGATCAAGGTGTTCTTTATCGTATAAAAGGTAAAGGAACGTTTATTTCTGCAACGTCGCACCTTACCTTCAACTACAATGAATTATTAAGACTTGATAAAGCTTTGATTCAAAAGAAAAGTGATGTGTCATCATTTATCTTACTTAATGACTCTAAAGTCGTTCATCCAGCTACAACCCTAGCTGTCTATTTCCCTATTAATACTACAGTAACAATCCAATCTCAAGTATATGCTAATCCTTTTGGACCACTCCTTTTTGTTGAAGACACATTCCATTCTAAAGTCAATAAAGAAGTACAATGGGCTATTCACCAAAAGAAATCTCCTTTTGATGCTCTTATGCCTCTATTTAAAGGAGCAACTTTAACCATATCATTAGAAGAAGCTACTGGACCTATTGTAAGCATCTTAAAACTTGACTTACCTGATGCACTTCATCGCATCAAAATATCATTACTTGATCAAGATGGAGACATTATCGTAGTACGCCAATATGTCGCGAGTGGTAAAAACACAACGTTTGAAACCCTCATTGAAGGAGAAAACGTATGATCCATACATACTTTGAAATAGATCGTCGTCGTAAAGAAAGTGTCGACATTCAACTATTTAACACCATCACCCAAGCCATTCAAAAACAACTTATACCTCCTAATACTCCACTATCAATTGATTCATTAAAACAACTTGCTCCAGAACTCGAAGAAACAAAACTTATCGAAATTCTTGAAGAGATTGTTGCTAATGGATTGGCGAGAAAAAGTAAAGATACTTATTTCACACTAACACGAAAAATTCCAAGTATGACTTACAAAAAACTTGAAGCACTTCATGATTTACTGCTTAATCATTATGAAGAAGTTCGTGAGGTCATTTCAGAAGTTTCACTTACCAAACACTATCCAAAAAAACAAAAGGATGCTGAATTTAAAGATCGTGAAACGCTTCTAATGGTTCAACGTAAATATTATGCAGACAATGAGCTACTAGCATTCTCTAACACATATTTACCAGTGAAGATGTTTAAGGATATTGAAGATGTTGATTTTACACAAGATACACTTTACCAAACTTTAGAAAAACATTATCCAGATTATTCATTTGAGTATTCACGCAGACTCTCATCGGTAATTCCATCCACAATCTACGTGAGTGGTATCCTTGAAATCACACGCAATACACCAGTCTACTATGGTCGAATTCACTCATTCACTAAACGTTACAAGCAATTTGAATATTCCGATATTTATGTGCTTGCTAATCGCTTTAGCTTCTCAACAGAATATTCTACCACTGAATTAAAGAAATTATTATAGACACAAATAAAGAGGCACATGCCTCTTTTTTGTGTTAAAACGTTTCCTTTAGTTTTGTAATGCGATGATCTAAGTCCGCATCAAGGATAAAGTCAACTTTTGTGAGTGATTCTATATCATGAGCATCAAGTGCACAAAGTATCATTTTTAGTTCATTTTTTAATTGCTCTACTTGAGTAATAGCTTCTTGTAGTGAGTGATTGGTCACTAACTTAAGAAAATATGATGATAGACCAACTGCTTTAGCACCAGATGCTAATGCTTTTGCAATATCAAGTGCTCCTCGTATTCCCCCACTTGCAATTAAATCCACGTGAGTTCTTCCTTTTACACTAAGCAAACTTTCTAATGTTGAGTGTCCCCAACCATTAAAGAAATCTAAGGAATGACTACGTCGCTGATTTTCAATCCAAGCGAAATCTGTTCCACCTTGGCCACTTACATCAATCATTTTAACCCCAAGAGATTCAAGCTTTAGAATAGTGTGTGGACTCATACCAAACCCTACTTCTTTAACAATGATTGGGACTTTTGAATGAAGTACACAGTCTTCCAAATCATTCCACCACGAAGAGAAATTCTTATCTCCTTCAGGCATTATGAGTTCTTGTAAAGCATTCAGATGAATTTGACACGCATGAGCATTCACTAGATCAACTGCTTGATTTAGTTTATCACTACGACTTCCAGCTCCAACATTCGCAATCCTTAATCCTTCTGGATTTACTTTTGAGAGTATTGTGAATGCATCTGAAAGACTTGGATCTTTTAATGCAATGGATACTGATCCTGTTGCCATGGCAAGGTCACATGCTTTCGCAAGTTGTGCGAGTTTCTCATTGATTTCAAAACTTTGATTGCTGCCACCGGTCATTGCATTGATAAAAAACGGAACGTTAAGTGTGAATGGTCCTAAAGTTGTTCTTAAATCAATGGAATCTAATGAAGTACTAGGAATTGAAGTGTGCACAAAGCGAAAACGATCAAAATCATTGTTTTTAACCTGTTGTTCTAAAGCGAAGGCAATATGGTCATCTTTTCTTTGACTCATACTCTCTCCTTGTTTGGCATATGCACTAAATCATCCAAGATTACAAAACCTTCTTGTATGAGTACATCATTTCCCATTTGTTGGGCTAAAACATCGGGATATAGACACCATACACAGTCGCCACCCCCTGCTCCAGACACTTTAAGTAAACCATTAAATGGTTCAATAATTTCAGAAATACGTTCCATCACTGGGGTCTTTATCTCAATTTTAGTATTACGTTGCAACATATCCATGGCGCGAGTGAGTGATTTTGCATGCTTAAGAATATTGTTCATACAATCTTGATCTATCGCATGGGATAATGGTTCAATGCTTTGTTTTGTGGACTCAATAAAAAGTGAATAATATGGTTTAGTTAAGTGAGGTTTCATCTTTCTCACAAGTTCTTGTGAATCTGCAGAAGAACCTGTAAACACAAGACTAATTGGGAAATGATGAGCTTTAATTACATCAATACGTAGGTTTGGCCACACATGATGAATAAGCCATTCAATATCTTTATGAATGTGTTGATACAACCAAGTATCATCGTATTTGTTATAGATAATCCATGTGTTATAAGCACTTGCCGCAACATCACCATGCGATGAATATGAGAAGTGTTCTAATTGTGCAAGTACCGCGAGTTTATATATTTCAAGTGGTGATAATTCAAGTCCATATGCTTGGATAAGCACTTTGATGATACTGACACATACTGCTCCACTTGATCCAAGTCCATATTTAATGGTAGCACTGTAGTCAAGAGAACTCTCTATATGAAGATGTCCTTTCAAACAATCAAATTCAAGCTGTTGAGCATATCTTTGAACGACATTTATCGCATCTTGAACCAATAGATTACTTGGTATCGCCACTAATCCTTGATGATGGGTTAACTCATATCCAAAGGTTTGCTGAGATGATGTGACACTCCATGTATCTTCTTGGGTAAAGGTTGTATTTACTCCAACAGTCGTGTTGAAAATAATGGCACTACTTTGGCCACTTACTACCGCGTATTCCCCTCCAAAATATACTTTGCCAGGGGCAAATGCACTCCATTGATTATTCTTCATATAGGATATGTGCTCCTTTCTCAGGATGGGTCACGATGATGTCTTTCACTTTAAAAGCATCTAAGGTTTCTAATACTTTTGGAAGAGATTGTGCATTGGTTAATATCTTAACATGCATACCTGCATCCATGGTAGGATAAGCAAATTCTCCATGGCGTTGTAGATCCATAATTCCATGAATAATTTCTAAAGAATGATGGGTTAAAAATAAAGTTGGTGGAGTTGCACTTAACATACTTGCGTGCATTGCGAGTGCTGAAGATTGTGTAAGCTCACCAATGGTTCTTAAGTCCTCAACATGTATAGCATGTTTCATCGCAATCAAATCTTGAGTTGTCTTTGAAACCCATGCTTCATAATATGGTGAAGTGCTTACTGTATTTTTCATCGCTTGTTTTGAAGAGATTGATTTCCTTTGATGAGTTAGTAAAGCAAACACCATGATGAAATCAAAACCATCTTCACGAATTGTATAAACCTCACCTGTTTTCTCCCATACCACAAGTCCCCCAAATAAACTACGGCAAGCAGATCCACTACCAAGTCTTGTAATGCTTGCGAGAATCTCATTTTCAAAGTTGGTTTCAAAGAATGTATTCGCTGCTTTTGCTAAGGCTGCAAAGCCACTTGCACTGGATGCTGCACCACTTGCAGTGGGTCCTGTATTTTCAGAGATAACACTAATATCTTCAAGTTCATGTTCTTGAGCAAAATGAGAGAGAAATTTCTTAATCTTTAATGCATCTGCTTTCGAAGCTTTTTTACCATTTAAGGTAAAGGAAAATCCATGACTGCTATGTTTTATTGTGGTAACAGTGTATAACTCACTCACACTTAAAGAAAGTGATCCTGTATAAGGAATTACTTTAGCTTCATCTTCTTTTCCCCAATACTTAATTAGGGCAATGTTAACAGGTGCTTTCGCAGTAACGATATGTTTCATTGTAGTGACATACTCCAAACGTGTGGGGTGATTTCTTTTAATGTACTCATTATCTCATTGGCTGATGCTTGATCTTTAGCTAAGGCAATCATACACCCTCCTAATCCACCTCCGGTGAGTTTTGCACCCAAAGCATGGTGTTTTAATGCTTGTTCTACACATTGGTCAAGTGTCTTAGTACTTATGCCTAGATGTTTTAAGACTTCATGGGCTTGAGTTAAGGTTTTTCCTAGTAATTCAAGTTCATTATCTTTAATATATTTTAAAGCATGATGTGAAAGAAGACCTAATTCATCAATTGATTTTAAACCTTCTTGAGATACCTTATTAGCTACTTTTTGTACTGCCTCTTTAGTTGAGCCTTGTTGCATAGTTTGGGCAATGACTAGGAATGCATTAAGTGAAAGTGGAAGTGATACAGGGGGTTGACCTTTAGTAAAGATCCATGCTGAATCAAAGGATGTTGTTAAGGCATCAACACCAGAAGGTTGACCATGGGCCATTGTTTCCGAAACATGGATCCATTGAAGTAAGGTTTGATCATTAAGTTCGACTTCCATACCATGATAGAAAGCTTTTGTGATTGCCGAAGCAAGTGCTGCACTACTTCCTAATCCAGCACCAAGGGGAATATTAGAATCAGTATTTATTTCACATCCTTGAAGATTAAAGTGTTCTTGAAGGTTGCGTATAAGATGAATGATTGGATTTAATATGTCAGGAGCAGAATCAAGATCTCCCTCATGAAGTGTTGATACTAAGGTTGTACCTTGTGAAGGCTTTATAATAACTTTGACTTGAAGTGCTTTAAAAGGAAGACTGAGTGCTGGGTGTTGATACACCACACTATGTTCTCCAATTAGAATGACTTTTGCGTGAGCTTGTCCAACACCTGTTTTCATATGTTTAATCCTAACTATGTTGCATGGATATTATAACTAAAATTGAGACGATTTATCAAACTTACAGTTGATTATGATATACTGAAAATAATAATAAGGAGAATGAAACATGAAAAAACGTTCCATTTTTGGTGGTCTTGCCGCTTTAGCTGTTGTTGGGGCTGCAACTGCCGCAGCATATGAAGTATTGAAAACAAAAAATCAAATGTCATCTTATGCAAAGAAAATTGCTTTTAAGGGTAACTTGATTGCGTATGAGGATGAATTTGAAAGCGACGAAATTGCAATTTCTTTCTCAGGAATGCAACTTGATTTTACCAAAACAACGCTCGTCAACAATCAAGGAACACTTCGCTTATTTGCTCATTACAGTGGGGTTGACATTATTGTCCCTGCTCATTGGCGTGTTTTAACTCATGGCACTAATAATCGCTCTGGAGTTTCTAACTTATGTGATGGAGTTACTGGAGAAGTTCCTACTTTGATTATTAATTATGATTTGAGATTTGCAGGTTTAAGTGTTCGTAGTGCTCCAGCAAATGTTGAAGAGTTAGTGGGTCTTTAGTTTTTAGATTGGATTTGTTTAGTAAGCAAACATAAGGAGTCATGTGTTCGAAGTTATATTTAGAACACATGACTCCTTTTTTTATGCGTGAGTCTTAATTGTTCAAATGTTTATTGGCATATGTTATCGTTATGACAAAGGGAAGAAAAGGTTAAAATTATGCATAATATTTCATTCTTAATTGCATTAGGAAGAATTAATGAAATTAAGTGGGGAGTCACTCCACAAGAGTGGTTAGATACTCACTGGTATGTAGAGTTTAATGGATTTGTACTTGCTGAGCCTTCTTCGACATTCTTTGTGTTCTTACTAGCATTTGTCATTCTATTTTTATCATTCAAATTCTTTAAAAAGGCACAGAATCAGAAATCACGTTTTTGGTTTGGTTTAAGTATGCTTTCTTGGAGTTTGTCTACATTTAGTGCAGGAATTAGTTATCAGATCTTTAGCTATGAACTTAAGTGTGCAGGACAAGATGTGTGTTTATGGACTACACCTTGGGAAATTGTCTATCTACTTCTGTATGTGCTTAGTGTGAAGTTGCTTGTTGTGGCAGTGAGCTATGCGTGTAGTACTGGTAAAACTAGAACCTTCCTACAAAGATATGCTTTATTTGCAGGTGTCTTGTATTTTATTATCATGATT
>JAGXRX010000018.1 GCA_018335655.1 Erysipelothrix sp.
TTCCGTATCCATTACACACTCTTGATAATGGTATTACAAGCTTAGACGATCTAAAATTTTATAATAAAATATACAATTCAAATATAAAGAAAACATTAGTTCTTCCAAATAGCGCAAAAGAATTATTACGATCATTCTTCGCTTTGTTAGCTTCACTTTCTAGCACAGATGTAGATGTTCAAAGCGCAATCAACTATGTTGATAATAGCGATTGGGGTAGAAGAAACCTTGCTAGCGATGAGCAAGTCTACTTAGTAGGTTGTGTTCTAGCTAAATCTATTGGTGAAGATGTTGTTAGTTTTACAACAGAACTTTGGAATAGATCGCAAGGATGGAATCGGTTTAAGGGTCTAGCTACAAATAGTCATGTTGGATATTTGAAAACTGGATCTGGATCTACTGCATTGTTTGGAAGTACAGCAAATGGTGGATTTACATTTGAGCAAGATGCAAAAGGTTATAGAGGTTGGAATTCTAGAATTGGTCCAGATGAAGAAACTGGATACGAGTATGCTGCAAATTGCATATCTAATGCTCGTCAATTAAATTATCTAGATATTATTTTAACTGGTTTTCAGATAATATCTGAACGAACAGGATCAATTAATCCTGTTAACAACAAAAAAATCAAAATTAATCCAATATCAATGTGAGGTTATTATGCGTATTGTTTTTATCTCTTTTGTTTTGTTTTTTGGATGTTCTAGTGTTGATGTTGAAAACATTCAAAATAAATGTATAGACGACTGTTGTTATAGTAACGAATTTAACTGTAATGATTTTACGTATGATGGAAAAAATCCTTATCCATTTCCTGTAAAGTGTCAAACTAAGCATTACGATAAGTCTTGGTCTTCTAATGTTGAATTAGTAATTGATAATAAAAACTGTTATCGAATGACAAATGATCTACTAACTTTCTGCTGTCAAAAGCCATAAAGATAAAAAAAATGATGAATCTAAACAAATCATCCGTACTAGCAGATAAAGCAGCAAAAGTTAAAGTTGGAGCAACTACAAAAGAATCTGAAAAGAATATCTATACAGCAATATTAATAGCTGTTCCAATATTAATAGTTGGATCTATATTATTTCCATTATTGAAATACTAATGATTCAACTTCAATTAAATAGATCTCTATCATCAACTATCCTTGCGGATATACACGCAACACAAATGCGTCGTAAAAGCAAAGATATAGATTTCAGTCAACCTATAGTAAATGTAGGTAAACTAGGAATTGGTCGTAAAACTTTAGTCGGTAATTCAAAAGAATATATCGATAAAGCTTCTATTGTTGATGAAAAAGAAAAAAAGAATAAAAGCGAAGAGTATAAATACAGTTACAAAGATGATGGTACAATATACAGCGAATCGCACGCGATATCAAAAAGAGTAACATCTACAATTGGTAAGGCTGCTGGAATAGTTGTTATTGGTAGTATGATAATCGGACCACCTACTGTTGGATATATATTGTTTGATTGGTTAGGATTCGCTGTAGGTTCTATGGTTGCAGCTCCATTTGTTATGATGTTTGTTTGGACGTTAATGTCGTAATAGTGGAGTATAAAATGGCAACAAAATATCCTACAACTATACCTCGCGCAGCCGTAGCGTTAGATGCTGTTCGTCCAGATCTTAATCGCGCTGCACGTCAGATGCTTTTAGGTCAAGCTAAATCTGAAAGTGATTTTGGAAATCATTTTTCAACTCCAGATGGTAGTAATAGCAACAATTGGGGTGCTATATACGCAAATGGAGATCATGATCCTCCTACAATTCCTGTAGGAGATACATTTGAAGGTAAACCAATAACAATGAAAGGCGCCTGGAATATTAGTCCAGAATCAGGCGCAAAACAATTTTCTAATCTTGTAATTAACAACTATAAAGTTTTGCCATTTGCTGAATCTGGAGATGCTTGGGGTTACGCACGTTCTTTATGGAGAGATGGTCCTGGAACATCTAAACCATCTTACTATACAGGTTTTCCTCCTGGTCATAAATATAGTTTAGCACCAGAAGGTACTGTTCAATTTAGTCCACAAGACTACTATTATCGTATTCTTGCTTACGCTAAGTTCCTTCAAGGTGGAGCTAATGCTGTAGCTAAAGCTTTAGGTGAACAACCTATGGTTTTCGTAAAGCCTCCTCCTCCTCCAAAAGAAGGAGAATCTCTTCCTGTAGCAGATTCTAACGCTTATTCAAAAGATACAGGATCTAAAAGTAAGCCTATTGAATCAGGAACAAAAGATACTCCAACACCATCTGGTGGAAGTTCAGTAATTGAAGATCTTGGTGGTGATGATAGACCAACAACTACTGCATCAAAAATATCTGATGCGGTAAAAAATGTTGCTAAAAAACCAGGAGTTATTGCTGTAACAATTGGTATTGTTGGTGGAATTCTATATTGGATTTTTGTTGATTAAAATGTTTTTTGTTGTTAGTCAGTTAAAATCCGCTTGATCTGAAACCGTAAATAGTGTAAGATAGTATAGGAGGTTACGAATTTATGGCTGCTAAAAAAGCAAAAGGTCACATTCCGTTAGATATTCTTGAGAAACGATATAATAAGCTTGGTCGAATAATTAAAAATCGTCGAAAGTCAGATCCTAGTCAGATTGGATCTTTTGGACAGAAGCCTCGAAAGAAGTCTAGCAAAAAGTGATAAAATAGGTTAAAAATGAAACCTGGAATAATAGCCGCTACGGTTGGAATAATAGCCGGAGCGGCTATTATTCTTTTTACTAAAGCTAAAAAAGGTTTATCTATGTCTGATGATGGTTCATCGGATGATAAAAATGGTGGATCTGACGGATCTATCGGTCTTGGTATTAATAAAAAAGATCTACCATTACCAGATTGCAGTACAAAATTTACTGCAACTAAAAAAGGTAGCTCTCGTCAGGATTCTAAAATACGATTGATTGTTATACATTCTACAGAAGGCGGAACAGCGGCCGGGGCTGCCGGTTGGTTTGCGAATGATGCTAGTGGCGGAAGTGCTCATATAGTTGTAGACGATAAAGAATGTTATCGTACACTTCCAGATAGCTTGATCCCTTGGGGTGCAAAAGGTGGTCGAGCGAACGAAGATGGTTTGCATATTGAATTTACAGGTTACGCTAAATGGACGCGAGATGAATGGATGAATCATCTTGCTGAGATTAAAAAAGGTGCAGCTGTAATATCTAATTGGTGTAAAAAGTACAATATACCAATTGAATTTTTAGATTCTGAAGAAATTGCTAAATTAGGTAATAATGCTCATGGTATTACGACGCATCACGAATTAACTAAAGCGTTTAAGATTGCTGGAGGTCACACCGATCCTGGTAAAGGCTTCCCTATGGATGTTTTATTCGATGAAATGGGAGCGGATTATAAACCTAATCCGTATGTGTGATTGAGATGATATTTAAAAACAGGATCATCTAGACAGGTACCTCCTTACAGTTACTATGAAATAAAAGCTAAAGAAGCAACAGATTATGCTAACCTTCAAGGTACTTCTTCTAAAGCACATAGATTAGCTGAAAAAGCTCATCTTGAAGCTGCCGGAAGTACAATGAATAGAGAGCAACAGTATTTTCATAATGAACAAGCTAAAATACACTCTCAATTAGCAAGAGATTATGATATGTCTAGTAGAAATATGTCACACGGACTAACTGTAACAGCCTCAAACGTCAAAGATTTAGATAACTACGTTCTGTATCGCGTCTGGAAAGAAGCGACTACCAAGCGTGAACGTAGTTTGGCTATGAAAGAGATTAAGCGTCGTCAAGGTCTTGGGAATATGGTTGAATCACATTCAACTAAAAAGTTTACTAGAAAACAAGAAGTTGAACGATCTCTTGCTAATGGAAATCGTGCTGAAGTTACAGAAGATGAACTAAAGAAATTTGATTGGTTTCCAAATTCTGTAATTAAATCTGGTGGTGGTTGGGGAAAAATTAATGGTGTTGATGTATATGGTACAACAACTATGTGGGATTCATCTACAAGAAAACAATGGTGGATTCTACATTCTTATGGCGGATTACGTTAAAGTAAAATGGCCTCACCTTCCATCAACGTTAGAATAACAGGATCAGGTCAACGACCTTCATCCTTATCATTAGAATCTGGCAAAGATGGAATTTCTGGTTCTCTTGCTATTCAACATAAAACTAAAGCGATACAACTAATGTCAACATCAAATTCAAATACATCAACATCAAATAATACACATAATTCAAATACAACAGTTGAACCAGAAGAAGTTACTGTAAACATTAAAAAGCCAAGCATTGCAAAACTAACTGCTGAAGCTTTGAATACTACAGCATCGTTAGTTGAACAGATTGGTAATGAAGATTCTGATAATGCAGCAGATATAATGCGTAAATCCGCAAA
>JAGXRX010000019.1 GCA_018335655.1 Erysipelothrix sp.
GGGTCTTCGGAATATATAGTGGAATTACTTTCTTAATAGTTTAAAAACAACTGGTGTTTAAATCGGATTTTCTGGTGGGATGTTAGGATAATCAATAGTATTATATAAAAGTATCAATCACATACGAGTGATACTTTGGGAAAAAAATAAAATAGTCCAATTTACTTGACCGTGTACTATGGTACACGGTTTATAATATTCATGAGGTGAAATAAGATGATTTATCGCATTAGTGAGTTTGCAGATAAATGTGGAGTTAATAAAGAAACGATCAGATATTACGAGAGAAAAAATTTATTACAAGAACCTCACCGAACGGAAGCTGGTTATCGGATATATTCATATGATGACGTTAAGCGTGTTGGGTTTATTAAACGAATACAGGAACTTGGTTTTTCTTTAAGCGAGATTTATAAATTACTTGGTGTTGTAGATAAAGATGAAGTTCGTTGTCAAGATATGTTCGAATTTGTTTCTAAAAAACAAAAGGAAGTGCAAAAACAAATAGAGGATTTAAAACGAATTGAAACTATGTTAGACGACTTAAAACAACGATGTCCAGATGAAAAGCAATTACATTCGTGTCCAATAATAGAAACATTAACATGAGAGATTAATTAACGAAAGGAGCTTTTTTATGAATAAATTTAAGGTAAACATTTCAGGAATGACTTGTACGGGTTGTGAAAAACACGTAGAATCAGCACTTGAAAAGATAGGTGCTAAAAATATTGAGTCTAGTTATCGTCGTGGTGAAGCAGTATTTGAACTGCCCGATGATATTGAGGTAGAAAGTGCAATAAAGGCGATTGATGAAGCAAATTACCAAGCCGGAGAAATTGAAGAAGTTTCATCACTAGAAAACGTGGCGTTAATTAATGAAGACAATTATGACCTTCTTATTATTGGTTCTGGTGCTGCTGCCTTTTCTTCGGCAATTAAAGCTATAGAATACGGTGCAAAAGTTGGAATGATTGAGCGTGGAACGGTTGGGGGAACCTGTGTGAATATTGGCTGTGTTCCGTCAAAAACTCTTCTTAGGGCAGGGGAAATCAATCATTTATCAAAAGACAATCCGTTTATAGGTTTACAAACATCCGCTGGAGAAGTGGATTTAGCTAGTTTAATCACGCAAAAGGATAAATTGGTGAGCGAACTTCGGAATCAAAAATATATGGATTTAATTAATGAATATAATTTTGATTTAATTAAAGGTGAAGCAAAATTCGTTGATGCTAGTACGGTTGAGGTCAATGGGGCAAAGTTATCTGCAAAACGCTTTTTAATTGCAACAGGTGCATCGCCTTCGTTGCCCCAAATTTCAGGACTTGAAAAAATGGACTATTTAACTAGTACAACACTTCTTGAGTTAAAGAAAATACCAAAACGATTAACTGTAATTGGTTCAGGATACATTGGAATGGAGCTTGGACAACTATTTCATCATTTAGGTTCAGAAATAACGCTTATGCAAAGAAGTGAGCGACTTTTAAAGGAGTATGATCCTGAGATTTCAGAGTCAGTTGAAAAAGCGTTAATTGAACAGGGTATAAACCTTGTCAAAGGGGCAACTTTTGAGCGTGTTGAACAAAGTGGAGAGATAAAAAGGGTTTACGTAACAGTAAATGGCAGTAGAGAAGTCATTGAATCAGATCAGTTACTTGTTGCCACTGGAAGAAAACCAAATACGGATTCTTTAAATTTAAGTGCAGCAGGTGTTGAAACTGGAAAAAATAATGAAATCCTGATCAATGATTTTGGTCAAACAAGTAATGAAAAGATTTATGCAGCAGGAGATGTGACTTTAGGACCACAATTTGTATATGTAGCAGCCTATGAAGGTGGAATTATTACTGATAATGCTATTGGTGGATTAAACAAAAAAATAGATTTATCGGTAGTTCCTGCTGTTACGTTTACGAATCCGACGGTTGCAACGGTTGGTTTAACAGAAGAACAAGCAAAAGAGAAAGGGTATGATGTGAAGACATCTGTATTACCTTTAGATGCTGTTCCAAGAGCAATTGTAAACCGTGAAACAACCGGTGTATTTAAACTAGTAGCAGATGCAGAAACACTAAAAGTATTAGGGGTTCATATTGTATCTGAGAATGCAGGAGATGTCATCTATGCAGCATCATTAGCTGTTAAATTTGGCTTAACGATAGAAGATTTAACAGAAACCCTAGCACCATATTTAACAATGGCTGAAGGGCTAAAATTGGCTGCACTTACGTTCGATAAAGATATTTCGAAATTATCTTGTTGTGCAGGCTAAGGAAACTTTTTTACAACTCCCTATTCAAGTGAACCAGCTAATGCTTTAAGGGATTTTCTAAGTGCATTTGTGGTCACAAAAATAATTTAACACTGATGATTTCGACATCAAATCTATAATTGATACCTTAACACCGCAGAGTAATAAAGGATGAATAATATGTCAGACTTATTATCCCTACCAGACATTAAAACAATAGAACCGCCACAAGAAAATGAAACCGATATGATGTTTAAAGTAGAAGCAGTCGGACCACCTGAACGTTGTCCTGAATGTGGTTTTGACAAGTTGTACAAACACAGTTCAAGAAATCAACTAATTATGGATTTGCCCATTCGTTTAAAGCGAGTGGGCTTACAATTGAACCGTAGACGATACAAGTGTCGTGAATGCGGATCTACCTTCTGGGAACGCCTAATATCTGTAGATGAAAAGCGTAGTATGACCAAAAGGCTTTTAAAGTCCATTCAAGAGCAATCCATGTCTAAGACCTTTGTAGAAGTCGCAGAAAGCGTTGGTGTAGACGAGAAAACCATTAGGAACGTTTTTAAGGACTATGTGGCACTCAAAGAACGTGAATACCAGTTTGAAACTCCTAAGTGGCTTGGGATAGACGAGATACATATTATCCGTAGACCTCGGCTTGTATTGACTAATATTGAACGCAGGACTATTTATGACATCAAGCCTAACCGTAACAAGGAAACAGTCATCCAACGTCTTTCAGAAATCAGTGACAGGACTTACATTGAGTACGTCACAATGGATATGTGGAAGCCCTACAAAGACGCAGTGAACACTATCCTTCCACACGCTAAAGTTGTCGTAGATAAGTTTCATGTAGTTAGAATGGCTAATCAAGCCTTAGATAACGTCAGAAAGTCTTTGAAAGCCCATATAAGCCAAAAAGAAAGACGTACCCTTATGCGTGAGAGGTTTATCCTTCTAAAGCGTAAACACGATCTAAATGAACGTGAATCATTCCTCTTAGATACTTGGTTAGGTAATCTTCCTGCTTTAAAAGAAGCCTATGAACTCAAAGAAGAGTTTTACTGGATATGGGATACTCCTGATCCAGATGAAGGTCATCTTCGTTATAGTCAATGGAGACACCGTTGTATGTCCAGCAACTCTAAAGACGCATATAAAGACCTCGTGAGAGCCGTAGACAACTGGCATGTCGAAATATTCAACTACTTTGATAAAAGGCTCACTAATGCTTATACGGAGTCAATTAACAGCATTATTAGGCAGGTAGAGCGAATGGGCAGAGGTTACTCGTTTGATGCCTTACGAGCCAAAATCCTTTTCAATGAGAAGCTCCATAAAAAGCGTAAGCCAGGATTTAATTCAAGTGCTTTCAATAAAGCTATGTTATACGATACTTTCAATTGGTATGAAGTGAATGATCACGACATTACAGACAACTTTGGTGTCGATTTTTCCACACTTATTAAGAATTTGGAGAAGGGTGATTTATAAGCCCTTTTCCACCATAAAATCCGAATACCCTAAT
>JAGXRX010000020.1 GCA_018335655.1 Erysipelothrix sp.
AATATCACATACATCGCTGTGATGAACGATGCGTTTGCAGGACCAGATAATGCTTGCCCATAGGTTTGTCCAACAAAGCCTAATGTAAGGAAAAATCCTGCTTTTATACCTTCAATCATTAATTCTTTATTCTTCCAAAATTTTCGACGATATGAAAAGATAAGCAGCAGTGAACCCCCAATAAACCCACGAGCAGCTAGAAGCGCCATGGGGTCCCATCCAGAAATTAGGGCACCCTCAACCGCAACGAAACCAAACCCCCATAAAAATGCTGATAAAAACAACGATGACTTTGCAAGTTTGATTTCTGCGCTCATATCTACTCCTTTATCTTGTATAATAATATTCAGGGGAAAAATCTATGAAAATAATCATTGCACCACTGTCACTTCATGATGCGATCATGAGTCAAACTTTGCAAAGTGAGCGTTCTGCTTTCAATGTTTCTGTTTTAACGCTCTCTGTTTTTAAGGAGCGTTTTTTAAGTCTTCCAAAGTTGAATCTTGAATTAGTCATTCAAGCACTCCCTATCATATCAAATATTCGAACTCATTGCACTTTACTTAGTGATTCACTTTCTTATCTAGATCATCAAGTTAATTTACTATCATTTGCAGTTGAGTGTCATCAATTAAATATATCATTTCACTCTCTTCCACAAGACAGTGAAAAAGACAAAGATATCAAGACTGTCTGTTTAGCTCTTGCACCTTTACTAACTAAATTTGATAGTATTGAAAGTGCTGTATCAAACCTTTCAAGTGAACTTGATATTTGGATATATCCTCATCCTGCCTCAGCTATGGATGCAATCTTAGTTAATGCATTACTTCAATCAAAAGCAAAACAGTATCCTATAAGTAAGGTTTCTAGCAATTTTAGGATTCATAATGCCTTGAATCCTGCACTTGAAGCAATGGCTATTGCACAACATATTGTTAAACAACCTACACTATCCACAAGAATACTCTGTGCAAATCCTTCTGATATTTCAAGTTTAGAACATGCTTTCAACCTATATAACATTCCCTTTAACTCAACACTATCTCAATCTTCTTCCCCTATTATCTCAGCACTCATTAGTGCATGTGAATATGGACTTAACTCTGATCGTGAACATTTCATTAAGTGTTGTAAACATAATTTAGTTCCTCATGAATATACACCATCCTTAATTAAATACATGGATATCTTTAATATTCCTCTATATGCATGTGATTACACATTTAATCATGTTGCTTCTACTCCTTTAAAGAGTGATCTTTTTGAATATGATATTCATCATTTCATTACACTTGAAAAAGAAGCAGAGAGTGCTCGTCAACATATCATGTCTGTGCTGAGGTCATGGTCTACAATAACATGGGTTGAAGATGTCTATGCCTTCTTAATACAACGTAAAGATTTATCTTTCTCTCAACAATCTGCTTTAAATCAAATCAAATCTGTATGTGAAACTATCTTAGGTTCATCTTTAGACTCAACTACTAAACTTGCACTACTCATTCATCAACTCAAGACAAAATCATTTTCTTTTGATCAATCAAGTTCGTTGGTATCAATTCATGATTTATCTGAGGTTATGGTTGGTAATTGTGATCAACTCATCATTATGGGAGCAAGTGCAAAACATTATCCACCAACTCAAAAGAATAATGGCTTGATTGATGAACCTTACCTACAAAAGATTATTGAATATCCATCACTGAGTGAGCGAAATCTAGCACTAGTTGCCTATGAAGAGATGATCTTCTCTCAAAGCCCACTGACAATTCTGTCTTATCCATCCGCTTCTATGGATGGTAAACCCCAAGAAGTATCCATTAATCTAAAAGAGCGAATGGGTGATGTTTTAATCACACCGTGGTCAATACATAGACATGCTATAAACCCACAAGAGAAGTCTTTTGCTTTATCTTCAACAACATCTCAAGCATTATTCTTTAAGGATAAGGTTATAAAAGGATCTGTTTCTTCAATTGAACAATTCTTTAATTGTTCTTATCAATACTTCTTTTCAAGAGGTTTAAGAATCACAAAAATGCTAGATAGTGGGATTAATGTCGCACATATGGGGACAATGATGCATTTTGTGCTTGAAGAATGGATTAATCAAGGTAGTCCTTTAATGAGTGATGCCTTCATTATGGAAACACTGCAACCTTATGTTCATGATACAAATCATGTGTTTCCTTATCACAAAGAGACACTAAGCTTAATCTTTAAGTTATTAACGCAACAAATGCTATTAACCATACAACGCTTTAGTGTTCTTGAAGCGGCAACTCATTTTAAACCTTATATCAGTGAGTATGAACTGCACGATGAGTTACAGATTCTTGATTCTACATTAAGCTTTACTGGTTTTATAGATCGTATTGATCATCATGACAAAGCTTTTAGAATTATTGACTACAAGTCATCTACAAAGAGAATAAGTAAAGACAAGTTTCGCTTAGGTCGTCAAATCCAACTATTCACCTATCAACAACTTTACGCTAAGAAAACCGGCCTAACACCAACCGGTGTTCATTACTACACACTAAAGAATGATGTGATTCATCCTAAAGAAAAATACACCATTAACTTTCAAGCAAATGCTCCTAGACTTTTTGTTAATGATAATGAGTTCAAAGACTTATTCTTAAGTAAAGCAAAGACAAATAGTGTGTATATTAATCCTCAATCAGGCGAACACTATACAACAGATTTTAAAAGATTTGGGTTAAATAATAATGGTGAAATTAATGGAAAATACCGCTATCTTGAAGAAGGAGTTCAAGAAGGTCTAAATACTATTTTCAAAATATTTGTTCAAAGACTTCAAGAAGGAGCAATTGATAAGAATCCAGCTGAGCCATCTGTTTGTCAGTATTGTGACTATCAGTCTATTTGTCATTTCTCTGGAACTTATCCTAAACGTGACCCTCTATTTAAGACCCCTGTTATATTATCTGAACAAGAAAGAGCAACTACGGAGGAAGAATCATGAATATCGAAGCACTCACTCATCACATTGCTCATCTAAAAGAGACAAATATTCTTGTTTCTGCATCAGCAGGTGCAGGGAAAACAACTTTACTTATTAAGCGATTAATGACACGAATCGTTGAAGATCGAATTAGTGTTAATCAAATCTGTGCTCTAACATTCTCAGAGGCTGCTGCTCATGAAATGAAAGATCGCTTAAAACTTAAACTAAGAGAGAAGCTTGCAGAGTCTCAAGATTTTGAATTATCTTCATTTATTAAAGAACAACTTTCACTTATTGACACTGCAATGATTTCAACGATACATAGTTTTGCACTGTCTCTTATTAAAGACTTTTCTTATGTCTTGAACTTAGATCCTGAGATGAGTAAGAACGTACTTGATGATGGCACTAGTAAGCTACTATTTAGTGAATGTAGTGATGAAGTGATTCAAAAGGCAATTCATAATCATCCTCAATCAATCCAGTCTTTACAAAGTTTAGTTTCAACTTCCTCATTTGATTTCTCTACTCTTAAAGAAATCATTCAAGAAATCTATCAAGTTAGACGTTTACAAATTGATCTTTTATCTTTTGATAATCGTGTCCGATACCTTCATGAAGACCCATTAAGTATCATACAGCCTCTTTTATGTGAAGAACTTTCACATCAGTTCATCGAAGCTATCGCAATATCTGATAAAGTGATATTTCAAGGTTCAAACGCTGGTGAGGATATGAAGAATGTTGAAATATTACGATCTATTCTCAGTAACATGCATGACAAGATAAGAAATAATGAACTCAAAGAAGTACTTGCACAACTACATACTGAATGGGTTCCAGCGATTCCAAAGATAAGAGATCACGAGTTATATAATGACGCAAAAAAAGAACTTCAGGATTGCATTAAGGATTTGGTGAATGCCTTTAACGACTTAAATGAACATGTTCTACATGTACAAAGTCTACTTCCTCACATTAATGTAGTTATTGATTTGGTCAAAGATTTGACTGCTTTAATGCACTCCAAGAAAAGCTCTCTTAAAGTCATTGAATTTGATGATATGGAGCGCTTGGCCTATGAAATCCTAACTCACCCAGATTATGATGTGCCTTCTTTCTATCAATCACGATACACTGATATCTTAGTGGATGAGTTTCAAGATACTAATGACTTGCAAAATCAGATCATTACTTTAATCTCTACTGGAAATAATGTCTTTAGAGTCGGTGATGTTAAACAATCCATTTATCGCTTTAGAGGAGCAAAGCCTCAACTTATGCGCTCTATGGTGAATGATCCGAAGATTGAAGTGTTTACTTTACCTCATAACTTTAGATCGAGTGAACCTATTGTTGAGTTTAACAACACTCTATTTAGTACATTAATGAATGTCGGTGGATTCAATGATGTTTATAAAGACCAAGATAAGGTAACTGTAGGTAGAGATGCACAAAGACTCATCACATCCCCTGTAACCTTCCTAAAAGTCAACAAACCTGATAAAGATATGCTCATTGAAGCTATGGATGATGAAATCGATAATGATAATGAAGAGAGTAAAGAAGAAGGTGAAAACTTTAAGACTAAATCTTATGAAACAGCTGCAGATCATATCAAAGCACGTGTAATTACCAAAAACATCATAGAACGTCATTTAAATCAGAACATTCCATTTAGAGATATGTGTGTACTTGTTAAGTCCCATGCTCAAAAAGATATTCTTAAGAAACTCTTTGATGAAAAAGGTATCCCACATTTCATTAACTCTCCTCAAGGATTCCTTAAACACCCTACTATTACACAAGTTTTAATGTTCGCACAGTATTGTTTATTCCCAAATGATTTCTATCTAAGTGGTGTATTGTTGAGTGATTATACTTCGCTAACTACTGATGATGTTGCACAATTAAAACTGCAAGGAAACTTAGAGACTGCTCTAATAAATCAGTATCCTGAAATACATGCTTCATTAGTTGATCTTAAACATCGTGTCTTAACTAATTCACTTGCGTCTGCGATTCATGAATGCTTAAAATATAGTGACTTCTATCATCGTTGTGATTCTCAAGGAAAACTCAATGGTGATGCACTCGTTCAAAGAGCAGTGGATTTTGAAAAGTCTCATCAAGGTGGACTTGCAGCATTCATTCAAAGTCTAGAGCATCTTAAAGATGCAAAGATTGCTGAAGCCATGGATGTAGCATTAAGTGATGATGTGGTCAAAGTCATGACCATTCATGCCTCTAAAGGTCTTCAATTCCCTATAGTGTATGTCTTCAATGATGAATCTACGATGATTCATGCCTCAAGAGGTCAAGTGATTGTAGATCCTAATTTTGGGTTTACCTTAAGAATTAAACAAGACTACAATATCGAAGTCACTAACATCGTTCGAAAAGCATTACTTTATGTTGAGAAGAAAGCAGCTTATGAAGAATCACTAAGATTATGGTATGTGGCGTTAACTCGCGCTGAGAAAGAAATGGTGTGTATAGGGATTAATAAAGAAACTAAAACATACTCAACAAAACTCCATGCTTCTACAGTGTTGAAATCTAAAGGAATAAATGGTTTACTCTTAGGGCTTCAAACATTCTTTCAAAAGTCCTTGCTATCAACTCATGAAATTGAAGATCCAAATCGAGCCGCGATTGTATCACTTAAGCTTAAAGAAGTTGAAGATATAAAAGCATTACCACTTCTACAAGTAACTAAGCAAGCAAGTATCCCATTAACACCACTTGATACTTCTAATCGTTTGAAACCTAAAGAAGTAGGTTCACTAATCCATAGTATCCTTGAAAGATGTGTATTATCAAACAATCCTATTCAAGATATTCAATCCATGAGTTTAGATTTATCCACAGCTCAAAAAGAAGGAATGATTTCATTCTTCACTCATCCTTTAACACAACATTGGAATGAATTCCAAAAACAAAGCGAATTTCCAATTATCACTAAAAACGAAACTGGATATCATCAATACTATCTTGACTTACTTATGAAGAAAGATGATGAATGGATCATTGTGGACTTTAAGACGGATAAGGTAACCCATGTCGAACAACTCAAAGAGCGATATGCATCTCAATTACTATCCTATGATCAAGCATTGAGAAGTTATGCACCTTCACTTAAGACTTACATCTACAGTATTGTGTTAAAAGAAGCAATCTTAATCAATGAGTAACAACATAAAAACACATCTCTGTTTAGAGATGTGTTTTCTTGTCTAATATAATCAAATTATAACAAATCAATTTTTATTCTATTTCCATTTTCTTCTCTACAAAGTAGAGGATTCCTATCGTCATAAGCACTACAAACGAAACTTGTAATGCAATCATCGCTAGGACAACTCCACCATTGATTGTGTAGTTGAACTGAGAGAGTGCTTGATAAGCCGAAAGTAATGGATCAGTTGGATTGAAGATGAAATTTTCAGTATTAATGTTTATAGGCATTTGAGTAATAAATCTTGTTGTAATCGCATCAATGACTAAAGATAAACCAAAATAGAGAACAATTCCAATCGCATTTCTTCCCTTTTTTATCCATGAAGTATTGATAAAGGTAATTACAAAGAGTAAGAACACCACAGAATATACCAATGTCACTAAAGAATATGGAAGAAATACTAATGAAAGATTAAATAGTTTGCCAATAAAACCTGATCGAATGAATAGAAGAATGGCTGTATCAATAACTTGATTAAATGTGCTAAGTTGAGTTAAAAAGATAGTTGAAGAAATAAGCGCTCCTAACCACACAACCAGGAAGCTAGCAACATTCCAAATAACACCAACGATCACTTTAGAAAGTAAATTCAACTTAACAGAAACTGGTAGTGTCCATGTTAAATAACCTTCATGTGAATATAAACGCTTTTGAAACAAACGAATGACCGCAAGTAATGTGACAATTATAATCGCAAATAGTACCCCAAATACTGAAAACACTGAAAGTACTTGCATCCATTCAGGACCATTTAGTATAAGAAACGGTGCAACAATCGACAATAATAGAAAACCTAGGTAAATCCCAAAGAATTCTCCACGTGTTGCGATTAAATCATGTTTAATTAGTTTGATTAACATTTGAACACCTCTCTAAATAGTTCGTCTACGGATTTGCCATGCATATCTCGAAGTGTATCCACATCTTCATGTAGCATTACTTCACCTTCTTTTAGGAAGATTACTGAATCAAAGATAGATTCAATATCAGAGATTAAGTGTGTAGAGATAAGAAGGATTGAGTTAGGATTATAGTTTTCTAAGATTGTCGTTAAGATAAGTTCACGAGCTGCAGGATCTACACCTCCAATAGGCTCATCCAGAATATAGATTGAAGCTTTGCGTGACATCACTAAGGCTAACTGAAACTTTTCTTTCATCCCTTTAGACATTGTTTTAATTGCTTGTTTAGAATCTAGTTTTAGTTTTAGTAGAAGTTCGCGCATACGTGATTCATCAAAATCACTGTACATATCCTTAAATAAATAAATCGCTTTCTCTCCTGTCATCCAACCTGCTAGATACGTTTGATCTGGTAGGTATGAAATCAATGCTTTTGAATGTGCTCCAACTTCTTGACCATCAATGCGGATATTACCTTGATAATCATTAAGGAGTCCGTTAAGAATCTTGATTAACGTTGTTTTCCCAGATCCATTCGGCCCACATAATCCAATGATCTTCCCCGGTTGCAAATCAAGATTCACATCATGAAGTGCTTGTGTCTTCCCATAATTCTTATTTAACCCTTGAATACTAATCATTGAAGTTCCCCTCTTTCTCATATGTAGCCTTAACTAATTCACATACACTATGATAATCTAAACCAATTGACTGACACTGCGTTACAAGTTCACTAACCCATTGGGTTAATAACTTGTTTTTAAGTTCTTCGACCATGGTTTCATCAGCACTGACAAAACGTCCATTGGTGCGATCACTCTTTAAATAACCTTCACGCTCACACTCGCTTAATGCTCTTTGAACGGTATTTGGATTCACTTGATATTGTAATGCTAGTTCTCTAACACTTGCAAT
Source organism: Erysipelothrix sp. (assembly GCA_018335655.1). Lineage (GTDB taxonomy): Bacteria > Bacillota_I > Bacilli_A > Erysipelotrichales > Erysipelotrichaceae > UBA6182. Next base: position 8,033 of record JAGXRX010000020.1, read on the forward strand.
AGGTGATCCTTCAACTAATGTCTTTGATACAATTTCTCTTTTAATACGATCCATAATCTGAATATAAATCGGTTTTTCATGAATGAATGGTTGCATAACACTCCTTTCTGTACTGCTGTATTAATTAACTAATACAACAATACAACACCTTGTGTTTCCTGTCAATAGAAAAACGATGAAATTTTTCATCGTTTTGGTTTTAATCATTAAATATATGATAAAGCTCTGAGACAGGTTTGTGAGAGTGAATCGCTTCAATCGTCTTCGCAAGCATATAACCGACTGAGATTTGTTTGATTTTAGCCTCTTTACGTTTCTCAACAGACAATTCTATGGAGTTAGTAATAACAAGTTCTTTAATTGGTGATTCATGAATACGAGCTACTGCATCTCTTGATAATACTCCATGAGAAACAGCACAATACACTTCTTTGGCACCTTTTTCATAAAGCATCTTTACACCACCAAGAATCGATCCACCAGTATCAATGATATCGTCGACAATAATACAAATCTTGCCATTAACATCCCCAATGAGGTTTAATGCTTCCGCAACATTTGGTTTAGTACGACGTTTATCAATGATCGCGATTGTACTTCCTGGAATTGAATCAGCCATACGACGAGCACGTGTTGCCCCACCATGATCTGGTGATACAACTACAACTTCATCTTTGAAGTGTTTTGATCTAAAGTATTGAGCAAGCATGGATACTGCAGATAAATCATCAATTGGAATGTTGAAGAAACCTTGAATCTGTGGTGCATGTAAATCAATCGTGACAACACGATTTGCCCCAGCAACTTGCAGTAAGTCTGCCATGAGTTTTGAAGTAATAGGTTGGCGAGCGCGAGCTTTGCGATCTTGGCGTGCATAACCATAATAAGGCATGACCACTGTAATCTCTCCAGCACTAGCACGTTTCATCGCATCTAAGGCAATAAGGATTTCCATGTATGTTTCAGAAACTGGATAACATGTGGATTGAACAATGAAGACACGTTTACCACGCACTGATTCTTCAGGTTCGACAATGATCTCACCATCCGCAAAATGCTTCACTGCAATTTGTCCTCGTTTTAATCCTAAATACGCACAAATCTCTTCGGCTAAGTCCACTGAGGAAGTTAATGCGAATACTATTGTATCTTTCATCATACGCTCTCCTTATTTTTGTTTATGTGATTGACCCTTAGAAGGTTTATTCACTTGATAAGCTCGTGCTATTCCCATCGCTTGATCCTCAACATCATGTGTGAGGGTTGAACCAGCCGCAACTAATGCGTTTTCTCCAATGGTTATTGGAGCAATCAAATTAGAATTAGATCCTACAAATGCTCCATCTTTAATCGTTGTTAAGTGTTTATGCTTACCATCATAATTGACAGTGACTACACCACAACCTATATTAACATGTTTTCCAACAATCGCATCACCAAGATAGGTAAGATGTGCTGATTTAGAGTGATCATCAAAGATTGTTTTCTTCATTTCCACAAAGTTTCCAATGCGACAATGGTGTCCAATGACACAATGATTTCTAATATGAGCAAATGGTCCAATCGTAGTATGAGTTCCTACTGTTGAATCAATGATTTTAGATTGTTCAATCACTGAATGCTCTGCAACATAGCTGTTTTCAATGACACATGAACCTTTAAGATGTACATGTTCTTTTAGGGTTGCGTTGATGAGTGAAGTATTCGGTTCGATAATGCAATCAGTAGACAGTCTAGATAAAGCATCTATCCATGTGTTTTCAGGATCAACTAAGGTTACACCTTCATTCATCCAATATGTGTTAATACGTCGTTGAATGACTTTAGTAGCTTGTGCTAACTGAACGCGATCATTGACACCCATCACCTCATTTGCATCACTCACAATCATTCCTTCAACCTTATACCCATAGTCATGGAAGATTTTAATCATATCAGTAAGGTAATACTCATTTTGAGCATTTACATTCTTAAGTTCTTTTAGGTGTTTAAATAGTTTCTTTTGATTAAAACAAATAATCCCTGTATTTATCTCTTTGATTTTCTTTTCTTCTTCGTTAGCATCTTTCGCTTCCACAATCCCAATGACTTGATTATTAGCATCTCTTACAATGCGTCCATATGCACTTGCATCATCAAGGACGGTTGTTAAGACTAAGGCATCTACAGATTGTGCTTGATTAAATACAGCTTCAAAGGTTTCCTTAGAAACACATGGAACATCACCATAAGTAATGAGAACTAAACCGTCTTCATCACTAAGCAATGAAGAACACATTACTGCATGTCCAGTACCCAGTTGTGGCTCTTGAACTGAAGTAGTAATACGATCTTTAAAGTAATCAATGATTTCTTCCTTTTGATGACCTACAATCACTTCAATTAAATCGGTGTTCACCGCTTCAAGTTCACGGATAACATGACCTAACATCGGTTCATTAAGAATCGTGTGCATAACTTTTGAATGCACAGATTTCATTCTTTTTCCTTGACCTGCAGCCAAGACAATTGCTTTACGTTTCATAGTGGTCTCCCATATTTATTGTATCAAACTCAATTACGTTGTGAGTGTAAGATTTCAAAGACTTGATGAAGTTGTGCATGTGTACATGCTTCTGCACGAATAGATTCGCTTAAATGGCATGCTTCAAGAGCTTCTTTTATCTTTAATGAGTCATAAGTCTCACGAAGATTGTTGTAAAGTGTTTTACGTCTTTGAGTAAATGCAGTCTTAAGGAAGGTGAAATAATCAAGTAAGTTATTAAGATCTACATCCTTACGTTTAAGATTAATGACACTAGAATCTACCGCAGGCTTTGGAATGAAAACATACTTTGAAACATCCAATGCAATCTTTACTTCAAATAAGTTTTGAATAATTAAACTTAAGGCATTGTAATCCTTAGTCCCTACAGTTGCATTAAATCGTTGTGCTACTTCTTTTTGAACCATAAGTTGCATCTCTTCAAAGTGAATTCCTGATTCAATGAGTTTAAAGATAATAGGTGTCGTGATGTAGTAAGGAAGATTCGCAACAACAAGTAAGCGATCACCACTAAATCCTAAATCATTGAATAGTGCCTTTAAATCAACATTAAGTACATCATCATGAATGAGTGTAAAGTTAGGTTCATCACTAAAATGTTTATTACAGAGTTCTACCATTAAAGGATCAATCTCTATCGCAATAACATGCTTCGCCTTCTTGAGTAGTCCTTGAGTTAAACTTCCCATACCAGGTCCTATTTCAAGCACTACCGTGTTTTCATCCACACTGCTTGTATTGACAATCTTAGTAATAATATTCGCATCCACAATAAAATTTTGACCAAAGCGTTTTTTCGCATGAGTCTCATAATGTTTCAAGATGTCATTGACATAGGCAATGGATGCTATTACAGGTTTTGACACAGTTGGTGTAGCTCCTCATACGGTATATTAAGATGATTTAAAGCATTGAGTAATGCCTTAGCATTCATAGTTGGTATTCGATAATGATGGCATACTGCCTCACGTAGTGTAGCACTATTCTTTTGTCCATTCAATCCTAATTCATATAAATCATTCATTGAAAAAACAGGTTGATATTCTTTGTATGTGACGCAGTGACTAAGGGCATCATGGATTTGTTCAAGAGTAGCATGTTCAACCCCTACAATCTTTTGTTTATCATGAATCCTTGCATGTTTAACGTTTAAAATTCGCTTTGAGATAGCACTGCGAATCATCTTCCCAGGAGTATCATTATCAGTGAAGACAATGATTGATTTATGTTGTGATAATGATTCTAATTGGTCAAGGAAAAGTGAAGAGAAATGAGTTCCAGATGTGATAAGAACCATCGCATCAACAACCTGTTTAACCTTATCCGCATCATGTTTTCCTTCTACCACAATGACATCATCAAGTGTTAGTTTATTCATGGTTGTATTATATCATAGGACTACTTAATCAATAGACAAAAAAAGACCTTCGAAAAGGTCTAAGGTAATTTACAAATTCGATCACCATTCGCATTACGCGCTAGTGTACCAGAACCAATAATTTCCACTTTAGGATATTGACGCTCTGTCAATCTCACAATCGAGTTATATCGGGCTTCATCCCCAATAAACAAGTCTAAAGTATTATCGCGAACCCCACGATCAAGCACTATCGCTTTAAAAGGACGATTTGGAACAAGTCCTTGTCCAGAAAAACGATGATTAGAAACTTCCACAATTGAACACACGGGAATTCGTGGTGAAGACGCAACAACATAATATCCTTCATAAGTAATACCAGGACGCATTGTACCATTCATTTGTTGAACAGCTGGTTCAGTACTCACTAAAACGCCAGATGACGTTGGTGATGTTCCTGTTTTGGATGTACATCCAGCACAGTTAGCTCCATAGCGGTATATTCGTGAAGGGAAGAATACTGAACCAACAGTTGGGGCAGCACCATACTTGTAAACCGTAGGTGATGCATCAATGTAGGTTGTTTCTCCGACATTTAAGATTTTTGATAAGACGTTTCCATTGATATCACTCGCAACTGTGTATTGATCGACACGGATGCGTGGTGTTCCCTCAACAGCTTTGGCTGCAAGCCAACTAAGTCCTCCAGGTTGCCAAATTGAACTACGTTGGTAGATAACTTTAGGCCTTGAGACAACCGTCTCAACGGTCTCGATTTCTAAACTATAAGGGTCTCTTGTAATTTGGGGTAATGCTGATAGTGTCTGGAAAATCATCGGATCAGTTGTCGTGGGACCTGCGTTAATACGCGGAGCACACGAACTTAGTATCACACTAAATGCTAACAGTGCAACACTGAGAATTGATTTATTCATTCAGTTCTCCTTTCCAATAAGACTTTCGCATTTTAGCACACTATTGAGAAAATGTCTAATTTTTGATTAAAAGTCGTTTAAAGTTTAGTCCTAGTTGATTCTTGACATCGCTTTCATGCATATTTTTTATCCTACTTAACTCTTCACCAACAAAGTGTACATAACCTGTTTGATTCTTTTTTCCTCTAAAAGGGTGTGGTGTTAAATAAGGAGCATCCGTTTCAATATGTAATCTTTCTAAAGGAACAATTTTTGCGACTTCTTTAGGAACTCTAGCATTGGTGAAAGTTAATGGACCAGCCAATGATATATCCATACCTACCTTGAGAAACTCAATGGCCATCTCAGCACTCCCGCTGTAGCAATGCATAATTCCATGATATTCTGGGGTATGTTCTTGAAGGATTTTAAGACAATCTTCAAAGGCATCACGGCAATGAATCAGTATTGGTAGTTTTAACTTATTCGCTAGTTTTATTTGCGCAATGAAACGTTGTTTTTGAAGTTCATGGTTTTCTTTATCCCAATAGTAGTCTAAACCTATCTCTCCAATCGCAATAATATCCATAGTTTCAAGTTCACTCATAAAAGTATTAAACTTATCTTCAGACCATTTGTAAACTTCTGCAGGATGAGCCCCACATGTTGTGTGGATTCTTACTGATGGGTAGCGCTCTTTTAAAGATGTGTGATAAACATATTCTTCTTTTGTGAGCGCAATGGCTACAATGTCTTGAACATCATGTTGTGCAGCATAGGCAATGTTGTCATCAAGTTTATCAAGTTCATGATAGGCAAGATGCGTATGTGTATCAATCCACCCTACTTTCGCCATACTTGTGACCCCACGAGTAAATCATGAATACTAAATTGTTCTCCACGAAGTACTATAATTCCTAAGTTAATAAAAAGAAACGCTTGTCCAACAAAGGTGAACTGTAAACTTCTTAAGATTGATCGCAAAAGTTTTTGTCCAAAATCAAGTGGATATCCTTGATCATTGACCACCTTTATTAACATAGCAGTTTTACCTACCGTCGTATTAAATACAAGCATACTTATAAAGTCATAAATGAAGAATATTGTGAAACTAATCCAAGATAATGAAAATAGAAAAGTAAACCAGTTAAGCACTGGAATCCAAGATATGATTGTACGTGTGATAAAGAAGACAATCGCAATGATGGATAACGGAATCCACACCATCATGCTGTCAATAATATATCCTAAAGCTCTTCGTAGTGTTAATGTCATGTTTATTTCCCCAAGCAGAATCGCTTGAATATCTCATCCATTAAGGATGGCTTCACGTTCGCTGATAAGATACTAGTGAGTGATTCATAGGCTGCTGATAAATCAATCGTAATCAAATCAACTTCAAATCCTGCCTCTATCGCTTCTATAGCTTGTGTTAAATGACGTTTTGCTTGATTAAGCATCCCAATCTGGCGTTGATTCGCTAAGGTTGGTGTATCAAGACTCGCAATATTCTCTGCAAATAATGTTTCAATTTGATCAATAAGTGGTTGGATGTCTTGGTTTAGGGCAGAAATACTTAAACCTTCTCGCTTAATCAAATCGCTCTTATTGTAGACCACAATACATTTTTTATTGGATGCTTTCATGATTAATTGATCATCAACTTCTTTATTTGGGTTGGTTGGATCAATAACCACAATGACAAGTTCTGCAGAATCAATTGACTCTAAAGAGCGCTCAATCCCAATCTTTTCAACAAGATCATCGCTTTCACGTATTCCTGCAGTATCAATTAAGTGAAGTGGAATATGTTTAAGACGAATATAGCCTTCAACTAAATCACGTGTAGTGCCTGGAATTGGGGTTACAATAGCTTTTTCTTCTTGAAGTAAAGCATTTAACAGTGAGCTTTTCCCTACATTAGGCTGTCCTACAATAACAGTCTTGACACCTTCTTTAATAACTTCTTTCTTAATGGATGCTTCAATGATAGCATCAGCTCTTTTTACCCAATCTTTAGCTTGTGGCAGTATTTCTTGTGTTGTCATTTGCACAACATCTTCATATTCGGGATAATCAATATTTACCTCAATGTGTGCAATCATCGCAATTAAGTCATCAATGAGTGGTTCTATTAACCTTCTCACATCCCCTGACATTGCTTTTAAGGCCATTGTCGTTGCCTGTGTTGATGAGGCGTTAATAAGATCATTCACACCTTCTGCTTGCGCTAAATCTATTCTTCCGTGAATCACAGCACGTTGTGTGAATTCTCCAGGTTGTGCACTTCGTGCACCTAAACTAATACATAGTCCCATGATTCTAGAGGTACTCATAAGTCCTCCATGACAACTAATCTCAACGATATCTTCTTTAGTGTATGAGCGAGGTGCTTTATACTGCGTAAGCATCACTTCATCAATCCACTCCTTAGTGGATGGATCATAAATATTCCCATACACAACGTGATGAGAATCAATAGTTTTTAAATCCTTTGAAAATAAAGTGTTTGCAATCTCAATCGCATCACTCCCTGATAAGCGAACGATGCCAATAGCACCCAATGCTTGAGCGGTAGAAATGCCTACAATGGTATCTAGTATCATAATGTACCTCTTTGCTTATTATAACACTTCGTGTTAAGTCTGCTAAAAAAGTGCCGATGGCACTTTAATCTTCATTCACGTCTAAAAGATCTAAGATTCGATTCAGGTCATCCCATCCTTTGTAATGAATGGTAATGGCATTATCACTCACTTTAATATGCGTTTGAAACTTATCTTCTAGAGACTTAGTTACTTTGTCATAATGATGATGAGTTACTTTCGGTTTTGAAGGAGTTGCTTGTGGTTTCTTAAGGAGTGCTTCAACGACTCTCACTGAGAGGTTCTCTTTAATAATTCTTTTTGCCCACATAATCATGTCAGATTCTTTTTCTAAAGTTATAAGTGGTCTTGCATGTCCCATCGATAATTCTTGGTTAAGAATCATCGTTTGGATTGGTTGTGGGAGTTTATTAAGTCGTACTGTATTCGCGATATGTTCTCTTGATTTTCCTACTTTTTTAGCTAAGGCATCTTGTGTGAGGGAAAGTCTTTCCATCATCATTTGATATGCCATCGCTTCTTCCATAATATTTAAATCTTCACGTTGAATATTCTCAACTAAAGAGACTTCCATCATTTGTTCATCACTAAAGTCTAAGATGATTGCTTCAACGGTTGGTTTGTTTGCCATGATTGAAGCACGTAAACGACGCTCCCCTGCGATGAGTTCATATCCATTAGGAATAACACGCACTAAGATTGGTGTAAACATTCCATGTTGTGCTATTGAATCTGCAAGTTCTTGAAGCTTTTCTTGATCAAATTGTTTACGAGGTTGATAAGGATTAGGTCTTACATCAAGACATGGAATATTTTGGCGTGAACCTTGAAATCCTTCCATGGTACCTTGTTGGATCTGTTCAAGCACATCATTAACATTTTCTCCAAAGATGGCTTCTAATCCTTTACCAAGTCGTGTTTTATCACTCATGATTAACCTCCATTGTATTTCAATACTTCTTTAGCTAAAGAAGCATATGCTTTTGCTCCTTCAGAGCGTACATCATACTCAAAGATGGATTGTCCACGAGATGGTGCTTCTGAAAGTTTAATGTTTCTTGGAATTGTTGACTTATAAACACGCTCTTTAAAGTATTTTCTTACTTCTTGAGACACTTCAACACTTAATCGAGTTCTCACATCATACATTGTAAGTAATACACCCTCAATAATGAGTTGTGGGTTAAAGAGGCGTTGAACTAAACGGATTGTTGATAATAACTGTGTCAGTCCTTCAAGTGCATAATATTCACACTGTACAGGAATAATAACTGAATCTGCCGCTGTTAATGCATTGGTGTTAAGAAGTCCTAATGATGGAGGACAATCAATAATGACATAATCATAATTGTCTTTAATTGGGTCTATCTTATTTTTAAGTAAACGCTCTTTACCTTGTTTGTACTCAACCATTTCAAGATCAGCACCTGCTAATTCAATTGTGGAAGGAACAAGAGAAAGAGGTGGTTGTTGAAGATTAAGGATGATATCACTCGCTTTTTTATCGCTCAGTAAAAGATCATAAGCACTTAACTTAAATGATGAGCGAGCAGCCCCAATACCTTGTGTTGCATTGCCTTGAGGATCAAAGTCAATCAATAATACCTTTTTCCCTAGATATGCTAATCCTGCAGCCAAGTTAACAGAAGTTGTAGTTTTACCCACTCCTCCTTTTTGATTGGCAACGGCAATTACTTTTCCCATAACTTCTCCTATTTCTTAACCGTGATGGTCATACTCCATTCACCGTCTTGATCTTTTTCACTGACTTTAATGTCGATATTACTTTTTTGTATCATTCCTACAGCTTGCATGAGTGTATTCTTAACAATCATGACATGTCTTACTAATCCTTTAGAAATTGGCTTATTGGGCTTAACATGCTCAATATTCTTTATCTTTGCTTCTGTTGCACTTACAGTTAAATCTTGTTTAATAATGATGTCTAACATTGGTATCTGTTGATCAGCTTTAACTTGAAGTAATGCTCTCGCATGACGCTCAGTAATCTTTTTATCAAGAACTGCTTGTTGGACTAGAGGTGGAAGCTGTAATAAGCGAATCTTATTTGCAATCGCAGATTGAGATTTACCCATGAGTGATGCTATCTTCTCTTGAGTCCATCCATTCGCTTTCATTATTGTTTGATATGCTTTAGCTTCTTCAATCGCTGTTAAGTCTTCACGTTGAATGTTTTCAATAATTGCCATTTGAGCACTTTGGGCATCATTAGCATGTGACACTAAAGCTGTGACAGTTGTATACCCAAGCATTTGCATCGCACGATAGCGACGCTCTCCTGCAATAATTTCATAATGATTATCAACTTTACGAACAACAATGGGTTGAATCAATCCATTCTCACGAATGGATTGTGCTAATTCATAGATTGCATCGTTATTGAATTCAACTCGTGGTTGATTTCGATTGGGTTTAATTTGATCTATTCCAATTTCTATAGTTTCTCTCATGCATTTCTCCTACAAAGGCTGTTTTTTTATTTTAGCATAACCACGAGGATACTGAGGTGACGTTTTTTTAATTTTTTCAATAACAAGTATCGTTCTCATGCTTTTCTCATCATCAATGAGTTGAAGTGTGTCATTTTTTCGGACACGTCCATGTAGACAATCTAAAGCTTTCGTAGAATTAAAGAGTTCTTCCTGAGCATTTTGTCCTTTTAATGCAATCACAATTCCTTCAACCTTCACAAGAGGCATGATTAGTTCTAATAAAATATTAAGACTTGCGACAGCACGTGCTGTTCCTACATCAAAGTACTCACGATACTCTCTTAATTCCTCAACGCGCTCATTAATAAAATGAATGTTTTGGAGTTCACATGCTTGTGCAACTTTCTTTTGAAAGACAATTTTCTTGGTTGTTGTTTCTATAGAGGTCACATGAATGTCATCGCGCAGTATGGCCCACACTAATCCTGGAAATCCTGCACCAGATCCAACATCACACACTTTTGCTCCTTGTGGAACATAATTTAATCCTAAAGCACAATCTACAAAATGCTTAATCACAATACCTTCAAAATCATCAATGGCTGTAAGATTATGAATCTTATTCTCTTCCATTAATAATGATGCATATACATCAAGCTGTTCAAGTTGTTTAGCGCTCAGTGTTTTTCCAATGCGCTCAAATGATAATTGGATAAATGTCGTTCTCATGTTCCCATTATACCAAAGTTAATTTGTGAACGGGACAAGAAAAGACATTTCGTATGAAATGTCTTAAGGGTTCAACTGATCTATTTTTTCTTGATTTCTTTCTTGATGAATATTAAGTGTGTTAAGTCTTGATCGGATGTTCGATGCATTTTGTAAAAGTGCACTGCTCTCTTCATCATAAGCGCTCAAAACATCAAAGTATTGATCTCTAAGTTCTACGTAATTAGTTACATTTGGGTTCTCTAGTGTTTGAGACATAAAGGTTAATCCAGATTCTAATACAGTGAGGTAATTAATTGGTGAGTAACATGCTTCAATAGTAAGGTCAATCGCATTATTATAATGCGTTCTTGCGTTATTTAAGGCTTGTGCTAAGCCATTACGGTAGTAAGGAAGGATACTATCAATAAAACGTGTGGTATAGCGTCTTAGTTCAACAATCAATTCATCACTTTCTTCATGACAATCCAAGACATATCCTAAATCAATATGATCAAGATAGATTTGAATATTATTAAGGATTGGCATATGAAATGAAGTTCCAAATGACTTTGGGGAATTATCGATAAATGCTTTAAGAAGTAGAAGTCTTTCTTCATTCAGTTCATCTTTTGCACGTAATGTTTGAAGGAGTAATTCATCTTTGACTAACGTCAATTCTTCTTCATTGAGTGAGACTTGTTGGAATGTACGAAATGCTTCATCATAAGCTTGAACTTTTAATGATGCAACAATAGGGTCACTGTTACGTGTTGTATTTGGTTCAGGTTGAAAATATTGATAGATAAGAAATGCTCCAATTAAGACTAAACCAATGTTGATGAGAAACCCCACGCTCTTTTTCATACATTCTCCTTATTAAATTTCAAAAGGTTGTTTCTTACTTGTTAATGCCATAAGTAATACTTGAATATCTGCAGGATTCACACCTGAAATCTTAGAAGCTTGTGCAATCGTTAATGGTTTAATGGTTGATAACTTTTGACGTCCTTCAATAGAAAGATGAGGAACTAAATCATAATTAAATTCACTTGGTATTTTCCATGTCTCTAATACTTTAACTTTATTTGCTTCTTTTTTAGCTTTCGCAATGTATCCTTCATACTTAATTTCTATTTCAAGCTGCATTGCAACACGCTCATTCATTTCTATACCTAAGAAAGGTAAGAAATCTAATAGTGAAATATGAGGACGACGAATAGCTTCAATAATGAGAATACCTTCTTGAAAGTTAGTATAACCTTTATCAACAAGCAGTTGAGCCATAGGATCTTTGGATGTAATACGTTTAGAAGAGATAATTTCAATGAGTTTATTCTTTAAGTCTTGTTCGTGTTGGAACTGATCATAGCGCTCTTTACTAAGAAGTCCTACATCATATCCTTTTTGTGACAGCCTTACATCCGCATTATCATGTCTTAATAAAAGACGGTATTCAGCACGTGATGTGAGTAAACGATAAGGTTCAAGTGTTCCTTTAGAA
>JAGXRX010000021.1 GCA_018335655.1 Erysipelothrix sp.
TGACTGTGTGAACTTTTCTTTAATGGATCCTACACAAATAATCTTAATCATAATTACCCCCTATACTCACTTCAAATTGGCGAGCACATGTTAATTTGATGTGTGGAAAGTCCTCTAACCATGCTTTCGCATGTGCAATGATTGCTAATGAGAAGGTATTTGATTCTTCTGATATATGCGCAAGCATTACTTCTTGAGTTCTTGGTCCAATCATCGACTTAAGATATCGTGCTGAATCATCATTGGATAAATGTCCACCGTCTGATATTGTTCTCATTTTAACCATATGTGGTCGCGATGATGATAATAACATTGCGGGTTCATAATTGCTTTCAAAAAAATAAAAGTCAGCATTACTTAACAATGCGATATCTTCAAGTCTTAAATAGCCTGTATCAGTAACACAGACAATCTTACAATTGCGAGTATAAATAATATAACCCACATTCGATATATCATGAGATAGTCTAAAAGGAACTACAACACATTCATTAATATCAACCCGCTCAAGGGGTTGAATTAGATTTGTATTAATTGAAGGAATGGGATCAAGTGCATAAATTGGACGCGATGAAAAAGTCTTAATCTGAAGAATATGATCACTATGTTGATGTGTTATAAAACATGCATCAATGTCATTCACTTGGATGTTAGTTTGATTAAGTGCTTCGATTAAATAACGTTTAGGTCCACCACAATCAAACATGATTGTAGTACTGTCAGTTTGAATAATGAGAGAATTACCCTTTGATCCACTCGCTAGTGATATTACTTTAAAATCTAACATCTTACTCGACTACATGGGTTTATATTTTTGCCATTATGAGTAATCGTAAAGTGAACATGGGGCCCAGTTGTTCTTCCGGTCATTCCAATACGTCCTATTCTCTCTCCTTTTTCGACTGCAACTCCTGGAGGAAAATATGCCATTGCATCAAGATGAGCATAAAATGTAGTGTACCCGTTATTGTGATTAATACGAATCCAATATCCTGAACGAAGTGGGTCATACCCACGTGATTGGACAACACCACGATCAGAAGCGTAAATATATCCATAACGTGCATAACGATCTACTAAATCAATAGCTTGATGATTGGTATAGCACATCCATCCACAAGAAATTCTATAATTATCAACAGGCATTCTAAAGGTTCCACTACCGATTCCAGGGATTACTCGAGTTCCATACATGATAACTTCTCGTGTAGGTTCCTTAGTAACACTTGATTTTAATTCTTGCCCTCCCATTAGAACACCATTTACATACGTTTCCAAATACAGGACATCTTTAGTTCCTGTTTTTTCTCTAGTGGCAATGCGTGTCATTCCTTCACGGATATCAGGATCAGGTAAAAACAATGTGCTTTGAGGGTAAACGATTTCTTCTGCTAGTCTTTCTCTTATAACTACTACTTTGATTGGGGAATTAAAATAGGTTACATTAAGCTTCATTCCTGCTTCTAAGATTTGGTTATAAGATTTCACTTTATCAGCATTAATGGATAAGACCTGTTGAGGTGTTAAGCCATTAAAGTATGCGACTGCCTCGACGGTATCAAAAGGTTGAACTGTATACGTTTTGATTTCTGTATCAAATCCATAGGAGAAGAAATAGACTATCTCATTTTTATCTTTTAGTATTTCCTCAGCTTTTGCTCGTCCCTTACTCACTTGAATGGTTTCACTTACAATCAAATTCATTTCGCGATAACCATACCCATCAAGTGGAGGAATCTCTTCTTTACGAATAATCGCATCATAAGCATCTTTTGAGATAAAATTCAAAAGATACTGCTCACGTGCAGCTTCAAAATCTTCGATACGATTTACATAGATCGTATAGCCACTTGAGAAATCAATGCGAGTAACCTCAATTGAATAAAGTTGATTTGCCTCAATAAAGCTTACAACTTCGTTGTCTATATTTTTAAGTTTATACTGAACAACATCTTCAATAATCATAATGTCTTCATTGAGTAATAATTGAGCTTCTGGAAAATCTTCTGCATAAATCATCGTGTATGTTGAGTCTAAGAGTTCGTTAATTCCAGAGGTATCTTCCATAATCCCTACAAGTCTATCTTTATAGTAAACCTTATAAACACTCATTGGATCAGTTAGCCTGTATTCAATATCTTGTTTAATGAGTGCTGTTGATAATTCAATTTGTGTCAAGCGAAAATCATGATGTGGCACAATGCGTACACCAGAAATAGTGAATGTGAGCGTGAGAGAAATCACGGTCATTGCAAAAAATAGTACCACTTTTTTAATCATAGTCTCCTCCTATTCTTCTAACATAAGATTATAGAATGCATTAATATTTCGACTAAATGCAAGTTTAATTTTTCTAGTTGGTCCATTACGATGTTTCGCAATATCTATTTCAACTTCTTCTTGTGCTTGCTCAACATCATTCTTTTGATAATATTCATCACGATACAAGAACATAACGATATCCGCATCTTGTTCCAAAGCACCAGACTCACGTAAGTCAGACAACATTGGTCGTTTATCTTCACGACGTTCGACTAAACGTGATAACTGAGACAATGCAATAACTGGAATTTTCATTTCACGTGCTAAACCTTTTAATGCACGAGAGATTTCAGATACTTCCTGTTGGCGGTTTTCACTATTCTTTGAAGAGGAAGCGTTAATAAGCTGAATATAGTCAATGATGACCATACCCAAACCTTGTTCAGCCTTAAGTTTACGACATTTCGAAAATATTTCAGAAACTTTCATCCCTGGTGAGTCATCAATATAGATAGGCAACATTCGAAGATCATTTGCAGCTTCGTTTAATTTATTCCATTCAGAGCCATTTAAATAACCCGATCTTAGCTGATTCCCAGGAATTGCAGCATTAGCAGACAGCATACGCATAATTAATTGTTCAGCAGGCATTTCTAGAGAGAATATGGCAACTGGTTCTTGATTATGACGTGCTACTTGTAACCCTAGATTTAAGGCAAATGCAGTTTTACCCATTGAAGGACGTGCTGCAAGGATAATTAAATCTCCTTTTTGAAGTCCATTCGTTACATTGTCTAATGCTTTATATGAAGTTTTCAACCCAGTAATGTTAGTCTTATTCGAAGACATTCTTGAAATGGTATCCATAACTTCATTAATTACTTCTTTAGGGTTTCTAAAATCTGTTGCACGACGATTACGTGTCACTTGCATAATAAGTCTTTCCGCATAATCAAGAACTTCATCAAGATCTTCTTCTTGTTTGAAACCTTTTGATGCGATATCTTCTGCAGTTAAGATTAGTGATCTTAACATTGCTTTATCAAGAATAATCTGTGCATAGTATTTAATGTTTGCGTTCGATGTTGAACCTTCTAAGAGTGATGAAATACCTTCAACACCTCCTACTCTTGACAACATCGACATATCTTCTAAGCGTGATAAAAGCGTTGTAGCATCCACATTCTTGCCAGATAAAGTCACATCATTCATTGCATTAAAAATAATACCATGAGTCTCTAAAAAGAATGAATCAGCCATGATGCCTAATTCATTTACCGTTTTTAAAGACTGTGGATAGACTAGAAGTGATCCAAGTAAGGCACGTTCAGCCTCAAGATTGTGTGGAAGCGAGTGATTCATAGTTATTCCTCATTAATACGAACTGTAATGGTCACAAGTACATCTTTGTGTAGTTCTATTTTTACTTTATGCATTCCTAATGATGCAAGTGGATCACTTAGTATTTTGCGTTTATCAATTTTATATCCAAGTTGGTCTAATGCTTCACCGATTTGTTTTGTTGAGATAGAACCAAATGTCTTGCCTTCTTTACCTGACTTCAATGAGAATGTTAATGTAATGTTTTCCATTTTTGTTTTCAAGTCTACTGCATCTTGTTTTAGTGCTAGTAAACGTGATTTTTCCATGTCTTGATTCTCTTTAAGATTATCCATTGATTTTGTGTTAGCAATTACTGCAAGATTTTGACGAAATAAGAAATTTCGTGCATAACCATCAGAAACCTCAATCACCTCATCCTTTTTACCTAAATTCTTAACATCCTTTAATAAGATGACTTTCATATATTTCCTCCACTTTCAATATATCGATGTATTTCTTCAACACATAGTTGAGCTAGTTCTTTAACGCTCATGTTATCTTTTTGGACAGCAGCCGCTGTATAGTGGCCACCTCCACCTAACTTCTCTAAAACAAATTGCACATTAAATTTTCCACGTGATCGTGCTGATATTGCCACTGAGTTATCACTTACTTTTGCAATGACAAAACTTGCTTCAACGTCGGATATTCCAAGTAACTGATCTGCTACCATAGACATCACTGGACGTGCAAGTAATTGGTCATCGTAAGGAACGATTACAATTCCATTATCTAAATATTGTGCGTGGTGTAATACATTCGTTTTAAGTTCAAATTCGTCATAAGTTTCTTTAAGGAAACTATCTGCATCACCAGGTTCAGCTCCTATAAGTCTTAAATAAGCTGCTGCTTCATAGGTTCTAGAACTTGTTTTTAATCGGAAACGATTCGTGTCAACAATCATCCCAGTCAACATAATGGTGGACTCAATGGATGACATAAAATTTCGTATACCCATATATTGCATAAGTTCACTCATTAACTCAACAACACTGGATGACCATGATTCAATGTATACAAGTGTTGGATCAAAGGTGAAATCTTTGCCACGGCGATGATGATCGATTACACAAATATGTTTTGCCTTATTAATGATATGTTCACCATTAGAATGTTCTGCAAGATGATGATCTAGCATTATTACTAACGTATTATCAGATAATGCATTCATAGCTTGTGTTTCACTTACAAAAGTATGTCGTCCTTGAAGATGCTCTGCATGAAGATCAAAAGCTGCTTTCATCATCTTCTCAATGCCACCACTCGTCACTATACTTGATTGTTTTTGAAGTGTACTACAAATTCTTGACATCGCAAGCGCAGAACCCATGCAATCAAAGTCCATTTCTTTATGTCCTACAATGATAATATTAGAGGATTTAACAATTAGTTCTTTAATGGATTGTGCCATAACACGAACTTTGACTTTGTTTCGCTTTTCATTGGAAACTAGTGTTCCACCAAAGTACTGAGTTTGTTTACCAACATGTTTAATAGCCACTTGATCTCCACCACGGTTTTGAGCAAGTTCGAGGGCTTGGTTAGCGAGTTCTTCAAGTTCATCAAAGTCTGTAGTTCCCTTAGCAAATGCCATGGAGAGTGAAATAGCAAGATCAAGTTGTGTTGCACTTTCACGAATTTGATTGAGTATTTCAAATCGCTCATCAAGAATCTTTTTAAATATCTTTTCATTAAGAACTACTAAGAAGCGATCCGCTTTTACTCGACGTAAAAACATTCCGTTTTTCTTAGCCCATTCAATAACTGGTTGGCGAATACCTGAATCAATATTCGCAATGGTATGTTCTTCTTGATATTGTGTAGACTCTTCATAGTTATCAAAATGGATATATCCAATAACTACAGAATTGTCGAGGTATTGTTTTTGTATAAGAGAAAGATCACTTATATCTTTAAAGAAGAGAGTATTGTTTACTCGTTTAATTTCATAATTAACGTCTTCAAGTTCAATGGAAAGTTGATTTACTTCTCCACTTAGTATTTGTCCAATTTGAGGATGAATGCTTGTAACTCGTTGGCCTAACCATTCAAAATTGAAATCATCAAAGAATTCACTTGTGTAATCAACAATGTATTGATCATCAAAGGATAAGAATCCAACTCGTCCAATATCAAGTGCATGTTTAACATTTGAGCCAACTACGCGAGTAAGATGAAGCATCCGCTCCTTTACCCCTCGTGTTAACACAATGATGATTGCCACTAAAAGAACAAAGTTAAGAACTCCAAAGACTGATAATACTAATAGTAACCATCGTTCAAAAAAGAACAAAACAAAAAGAGAGAGAATAAACTCTCCGGTAAGGAGATAGACGAGTTGAAGTTTTAACTCTTCAAGTCTTTCAATCATTTTATGCTCCTAACCATCGTTGTCTTAATTGGACAAAACTATCCAATAGGCCAACAATTAACATGACATCAAGCCAAATTTGAGGAATAAGTAGTAACAAAAGCACTAAGATTAAATAGAAATACTTAACCTTAAAGGTTCTTTTGAATATTATAGCAAAATTCAAAGCATTATACACTATCACAACGACACCACTTACATACAAAGCAATCGCTGGAATTAAGAAGGTTTCATTGTTAAGTGCAACGGATAATGGATAAGGAATAATGAGTAATAATGCAATAATTCCTCCAACCAAAGGAAGTTGAAATCGTTTTGTAGATTTAGGTGGAATTTCCACAATCTTTAATCGTGTTACCAGTATTAAAGCCATTAGATAGACAAGAAAACCTTCGACAATAACCACAAATACATAAGACGTAATCATGGATATCAAAGCAACACGTGCAATATCAACACCAGTTGGTACATTAATACCTGTCTCAGTTAGAATGTTTGAAAGCTGTGAAAGTATGACTTGATACTCCCCTATTAGATCATATCCAAATAAGCTTGAGAACAATCCTACACTAAACAAAGTCACCAATAACATGCTTCCCATAGAACTGAGGAATAGTTGTTGACGACTCCATTTTAAATGAAGACCAATTCCAAATATAGCACCATGAAGGAAATAAAACATGAAGTATAATGCACTTGTAAATGGAGCAATCAGAAATGATAGTAATAGTGTTGAAAAGAATACCACCCACATTTGTGATGGTTTAAACCTTGCACCATATAACACTAGTGGGAGTGGTAATATCCACGCAATTAAAACATCCAGGACTCCTGGAAACTGTCGTGAAATAAGCATTAAGACTGCTGATAATGCAATGGTTAATGCACCTTGAGTAATTGATCGAGTGCTCATAGTTATCCTTTAAAAAAACTCCGCTTAGTAGCGGAGTCTTACATGATCTGTTTAGTCGGCTACGTATGGGATTAAAGCCATTTGACGAGCGCGTTTGATTGCAGTCGCAAGAATACGTTGGTATTTCGCACTAGTTCCTGTCACACGACGAGGAATAATTTTACCATTCGCTGAAATAAAACGTTTTAGTAATTCTACGTCTTTATAGTCAATGACAGTAACGTTGTTTTTAGTGAAATAACAAACTTTTTTGCGAGCAACACGTTGTTTTTTAAATGCCATGTTTCTCTCCTTTCAGATGACTAGAACGGTAAGTCATCACTTGAAATATCTAATAATGGTCCATCTTGGTCGTCACTTGATGCAAAGTCTGCATAAGGATCTGACACTGTGTAGTTACTTTGTGGTGTGTTGTATTGATTGGAATAATTACTAGAAGTCGAGGTGTTCTGTGTTGATGAAGAACGTGAATCTAGAAAGTTGAAGCTTTCCACAAGCACTTCTTGAACATAAACCTTTTTACCATCTTTATCATCATATGAGCGAGAGACATTACGTCCTTCTACTTGAATGAGTGATCCTTTTTTCATGTATTGAGCAATAATTTCTGCTCCTTTTTCCCAAACTGTACAGCTTACATAATCAACTTGCTCATTGCCACCGTACTTACGACTACTTGCCAAAGTAAAACTAAGAACAGATTTCCCATTTTGGGTCTTTCTAAGTTCAAGGTCACGTGTAAATCTTCCGATGATAATTGCTTTATTGAGCATAGTTAACTCCTTACTTGTCTTCTAAATTGACGACGATGAAACGGACTAATTTAGCATTGATTCGATTTAATCGATCAAGTTCTTTTACCGTATCTGTGTCTGCTTGAAAGTTCATTAATACATAGTAACCTTTTGTCATATGATTGATTTCATATGCAAACTCGCGCATACCCCATTCAGTCACTTCAGACACGACACCATTACCTGTAGTAACAATGTTCTTCATGTTCTCAATGACTTCTTGGCGTGCGGCTTCTTCAACAGAAGCGTTAATAATGTACAGAATTTCATACTTACGCATGTGTACACCTCCTTTTGGTCTATCCGGCCTTTTCAGGCAAGGAGTAAATATTTGATATCTACTCGTTTTATTAGAATATCAGAAAACCACCTAAAAGTAAAGAAGATATCGTCTTATAATGGAAAGGATTTCATACTCCAATATGGCATAACTATACCATTATGGTATAATTCATCTCGAGGTGATACTATGCATAAAGCTGTGGTCTTAGGTTCAAATTATTACATTGCCTTATCTGTCTTTCGCTCATTAAAAGAGCATGGTGTTCATACCGTCGCTGCTGACTATGATTTTTCAACATGTTATGCTCATGTCAGTAACGCATGTGATGAATCAACGCTTGTGAGAGACTATAAAATTGATGAAGAAGGTTTTATTGACGATTTAATTCAGTATGCCTCAACACAATCACTTAAGCCAGTGCTTTTTCCTTGTGCTGATCCTTATGTTGAACTGATTGATCGCTATTATACTCGCTTAGCAGAAGTTTTCTTACTTACATACAACACACCTGGACTTGCAACCCAAGTTCTTGATAAAAGCACTGTTGATGCCTTAGCTCTTAAATATAATCTTCGCATTCCTGCTACATTTCACCAAAATGATCCTGAACTTGCTACAAAGGTAGCAGAAGTAGGATATCCTTTTGTGATGAAAGGTGCAATATCTTCTGAATTTGTGAAGAACTTTCGAGTCAAACTTTTTGTGATAAACAATGAACAACAACTTCAAAAATATCTTTCAATGGCTAAAGAAAAACATGTAGATGTCATCATCCAACAAATGATTCCAGGCTTTGATGATCATATGTATACGTATGATGCTTATGTTAATCTTAAAGGTGAAGTGATTGCAGCTACATCTTGTCAGAAACTTCGCCAATATCCTATCAACTATGGAGCTTCTGTTTATACAAAGCATGAATATGTTGATGAACTTCATTCTATAGGTGCACCATTCTTAAGTGCTATTGGATGGAATGGATTTGCAGAGATAGAATTTAAGAAACATTCAAAAACAGGTGAATTCTACATGATTGAAGTGAATGTTCGCACAACAAACCTTAATGAACTTCTTCGCAAGGTTGGTATTAACTTTCCTTACTTGGCATATAGTGAAGCACTTGGATTACCCGTAGAAGGTCAGATTGTTACTAAGACTCAACCTTATGTGTTTTGGTATATGTATGAAGATGGTCTTGCCATTCTTGGATACCTTAAGACTAAACAACTAAAACTTAATGATATCTTTAAAACATTGCACCTAAAGAAAGTAGAATCAATCTTTGCTTGGAATGATCTACGACCTTTTATGCGTTTCAAAGTCTTAATTCTTAAAAAAATCTTTAAGTCAATTAAAAGGAGATTGTCCTTATGAAAAAAATAGGTATTGTAGGTGGGATGGGTCCTTTAGCAAGTCTTTTCTATGCTCAGCAACTTATTCTTAAACACCCTGCTTCAAAAGATCAAGACCAGTTTCATATTGTGCTAGATTCAAACTCATCGATTCCAGATCGTACTCGCTCACTTCTTGAGGGAGAGGAAAGTCCAGTCGATGCAATCAAAGAAAGTCTTGCTATGTTATCTAACGCCAATGTAGAGATTGGCTTTATTACCTGTTTTACTTCTCATGCATTCTTTAATGAGTTTAAAGAGAGTGCTTCATTTAAACTTCTTAATGTGTTTACTTTGTTAAAGGATTCTAAACAACTTGATGGACATAAGGTTGGTTTACTTGCAACTTCAGGAACATTAAAAACACAGTTATTTCAAAAAGCTCTTCCACACATTGAGTTTATTCTTCCAAGTGATGAAGTCCAAAAAGACTTTGTCATGAAAGGTATTTATGATCCTAATCAAGGTATCAAGTCAAATCATATACAAGAAGGTCAGAAGCTTCTTCAAGAAGCAATCAATTATCTTATCAAAGATGGTGCAACTATTATCTTAGCAGGGTGCACAGAAGTTGGGTTAGCTCTTGACGGTTATCAAGGGTTGATTACAATTGTTGATCCAATGATGGATATGGTTCACGAAATCATTAATCAAGCACAATAAAATCCACTTTCGTGGATTTTTATTTTTCATAGACAAAGTGTGAGCTTAATTCAAATTCTTTTTTCTTTGCCTCATAGGCAAGTTCAAGGTCTTCATAATAAGGAATGATAATCTCTTGTTGGGTAATCTCTTTTAAGTAATGCTTCGTAAAATGAGGATTAAGCACAAGCATTGGTCCCATAAGGGAAGTTGCTATCATGTGATGATCATGGATACCATCAAGTGGATCATCAATGTTATGACCAAAGCCTTGCACAACTTTCCCAAAACTTGGAAGTTCTTGTGTATCATGAAGTAGTGAGAATGTGCTCTTATGTCCAAGGATTAATCCATACTTGGTTTGGATACCAACGAGTGCATTGTATCGTTTGATTGCTTCTTGGGTGACACTAAAAGGATATAATCCTAACGCTTCTTGAACAAATTGATTCTTTCTTGTAATCCTTAATCCTAGAATATCTTGACTATTTCCAAAGAATAAACAACCTAGATCATTTTGAATTCTTGATTTTAAGTCTTGTTGATACGTTCTCAACCACTGAATCATTTGAGTTTGCATACGCTCATTCATTGACCCCATGCAAAGCAAATCAACATGTTGGTGAGTAAATGCAGGAATTGAATGAAGTGGTGTTTCAATTAGTGTTGCTTCAGGGAATATTCTTTGAAGTAACATCCAGTTCCCACGATCACCAAATAACATTGTCCCTTCTGGGTTTAACCATTCAATGATCATACACACTCCTTTTCAATGCGTGCTATGAGTTGTTCACGCAAATCCATTGCTTCAAAGATGTTTTTTGTAGAATACATTAAGACAATAGTGTCCACTTTATTTAAATCAATGGCTTGTATTTCATCATCTTCTGTTTCTGTGAGCACTAAAGCACTACGATTTAGTCCTGCTAATAAAAGTCTTGCTTTGTATTCAAAGCGACGATGTCCACCAAGCATAAC
The DNA here is from genome assembly GCA_018335655.1 of Erysipelothrix sp. Taxonomy (GTDB): domain Bacteria; phylum Bacillota_I; class Bacilli_A; order Erysipelotrichales; family Erysipelotrichaceae; genus UBA6182. The sequence goes on from JAGXRX010000021.1 coordinate 11,018, forward strand.
TTGAGTGACATCACATTCATTAAGATACTCATAATCTGTATCATAAATATACGCCATGTTTTCAACCTCTTTAGGATGGTCTTCATGAGCATGTACCTCACTCATAAAACATAACCCTAGTCTTCCCCATTGAGGCTGTGTTGTAAGGAAGTCACATAGACGAGAATTTGCAACTGGATTTTGATCTTTCGCAAGTAATCCTACAATACGTTTATTCTTAACAAGCATCTCACTAAAGCGAGAGGATACTGTTTTGATTTGACCAAGTTGTTCTACACGTTTATTCAAATCATCTTTCATAGCCACAAAAAGACCAAAAACTGCTGCGGTATTATAAGCATCATTAATACTTGGATTTTCTCGATGGATAACGAATGTTTGGTTTTGGGTATGAATATGTAACTGTTGGCTTTGAATGGAAGTAAGTGATGCGACAACATGAGATGTTGGATTAGTAAACCCACATGTTGGACATAAGAAATGAGAAAGATGATGATAGCGAACATACGTAAAGCTCATTGGATTAAAGCAATGTGGACAAAGCTTTCCATCATGAATCTTAGAATCCGTTCGTGTTACTTCATCACTAATCGGTTGTAATGAAAATGTAGTGAATAATCGATCTTGAATGACTTGTGTCGCAAACATATCATCTGCATTCACAATTAAGTGTGTCGTCTTAGGAATAAAGTCTTGTAGGATTTGAATAATAAATTCCACATGAGCGTTACGACGATATGAATCTCTGAATAGATTATTGATGATAAGAAAATCTGGTTTTAAGTAAGGAATAATGAGTCTTGAACTTCGCTCATCCACTTCTAGAACCGCTAAGTCATAACGACTTGTATTAAAGATGGATGTTTTCGCAAGGACACTTGTCGCAATCCCTTGAAGTATATTACTACCAAGGGCATTATGGATTATTGGTTGCTTATCTTGAATTAAAACATCCAGTACCATATTGGTAACACTTGTTTTTCCGTTCGTTCCAGTAATCATAATAATCTTCTTTGGAGATTTTATATGTTTGAGAAAAGCAGGATCAATTTTAAGTGCCACATCTCCAGGATAATGAGTTGCATTGCGCTTTAAAAGACGCATTAATGTGTAGACACTCTTTGATATCCAAAGAGCCAAATAGAAACGTAGGGTGTTCATAATGTTCATGTCTATATTCTATCAAAATGTAGCATAGGCTAAAAGAAAAAGATGAGGATGACTCATCTTTATCATTAAATTATGATTCTAGTACAAAATATCGCTCATACCAAAGTACAAAACACAGGATTGTGTAGATTTTTCGAGCTTCACTTTGGGTTCTTTTGTGTTTATCTAAAAGATTAATAATTTCTGATTGATTAAAGAATTCTTCTACAAAATCAAGTTCAAACTTAGCTTTAATCCAATTCAAGTAATGATCCTCCAAAATCCAAAACTTAAATGGAACAAGAAAACCTAGTTTCTTTCGTTTTGCCCATGCTTCTGGAATGTTACTCAAGGCAGCTTCACGAAACAATTTCTTGGTTGTTGTTGAATTTATGCTTTGCTCAATTGGGATATGACGAGCGATTTCCCAGACTTCTTTATCTAAAAAAGGTACTCGAAGTTCTAAAGAATGTGCCATAGTCATCTTATCAGCTTTAGTGAGAATATCACGATTCAACCATATATTCATGTCAAGATGCATTTTTCTTAAAGCTTTGTGTTGCCCAAGGCTTTTATTATACCAAGGCTTCACAACATCATCGACTGATTTTGACGATGTCATACTTGGTTTAAGAAATACTCTAGACTCCTTTTCACTCATGATTTTTGCTTGACCAATAAACTGCTTTTCAATCGGTGTTAGTGTATCAATCCATGGATTAAGTTTTGGAAAAACTTGAGCAAATGGGGTTAATATTTTCACGATCGCTGGACGTAGCCAACTTGGTATTTTAGAAATAACGAATGTCTTTTTAGTAGGAAGATATGTTTCATATCCTCCAAATAGTTCATCAGCACCTTCCCCTGATAAAACTACCTTAACATGCTTAGAAGCCATATCAGCAAGAAAGAAGAGAGGAACTGCTGACAAATTAGCATGTGGTTCATCCATATGGTATTGAACATCACTTAATACTTGAAAAAACTCATCAGGTTGAATATCCTTGGAATAATGCTGTGTTTTCAATAATTGGGCTAAAGCTTCTGCTTCATCACATTCATTGAAACCATCACGAGCAAATCCTACAGTAAAGGTCTTATCAACATGACTCATAGAAGCAATATAACTTGAATCTACACCAGATGATAAAAAACTTCCTACTTCAACATCCGCAATTTTGTGAGCAACTACACTCTTTGAAACAACTTCATGAATCTTCTGAGAAGTCGTTTTTGATTGTGGATCAAACATTAATGTGTGATAGGCATTAATAACACACTTACCTTGGTGATATGTCATGGTATGTCCTGGAAGCAAAGGGAAAACCCCTTTAAAAAAGGTTTCATCTAGAACTGAAGTTTGAAAAGTAAGATATGGTTGAATAGCATCAATATTAAGTTGTTTCTTAAATTGGGGATGTTTAAGAAAAGACTTAATTTCTGAACCATAAATAAGCATATTATCTTGTAAAGTATAGTAAAAAGGTTTAATACCAAAATGATCACGTGCTGCAAACAATGTTTGCGTTGGGATATGATAAATTACAAAAGCGAACATACCTCTAAGGTGTTTCACAATGTCATCTTTGTATTCTTCATAACCATGAAGTATAACTTCTGAATCTGATTGTGTTACAAAGGTATGTCCTTTAGCTATTAGATCTTCACGAATGGATTGATAATTATATATTTCACCATTGAAGTTTAGAACATATGTTTTATCCTCATTGAATAGAGGTTGATTCCCATGGTCTAAATCGATAATGGATAGTCTTCTAAATCCCATGGCTATGTGTTCATCGATGTAGAATCCTTCCCCATCGGGACCACGGTGAATGATTGTGTCATTCATGGCTTGTATAATTGGTTTTTTGTCTAAAGTAGTATCAATAAACCCTGTAAATCCGCACATATATTTCCTTTCTTTAAGAAATAACGTTAATTCTCTCGTTATTAAGAGACCCTAACACTACTTTAATTCTTGCTTGTGAAACAAGTTCTACAATCTGAGAATCATCATCCGCTTCTAATCGCAATTGTTCTGCTCGTAAGTAACATTTAATAATAAATGGAGTTTTAAAGGCTTGTGGTGTTTGAGCAATCACATGTGATGTTTTATCAATAGATGATGAAACATATCCTTCGACCACCTTCTTCACTGAACCACGAGGAGCAACGCCAAGGATTGCAGCTTCTTCAGTTTGCATAGCTTCAAGTAATGCGTCAATTTCATCAATGGATAAGTAAGGTCTTGCTCCATCATGAATGAGAACCGTATCTTCTTTAATTGCCATTAATCCATTGATTACAGAGTCTTGTCTTCTAACACCACCATTAACCATGACCACATGACCACGCTCAGCGGATTTCAGTATTTTTGGCATATCTTTTTTATTCGTCACAATGACAACTTCTTTGCAACGTGAATCTGACAAGAAAAGTTCTAATGAATGTTGAAGCACGGTCTTTCCACTTTTGAGCACCATAAACATTTTATCGTACCCAAGGCCTGAGCGAGTTCCTTTTCCTGCAGCTAATAGTAATACAGCATAATTCATATTCTTACCTCGCCCCTATTCTATCACATTCAAACACACATTGTAGAATATGTGAAATGAAAAAGTTTACTAAGTTTCATTGATTCTTCAGTGTCTTCCACTCTATAATTAATTCATCAGACGTGGTGCACATTGTGCTTCATAGGGAATTTGGATCACCAAAGCTGCCCCAGCAACTGTATAAACTGACGAAATACTCAATCCACTGTGCCTAGACATGGGAAGGGAGTATATAGGACGAAGTTTTAGCCAGTAGACCTGCCATGGACTGACAACCTTAATCTTCTGGGTGCAAGATTATAAAGGCAAACATTTGTCTTTTTTGCACATCCCATGGGTGTGTTTTTTATTGAAAGGAGTCCATATGAACAATAAATGGATAAAATTAGTTTCCGTTTTGGTTCTAGGGGTGGCGTTGTATCTAGGAACAGACCATCTATTAAGACCACAAGGCATAGAAGGCGATAAGACGATTACAATCACAATCGATCAAGAGGTGATTGCACAATCGTTTAGCGTAAAAACAGATGCACTAACCCTCGCAGAACTGCTTGAAGAGTTACACGAGGATGAAAAACTTACGATTACTTTCTCAGGATCAAAGACTGATCCTTATGGAAGAGGTCTTCAAGGTATAAATCAAATTAAAACTGAAAACATGGCAGTAGGTCCTCAGTGGTGGGGATATACTTCGCCTAACAATACAAAATGCATAAGTGATGGATTTTGTTCTGGTGTCGACTTTGTCGAAATAGAAGATGGTAATGAATTTATCTTTACATTTAAAGGTTTTGAATAATGCATAGTTTAAGAACATGGATCCTTATAAGTTTTCTTGCGGTTGGTCTTTTGGTAGCTCAATTTGCATTGGCGTCTATTCCCAACGTTGAGTTTGTCAGCCTTCTTTTTATATTGATGTCCTTGTTCTTACCTCTTTCTGCTACAGTTCTTGTATCCTTGTTGTTTACGATACTTCAAATGTTGTTATGGGGTATGGGTGATTGGGTCATCGGTTATCTTTGGATTTGGCCTGTATGGGTACTCATTATTCATGCTTTCAAATCCATTAATAAAGACCATGCTGATCGATGGGCTATCCTTAGTGGCCTTTGGGGATTCTTGTTTGGAGCGCTCTTTGCCATTCATCATGGAGTTCTTTATGGCTTCAATACCATGATTGCTTACTATATTCGGGGCATAAGTTTTGACATAATTCACGGAGTATCTAATTATATTATTACAAGCCTTGCGTTTACACCACTATCAGTGGTGATTCTCAAATTGGCTCGACAATATCAAGGAGAAAGATATGAAAGTCATGACAAAAACAGGAGATCAAGGACAGACAGGAGTTAAGGATGCAAGAGTAGAGAAAGACAGTAGTTTAGTTGATCTCATTGGACATCTTGATGAAGCTATGGCCTTTGTCATCTATAACCAATCCATGGCACCTAATGAATTGGCAGAATTTAAAGACAGACACAGAGAATTGAGTCTTATCGCATCAATTGTGGCTGGCTTTGTAGATGAAAGTGAGTTCACACAATCCTATATCGACACCCTTGAATCAAGAATTAAAGAAGTTGCAGAAAGCTGCAATGGTTTTGTATGGCCTTTTGATGATCCATACCGATCTCGTTTAAATGTTTTACGCACTGTTATTCGTCGCCTAGAGCGCGTGATGATTAAAGCATTCAAAGAACATGGAGATCGACCTATTATTCGTATTTATATAAATCGATTTTCAGATTATGTTTTCATCTTAATTAATCAATAAAAACCACAATGAAATTATTTTCAAAGTTTAGATTCGACTTGTTTGTGTTAAAATTAGAAACAGTAAACCTAAGGAGAAGCGTATGAAATATTCCAAAGAAACCTTACATAAATTAAACGAGGATATTTCTTCTCATTTTCCTCATATTTTTCCCATCGAAGAGGATTTCTGCACCACGCATGATGGTGTTTCTCGTCTCGTTATGCTTGATCGTTATTCTCAAAAAGATAGAAGTTTAAAGACCATTGGGGTAAAAGATATTGTGGTAACCATTGTTAAGGATGACCCTAAATTTCCTTCACGTGGTGTTGGAGAAGTCATTGCGGTTGACCATATTGATGAGGTTTTGGTTATTAAATTAGAAGAAGAATGGCGTGGTTCACTTGAAAATGAAACTGAAGCTGCCACTGGGATTATTACTCGTCCTTTTAAAAAGGTTGATAAACCTTTAGAAATATATTATGAGCAAATTGCACGTCGTGTAGGTCATGCACTTGCTTCGACAGAGAAAACAACTGAGTCACGCTCACACTATGGCCGTGTCTTTGCTAAAGAACTACAGGACTTAAATATTATTCCTGCAGGCCGTGTTTTATATGGTGCAGGTAGTGGAACTCAAGTGACCTACTTTAACTGTTTCGTTATGCCTTTTGTGAAAGATGCTCGTGGTGGTATTGCTGATCACCGTAAAGAAGTCATGGAAATCATGTCTCGTGGTGGTGGTGTTGGAACCAATGGTTCAACACTTCGTCCTAAAGCTGCTCCCGCAAAAGGAGTAGGTGGTAAGTCCTCTGGGGCTGTATCATGGCTTAATGATATTGCGAACTTAACTCATCTTGTGGAACAAGGTGGTTCACGTCGTGGTGCCCAAATGATTATGCTTGCTGATTGGCATCCAGATATCGTTGAATTTATTATATCGAAGATGCAAAATCCACGTGTTTTAAAATGGCTTTCTGAACATTCTAATGATTCTGTTGTTCGTGAAGAAGCACTTCGTAAGCTTAAATTTAATCCTTTATCGAAAATTGAAAAAGAAATGTTTGAATCCTTAGCGGATAACAAACATGTTCCTGAACATATTGCTTCACATGCTCGTGAAATGTTACTTAATGGTGGTTCACTTGAAGTTGTTAATCCTGAGTTTTTATCAGGAGCGAATATTTCAGTCACTTTAACTGATGAATTCATGCAAGCCATTGAAAATGATTCTACTTATGATTTGCGTTTCCCTGATTTAGAACACTTGAGTGTTGATGAAAAAGCATTCTATGATCGTGAATGGTATAACATTGGTGATGTTCGTGAATGGGCAGCATTAGGTTATCCAGTTAAAGTGTATCGTACTGTTAAGGCTCGTGATATCTGGGATCTTATTAACTTCTGTGCTACATATAGTGCAGAACCAGGTATTTTCTTCCTTGATAATGCGAATGAGAAAACTAATGCACGTGCTTATGGACAAAAAGTAGTTGCGACAAATCCTTGTGGTGAACAACCGCTTGCTCCATACTCCGTATGTAACTTAGCAGCGATTAACTTAGCAAACTTTGTTGATAAAGCATCAGGTCGTTTGCTCTTAGATAACCTCAAAACAAGCGTTGCGACATGTGTACGCATGCAAGATAACGTTATTGATGATACACCTTACTTCTTAGAACCAAATAAAGTTCAAGCTCTTGGAGAGCGTCGTGTTGGACTGGGTGTCATGGGTCTCCATGATATGCTCATTTGGGCACGTGTTCGATATGGTTCACCTGAATCACTTGATGTCATTAATACTGTATTTCAGACCATTGCAGAAACTGCTTATCGTACTTCAGTCGATATTGCAAAAGAAAAAGGATCATTCCCTTTCTTAACTGATCGTGAAGCATTCATTAATACTGGATTTATGAAGACATTATCTGAAGATATTCGTGAGGATATTCTTAAATATGGTATTCGTAATTCTCACTTGTTGACGATTGCTCCTACAGGGTCTACAGGAACAATGGTAGGTGTATCAACAGGTCTTGAACCTTACTTCAGTTTCTCTTACTACCGCTCTGGTCGTCTTGGAAAGTTCATTGAAGTGAACGCAGCGATCGTTGAAGAGTTTCTACAATACAACCCTCAATACACTAAAGAAACACTCCCTGATATCTTCGTTGCCGCAATGGATCTTGCTCCTGAAGAGCATGCAGATACTCAGTGTGCAATTCAAAGATGGATTGATTCTTCAATCTCGAAGACTGTGAATGCTCCACGTGGATATTCAGTAAGACAAGTACAAACCATTTATGAGCGCTTATATAAGAATGGTGCTAAAGGTGGTACGGTCTATGTGGATGGCTCACGTGAGTCACAAGTGCTTTCCTTAACGAATGATGAAGATGTAGCATGGTCTCAACTTGATATCGTTAAAGACTTCGGTGTTGATGTCAAGGGACAACAAGAAGCTAAAAAGAAGACTGACTTAAGATCTGATCGCCAAGATCGTGATATGGGTAATGAAGTCGGTGATATTTGTCCTATTTGTTTAGAAGGTGTTGTGGAAGAGATTGGTGGATGTAATACATGCACTAACTGTAATGCCCAACTAAAATGTGGATTATAAAAGAGAGCAATGCTCTCTTTTTTTACTGTATTTTAGATGCTGCTTCCTCATCAAGAATGATTGTTACATCAGGATGTGTTTGTAGGATTGAGCCAGGACATGATTCGTGGATAGGACCATGGATCATATTATATAGTGCTTGTGCTTTCTTTTTCCCTATTGCTATTAATACAATTTTTTTTGCTTTCATGATATTCGCAATACCCATTGAAATGGCATGTGTAGGTACTTCTTCAATTGAATTGAAGAATACAACATTATCACTACGTGTACTTTCTTTCAATTTCACTACATGGGTGACACTATCAAAAGAAGTATAAGGTTCATTAAACCCAATATGCCCATTTGAACCGATTCCTAGTAGTTGCATATCGATATGATGGTGTTCTAGAGTGGTATTGTAAAGTTCGCATTCTGCATTAAGATCAATGGCTATACCATTAGGAATATGAGTGTTGTTTATGTCAATATCAATTTGGTTGAAAAGATGATGGCGCATAAAGCTAGCATAGCTTTGTGAGTGTTGTCCATCCATGCCTACATACTCATCTAAATTGAAGGTTCTTACTTCCTTGAAAGAAACCTCTTGTCTTTTTACTCCTTTGATAAGTTCTTCATATAGTAGGATAGGACTAGACCCTGTGGCTAAACCTAAGACACTGTGAGGTTTACTTATTAACTGATTTTTAAATACTTCATAACCTTGAAGCGCAACATCATGCACTGATTTACAAATAATGATATTCATATGAAGTCCTTTCTTTCAAGCACATTAAAAACATACACAAGGTGTATGTCAGACTGTCGACAAAAGCGTCGATAGTCTTTTTTTTGTTTTCTAGGAAAAAGAGACATGATAAAATAGAAGTAACACGAGGACCCCGTTATGATTACTAAAACGAATCAGAAAGCTCATGAGATGAGTGTGATTATCTTAGAAACCTTTGTCCCTAAAAATCATTTACTACGGAAAATTGATCAATCGATTGATTTCCGTTTTATTTATGACTTAGTGGAACCTTTATACTCAAAAATAGGACGACCAAGCATTGACCCGATCATTCTTTTTAAGCTACTCTTCA
>JAGXRX010000022.1 GCA_018335655.1 Erysipelothrix sp.
CGTGTACGTGTTACGACATTTGATGGTCGTGTATATCGTGGAACGATTGGATCGATTCCTCCACATTTACTTACTGATGCAAAACGTAATACACCTGTAGAAATTCAAGATTTACTCGTTGATATTGGAGCACGTAGCAAACAAGAAGTACTTGATATGGGAATAACCCTTGGAGATATGGTTGTGCTTGATGGCGATTTTGTTCGACTTAATGAACATCGTATTTTATCAAAAGCATTAGACAATCGATATGGCTGTGCTATGGCTTTGGCCATGTTAGAGGCATTTAAAGATGTGGATTTACCTTTTGATTTAATAGCAGGAGCTACAGTTCAAGAAGAAGTTGGACTACGAGGAGCTCAAACAGCAGCAAATTTAACCCAACCAGATATTGCGATTGTTTATGATTGCTCACCAGCGAACGATGCAGGCGCAGATAAGGATGTTTTAGGTAAATTAGGTGCTGGAGTACTACTTCGATTTGTCGATGCTAGTATGCTTCCTAATCGTTGTATGCTTGAGCGTCTTAAGAAAACAGCGATTGCTCATGATATTCCTCATCAGTATTATTTATCATTAGGAGGAACAGATGCTGGAGCAATCCATAAATCAAGCATGGGAGTTCCAACCTTAACAATATGTATTTGTGCTCGAAATATTCATACATCATCAAGTATTTGTGATGTGAATGACTTAAATAGTGCCTTACGTGTTTCGTCTCATTTCATTGAAGAATTGAATGATACGATAATCAATGATATGATTACTTGTAATCAATAACATTATGAAAAAAATCCTTGCAATACTGACATTTGTATTTGTCTTGACTGCATGTCAAGTTCAATCGATTCAAGAAATTAAGTTTACTCAAATTCTTGAATCTTTTGAGCATCAAGGATCTACTATTCAAAATGTCATTACCCCTAAGTATTCGTTTTATCGACCATTTCACTCAGGTATAAAAGATAGTGGACCTTATTTTGCTTCCATGATGTCAAATCAAGAGATCATTCTATTTAATGTCGATGTTGTGGGTGTTATCGCAAAAGAGTTATATGAATCATCTCTTAATAACACATTGAGGACAATAACCCTTGAAGCACCATTAGTTCATTATGTGGGAGACTATAAGAATCATCGAGGAATAACCCAAGCTTATGAACTCAAACTTACAAAACAAGGTGAGCGATATACCATAATGCTTCGAAGTTTTGATGTAGTGCTTACATCAAATGTTGCATTGGCAAATATTGAATCGGTATTAAAAGATATGATTATAATCCTAAGAAACTCGACAGTTAATGATGAATTGATTATGTCTCTTTATACAAACGTTGAGAAACGATTGGATTTGCAATCACAAAGTGAGAATCTGTTTAACCAACTTGCTCCTGAATCGGGAACGATTGCAGATATGATTAGTCTTTTGAAGGGACCTCCAACACTTGAAGAGCTGTTAAGAGAGTATCAAAATCTTCCTGAAGAACCAATTATTGAAGGTGAAGAAGAGAATGAGGATGGTCTAGAATAAACACAGAAGCGAGGACACTGTATGTTTAAGAAATTAATGTCGTTTCTATTTGAAGAAGTGGATGTTGTAGAAGAAGAAATTGAACCAAAATATGATCCTTCATTAAGTCAAGAAGGTGAGACAGTTTCAAAGATGAAAATGATTGATTTAGAAGAAGAGGAACCAATCATTGAGGATGTTCCTTTAGTTCATCAAAAATCACTTGATTTTTCTAGTGAAAAATATGAGCGTAAAGTAGAAGTTAAACCAATCCTTAAGAAGGAGTCATCACAACCTGTTCCATATCAGGCTAGTGGAATTATTTCTCCAATCTTTGGTAAAAAAGATCAAGCCTCAACAAGTACTAAGGTTCAACAAACACCATTATCACTTCCACAAGAGAATACTAGTGTTATAGGTACTATTTTTTCTCCGATTTATGGGGTTGTGAGAGGAAAGCCTGTTGTAAACAAGACTCAAGTTGAAACCTCAAAACATGTAAGTATGGATGATTTATTCAATGAAGATGTGGTTAGTATTCCTGTTGTGAAACAACCATCCATGGATGAACTATTTATTGATGAGCCTAAAAAACCAAAAGTTGATGTAAAACCAGATCATCATTTCTTTGATGATCCATCTCAAGAAAGCGAAGATGAAAGTGTTCAAACTATGTTTCGTTCACTTTTTGATGAACAGGAATAAATATGATATTTTTTATTGGAATAAAAGGTGCGGGAATGGCATCACTAGCCTGTATGCTTCATGATATTGGTCAAGAAGTTATGGGAAGTGATATTGATAAGCACATATTTACTCAAGAGCAATTAGAGGCACGCCACATTGAAATGGTGCCTTTTATGGTCACTGATTTTCAACCTGGGTGGACCGTTGTGGTTGGAAATGCTTTTTTAGATGATTTTAATGAAGTTAAAAAAGCTCATGCATCTCACAATGTACGTGTAATTCGCTATCATCATTTTTTAGGCGAATTGATGGCAAAATACAATTCCATAGCAGTAAGTGGATCACATGGTAAAACAACCACAACATCACTAGTTGCACATATGCTTACATATCATCATCCAAGTGGATATCTTATTGGTGATGGTCAAGGACATCTTAGTGAAGATGCAAAAGATTTGGTTGTTGAGGCATGTGAATATCGTCATCATTTTTTAGCCTATAACCCACATTACGCTATTATTACAAATATTGATTGGGATCATGTTGATTATTTCAAGACACTTGAAGATTATATTCAGGCTTTTCAAGCATTCAGCGAAACCGTATCTCAACACATTATTGCTTGTGGGGATGATAAACTTATTCGCTCATTAACAATAAATCGCCCAATCACATACTATGGGTTTGAATCAAATAATGATGTAATTGCTAAAGATGTTCGCTATGATCATGGATTTACCACATTCAATCTTGTTTTCAAGGGTGAAAATAAAGGTGAGTTCAAGTTATCTTTAGTTGGTGATCATATGGTGCTCAATGCATTAGCGGCAATTACCTTAGGTTTACTTCTTGATATCCCACTTTCTGATATTCAAGATAGTTTAAAGGATTTTAAAGGTGCAAAACGTAGATTTGTTCAAGAAGTTATTCATAATGATGTGTTTATTGATGATTATGCTCACCATCCAACTGAAATTAAAATGACTGTTTTGGCAGCAAAACAAGCATATCCACATAAAAAGATTGTTGCGGTATTTAAACCACATCGTGTATCACGCCTCGTTAATTTTGTTGATGAATTTACTTCTGCATTATCTTTAGCAGATGAAGTGTACTTAGTTGGTTTTAACAGTATCGATGATTATGAGGAAGGATATACTCAAGATATCCATTATCTTTCAGATAGAATTAAAGGATCACAAGTCATTGATGAAGACATGAATGCAGCTCACATATTAGCAAAACATTCTCCAGCAGTCTATTTGTTTATGAGTTCAAAAGATATTTATGTCCTTGCGGATTTGTTGAAAACGATTGTGTAATACTAAATCATTCGTTATCGTAAAAATTTATCATAAGGAGGATAGAAAATGTCCTTACTACTATATAAGTATAGATGGTTTATTGCTTTTGGAATCATGATTATTACCATTTCAACGTTTTATCTTAATTATACGGTAGTTGTAAAAGCTCCTTTAACAACGACAAATCATTTTGGGTTTTTCTTATATGGTTTTGTATTCTCACTCATTGCTTTGTTGTTTATGTCATTTAAAGCACGCATCGGATCTATAGTATTTATCGTTGGTTGGGTTGTTTCACTTGTTTCTTTGTTCATTGAACTATTAAACTCACTAAATAATTCGCATGGTACTTTAGGAGCTGCTTTAGGATTTCTTTCAAATATGATGATTACGATTATACTTGCCATTGTATTTGAAATCGTTACACATCTTGTTTATAAACTGAAGAAGAAATAGGAGGGCAACCATTGATAAGACCCGCACGCTTTGAAGATATACCAGCTATGACATCAATTTACAATTATGTCATCAAACATAATGCTGCAACATTTGACATTGATCCTAAAAATTTAGAGTCAAGAACAAAATGGTTTTTTACTCATGGGGTTAACAATCCTTTGATTGTTGTTGAAGAAGATGGAAAAGTTTATGGTTATGCTGGACTTTCTCCATTTGGATCAGATGATGGATATGATCGTAGTGTTAAACTTTGCATATACTTGCACTCCGAAAAAAGAGGTGAGGGATTAGGTAAAGAATTAATGCAAGCCATATTAGATCTTGCGACACAAAATCCTAATATTCATACTGTAGTTTCAGAAATCACATCAACAAATGAAGCATCTAAACGTCTCCATGAAACTTTTGGGTTTAGTTATGTTGGAACAATCAAAGAATGCGGATATAAGTTTGATGAATATCATGATATGGATTTTTATCAATTAATGGTTTCGTAAGATTTTTGATTAATTTATCGATAATAAAAAGAGGAGCAATGCTTCTCTTTTGTAGTATTGAGTTAATAATTCACAATTAAAGCGCTTCCAATTCTATTGAAAATTGTTTCAAAAATGTCTATAATAATGTAAAGAGGTGGTTACATGGATGCATTATTAGAAAGTTTAAGCACAGTATCAAAAATCTTAATTCCAATTCTTACAGCTTTAGTACTATTTTTTATAATCTATTTCTTAGTTGTACTTATAAAACTCTTAAAGAAAGTCATGCATACGATTGACGGTGTAGATCGATCATTAAGTATCGTTGAGGTTTATCTTGATCAAATGAAAGCTCCAGTGAATACCATCACCAATATTTCTAGAGGTGTTGATCAGGTTGGTGCGTTTTCAGAGAGTTTTGTCAAAGGACTTATCGAAATTCTTATATCTAATATGAGTGTCTTAAAGGATGCTATAAGTTCTTTCTTCCATAAGGAAGGTGGAGATAATGATGGCACTGAATGATATTCTTAACACCATTGAGCAAGAAATAAAATTTTTGAAAGATAAAATCTCTGAAACAGATTTCAATGAAGTCAAAGAGAAGTATCAACGATTTAAAGAAGCTTCACTTAAGTTAAGTGTTTCATTGACTGATTCACTAAAAGAAAAACTGAGTGATGAAGATGTTCAAGCTAAATTAGCAGAATATAAAGAAAATATTCTTAATGCTATGAAAGAATTTTCATCTTTTGCTTCACAAATGAATGATAAATACCAACTGAGTGATAATCTAGGAAGTGCTATTAATCAACTCAGTGAAAAATTTGTTGAACTACAGACCACATTCCAACAAAACTATGGACAGCAAATTCATAGTACTGTTGAAGCATTAAGTCATGGATTTAAAGCTTGGGCAGACGCTAAACCGCTTGATGACGATATTCAAGCAATTAAATCAAACATTGAGTCCAATATACAAAAATTAAAAACTTGGATACGAAAGGAATAATATGAAACGAGTTACGATATACGACGTTGCAAGCGAAGCTAATGTATCTTTAGCTACAGTATCCCGCGTTATTAATGGATTAGAAATTGTACGTGAGGACACACGCATTAAAGTGCAAGAGGCTATTGAAAAATTAGGGTACAAACCTAATGCAGTAGCACAAGGACTTGCTCTTCAAAAGACGACAACTATTGCACTCGTTGTTCCAGAAGCAAGTTTTAATGTGACCGGTCAGATTATTAATGGTTTATTGGATGTTGCGAAAATCTACAAATACTCAATCGTTCTTCACACAACAACTGAAGGTATTTTAGAAATCAATGAAACTGTTGAGAATATTATCAAATCAAGAGTGGATGGCGTTATCATTTACAATGATAAACTGCTTCATGATGATTTATCAGAACTCAAGCGATATCAGTATCCAATTGTAATCATTGGAAATAGAATGTCTGATGAAAGTATTGCGAGTGTTTTCGTTGATATTGAAAAAGCATCCTATGATATTGCGAAAGCATATCTAGATGTTAACAAGGATAATATTGCAATTATCGAAGATCGCAAAAACCCGTTTGCTATTACATCAATGGTTAAAGGAATTGAGAGAGCATTTGCTGAAGCAAATAAAGACTCATTTCATTACGTTGAAATTCCACAAAACTATCGCTCATCATATGAGTACTTAAAGGGATATTTTAAGAATCACAAACATGATCTTATCTTAACTCACCGCGATTCACAAGCATTAGCAACCATTAATGCTGCGAGTGAAAATAACATTCAGGTACCTGAACAATGTGAAGTGATTTGCATGATTGATACGAAATATAATTCGATGGTAAGACCACAATTGTCTTCAATTGTAATTCCATCTTATGATTTAGGAGCTGTCGCTATGCGTATTATGACTAAGCTTCTACATAACGAAGTACTCACTGAAAAAGAAATTGAGTTGAGTTATGTGTTTAATCGTCGTCAATCATCGCTAATTAATCTTTAAACATCCTAACGGATGTTTTTAATCGAAAGGGACAATTATGAATTTTTTAGAAGAGTTAAAGTGGCGCAATCTGTTTAAGGATTGCTCAGACACTGAAGGATTACAAGCACGATTAAACGCTCCAATAACACTGTACTGTGGATTTGATCCAACTGCAGACAGTCTTCATATTGGTCATTTACAACAACTTTTACTATTAAAACGATTTGCACTACAAGGTCATCGACCGATTGCCTTGTTAGGTGGAGCAACAGGTATGATCGGTGATCCTCGCCCAACAACTGAGCGATCATTATTATCTCTTGAAATGCTAAATCATAATGTTAAAGCACTTGAACAACAAATGAAGACCATCTTAGACACAAATGCAGTTGTTTTTGTGAACAATTATGACTGGTTTAAAGATATCAATGTATTATCATTTTTGAGAGATTTTGGGAAACACTTTAATGTCAATTATATGATTAACAAGGATGTCGTTGCCTCAAGACTTGATACAGGAATATCATTTACAGAGTTCACATATACAATCCTACAAGCAGCAGATTGGCTACACTTATATGAACATTTCAACTGTGAAATGCAAGTTGGAGGTTCTGATCAGTGGGGTAACTTAACTAGTGGGATTGAACTAATTCGCAAAGTAAAAGGCCATGAGTCAAAAGTATTTGGTTTAACACAACCCCTCATTACAAAATCAGATGGTTCGAAGTTTGGAAAAAGTGAAGGAAATAACATTTGGCTTGATGCAACTAAGACACATCCATATGTTTTCTACCAACACTTCATTAATGTTAGCGATGAGGATGTCATTAATTTCTTAAAACGTCTTTCATTTGAATCAGTTGAAACGATTCAAAGCATCGAACTAGAACACAGTAAAGCACCTCATTTAAGATTAGCACAAAAGAAACTTGCTCAAGAATTAACGAATGTTGTATTTGGGGAAGAAGCTTTAGTTAATGCACAACAAATTTCTGAAGTTTACTTTACTCAAGCTTTTGAGACACTTTCAAAAAATGATTTGGCTGCAGTATTTGAAGATGCAGTGAAAATTAATGCCCAATCATCGATACAATTAATTGATGCTTTAGTTCAGTCTCAAATCGCTTCATCAAATCGTGTTGCGCGTGAGTTAATAACAAGTGGTTCAATTAGTGTCAATGGAAATAAAGTTGAAGATATTCATGCAACCCTTGAAATCAAAGATGCTTATCATCATGCATATTCAGTAATTAAAAAAGGTAAGAAAAACTATCTTCTTGTAGACTTTACCTAACAAAATCCTCGCGACTCATCACATCATAGTGTGATATAATATTCGCGAGGTATTTTTTATGTTTAAAAAAGGCTGGTTAGTACTTTTAATCCTATTAAGTGGGTGTTTAGAACGCCCTAGAGACATTGCTTTTGAGCGTGCTCTTACACTTTATGAAAGTCATTATTTTTCAATTTTAGATAATGATCGTTTTTTAACTTTTTCTAACTATTTTGATATCTCCATTGAGAAATATGAATTATCATCACAATATCGTTATGACCTAATTATTGATAACCCTCAAGTTGCAATGTATGACGTAGTAATTGTTGTTGTTGAAGGAAATCAAGATTTTGAAACACTTGAGAATTTAAGCCCATCAATTGGTGTATTTGATTCTACTGTTAACCTGGTTCCTAATCAAGTAAACATTGATAAAGGATTCCCTAAAGGAATACTTCTTTCAGGTATATCAAGTAATGAAACTATCCAACTCAAAGTCATGATTTCGTGGAAAGATTATTATAAACTTAAACAAATTCGAGAGTACTTCACGATTAACATTGATTTTCTAGCGAGTGATGAACCTCTAGAACCTCTAGACCCTGATGAAGATAATGAAGATGGTGAGTAAAGAATGAATAAGCGCTCATTAATACTTAGCGGATTAACTAGTTCGTTAGGAATATTTATCACCAAAGCGATTGGTATTCTTTATGTTTCACCTTTCACCCAAATCGCTGGGCAAGCGAATACAGCTTACTATAGTTATGGATATACATTTTATGATTTCATGTTGCAACTAGCTATTGCAGGTATACCTGTTGCTGCTGCTACATTGATCTCTCGTTATGCAGCAAAAAATGACATCGCAATGATGCTTATGATTAACCGTTTCATGAAACGGGTCCTTTTCACTGTAGGTATTGTTTTCTTTGTTGTTATATATCTAACGGCCCCATGGATTGTGCCTTTTATCATCGGTCGTCAAGCTTCTCAAGAATCATATGCAATCACTTTAGTTGTTTTAAGATTTGTTGCG
>JAGXRX010000023.1 GCA_018335655.1 Erysipelothrix sp.
AATCATCAAGATAGCCAATGGGCCGAAAGGAACGCTGAACAGCATGTCCACGACTAGGATCATAGAAGCCATCGTAAATCTGAAGATAAACACCTTTTTTGTTTTTAGTTTTCTTTAAGAAATAAGCCATAAAACACCCTCCATTAGATACTAATAGTGTAGCACAATAACACTATATAATAAAGACTAAAAAAAATAGTTTGTCAAGTTTTTGGACACTTAAAAAACCCTCTATTTATAGGCATTCATTCATACATTCGATTCTGAATCCCCAAAGCTTTTCTTGTGCTAAGTACCAAACACGGGACTTGCACAACATAAGCATCATGAAACCTAGTGTAAGCGCTTGACATTTTATAAATTGTGGTATAATAAGGGTAAATTTATTGAAGTTATAAAAAGTTATTTTTTAGTCTTTTAGATGGTTCATTGGACTTTTTTTATTATCAACAACAACAGTAAAGTAGGATGGAATATGGACAAAATTATTTATCGTGGAAAAACGTACATTAAAATCAAACAAGACTGGTATTCTGATCTTGGGGCAAAGCAGCCTTTAAAGATTGCAGTTGCCCTTGATGCTATTTTTCATGAGCAAATGCTCAAGGAATCTGCAAGTCTTATTGATATGATTGATCAAGGCCGTCATTATGCAACAATAGGGCAACCTAAGAAAGCTTATGACATGTTTTTAAGTGCTACTCAATTAGCCCTTGAACAGCTTGATATCAATCAATTAATGGTTGCGGTACCTCGCTTAGTACAGGTTGCGATTAGTATTGGAGCTCAACAAGACATTGTGTCTCTTTTAAAGCAACATGAAGATAAAGAACAGATTATTGATCAACCTCACTATCGAACTGCACTCGCAACTCTTTATTTATCACTGGATCAACCTCAAGAGGCTTTTGATTATGTCTTAGAAGCAACACTACTTTTTAAAGTTCAAAAGAAAAAGATGAGTGATGAAGCGATGATGGTTTGGTCAACCCTTAAGAAACAATTCCCTGAAATATATAAACAAGTGGGGGATAAACTAAAGGCGGACAAAACAGAATCATGAACCATCAACTCTTTGAAAGAATTCTTACTTCAAAAGCATTAAAACGCAACATGCTTGTGCATGTGGCAGTTCCAACCCGCATTGATGGACCTCTTAAAGGAATCTTCTTTAATGATGGACAAAATGTTTGGAATGATGATCAAGCTTCATTTAATCAAAGCTGGGGAGTAGGGGAAGCTATTGATTTTAATCTTCATCAAATTCTTGTTGTGAGTGTTTCATGTGCTGATGGTATGGATCGACTTGATGAGTATTCAAAGTTTGTGGATAAAAGTGGTGAATTTCCAGTTGATTGGATTACACGAGATGTTGGAGGTAAAGCTGATTTATACCTACAAGAAGTTGTTGAAGTCATTCTTCCATTTGCACAATCCTTTGCGAATTGTAAACCTGAATGGATGATGCTTGGCTCAAGTATGGGAGGAGTGATATCCCTTACTGCAATGATTGAATATCCGCATATCTTTAAAAAGATTGCAGGACTTTCCAATGCCTTCTGGTTTGCGAAAGAAGAATTTCTTGATTACGTCAAAGATGCGACGTTCTCACTTGATCAGCATGTCTATCTAGATGTCGGAACAAAAGAGAGTGGTATACAAAAAGAAAACCAAATATACGTTGACTGTAATGTTGATGTTGCCCAAGTTCTCCTTGATAAACCATTAGGATCATTAACCTTTGTGAGAGTTGAAGATGGAGAGCATAATGAACTCGCTTGGAAAGAGCGAATTGGTGGCATTCTTCATCAATTATTAAGTAAATAGAGTCATAAGCACATGAGAATCTACCTCATGTGCTTTTTTAGTGTCTAAAAGTATGTGAAATGCTTTTCTTGAGACTAAAAGTGTGGACATAAGTGGTGAATATTGATAGAATGGTGGTAGAAAGTGGGACAAAGTGTCACAAAGTGGTGAATCTCATGTTCATGGGAGAATATGCACATCAACTTGATAATAAAGGTCGTCTCATCATTCCTGCGAAGTTTCGCGAAGTGTTAGGTGACAAGATGGTCATCAACCGAGGATTAGATGGCTGTTTAAATGTGTATTCACTCTCAGCTTGGGAAACGATTTTAATCCAACTACGACAACTACCTACGACTAAAAAAGAATCACGCATGTATATGCACATGATGACTGCGAAAGCAGCCATGGTTGAAGTTGATAGTGCAGGACGTGTATTACTTCCTAGCTCACTTATTCAAGAAGCTGCTTTAACTAAAGCTTGTGTCATTGTCGGAGTGGTTGACCATTGTGAGATTTGGAGTGAAGAGCGTTGGAATACATACTATAGCGCTGCTAGTGAATCCTTCGAGTCAGTCGCAGAGTCCTTAACCGATTTCCTATTATGAGTGAACAACATATCCCAGTCATGCTGAAACAATGCATTGACATGTTAGACATACATCCTACTAAAACCTATGTGGATGCTACATTTGGACGAGGTGGCCATAGTAAGGTCATTCTTGAACAATTAACCACAGGACAACTCATTGTCATTGATCAAGACTTAGCAGCCATAGAAGCCGCACATTCGCTTCAAAAGCAATATTCTAATCTGATTGTTGTTCATGATAACTACTCCAATCTTAGAAACATTCTTCAAGAACTCAATATTGAGTGTGTTGCTGGAATTCTCGTTGATTGTGGTGTGAGTAGTGTACAACTTGATGAAGGGGAGAGAGGTTTCTCATATCGCTTTGATGCACACCTTGATATGCGAATGAATCAAACTCAAAAACTTACAGCCTATGATGTTGTGAATACCTATACTCCTTCACAACTCCTACATATCTTATACACCTATGGTGAAGAGCAACACGCAAAGATGATTGTTCGAGGCATTATGAAAGCACGAGAGATTAAACCTATTGAAACAACGTTTCAACTCGTGGATACCATTAAAGCTTCACTTCCTAATAAAATCTTAAAACAAGTAGGACATCCTGCTAAACAAACGTTTCAAGCAATACGTATAGAAGTCAATCAAGAATTAAAGCATTTAGAAGAGTTTCTAACTCAAGCAACCTCAAGTTTATGCTCACAAGGAACACTTGTGACACTAACATTTCATTCTTTAGAGGATCGCTTAGTAAAACAACACTTTAAAGCACTTGCTACACCTCCTAAAACTAACAAAAGACTACCAAGTCTTGACTACACCTTAGATTATTCACTTAAGACATCTAAAGCAGTGATTGCAGATGAATTAGAAATAGAAACTAATCCGCGTTCTAAAAGCGCAAAACTCAGAGCAATACAAAAGCTCTAAAGAGGTAAACGATGAAGAAAATTACAGTTAAACGCAAAATCTATAAACTTCGTATGTTTGCTTTTTCCATGTTCCTTGTTAGTTTATTTGCTGTTACAATTATTAAGCCTATCTTTATACAAGTACAACAAACATACTACACAGTCCAAATTCAACAGTATGAGCGCTCAATTGCAGCAATGAGACACGAAAACGAAGCTTTGACGATTGATATTCAACAGTTGTCGCAATATGCTCGCATCGTTGCGATTGCAAGGGAAAGTGGCTATGAAAGAACGCATACTAACATCATCACGGTCGGTAAAAAAGACTAAACATAAACGCTTTAAACTTAATATGACCAATTTTTCCATGGTTGTATGGTTTTTAGTGTTTTTTATTGCAATCAGTGCCATTAGTGTTAACGTATTTATTCTAACCATGATGGGGGTACATACTCACTCCAATACAAATATGGCAGATCTTGCTAAGCAAGTTCATATTAAAGAAAATATGCTTCCAGCAACTCGTGGTCAAATCCATGATCGTAGTGGTGTTGTCATTGCGGAAGATGTTACAACCTATAAAGTCATTGCTTACTTATCAGATAAACGTGTCGGATTTAATAACCAACCAGCTTATGTTGTGGACAAAGAAGCGACCGCAAAAGCATTATCAGGCATCTTAAATACAAGTGAATCAAGTATTCTTGAACTCTTAAATCGAAATCTATTTCAAACAGAACTTGGTACTGCAGGAAGAAATCTAACTCTTTCACAAAAACAAGCTATTGAAGCATTGAATCTACCAGGTTTATCATTTGAAATGACACAATCACGCCATTATCCACAAGGTGTTTTTGCTTCGCATTTAATAGGTATTGCACAATATGACTTATCTACAAGACTTATTGATGGAAAAACAGGTCTTGAGTTAACGCTTAATCCATTCTTAAGTGGTATTAATGGGACTGTACGTTTTCAAAGTGATTCCGCAGGATTCATCTACAAAGATATGCTATATGAAGAAACTCTTCCTACCCATGGTTCAAATGTCATTACAACTTTAGATCGTGGAATTCAAGAAACCTTAGAATTATCACTTGATCAAACAATTCGTGAACACAAAGCATCCATGGCTTTTGCAATGGTCATGAATATTCAAACAGCAGAAATCCTTGGATATGGACATGCTCCAAGTTTTGATCCAAATAAGCTTAATATAAGTTCTTATGTTGATTTAAATGCTCAAAGCGCCATTGAACCAGGTTCAGTGATGAAGTCACTGTTGTGGGCATCAGTTATTGAAAGTGGCAATTATGACACGACTATTAAAGTTCCAAGTCGAATATTTTACATGGGAATCTCACAGGGATTACCATCTTCTTTACCAACAAGTACTGGTTCATTTGCAACAATTCGCAACTTTAATCGTGTGGATCATGGTTTAGTTGATTTTAATCGTAGTTTTGAATTATCACTTAATACTTCAGTTGGTATGTTGCTTTCAAACTATATAAAACCCAATGATTATATGAGAAAACTTGAAGATTTATCACTCTTTAAGAACTTAAATATTTACGGTCTTCGAGGTGTAAATGGTAAAGCATTGTTTAGTTATCCTATTGAAATGATAACAACCGGGTTTGGACAAGGAAGCACAGTTGTTCCTATCAATATGATTTCAGCATATCAAGCACTGCTTAATGATGGTCAACACATTCAACCATCCATAATTAAGCAAATCGTAGATCCTACAAGTGGACAAGTCGTTTATGATCATACTCCAACATTACTCAATCAAGTATTCTCACCAACCACAACATCATCCATGATTGAACTACTACGTGGGGCAGTTGTGAATGGAACTGGACGTTATTATCAAATTGAAGAAGCAGAAATTATTGGAAAAACTGGAACATCTCAGCTTCCTTCACCATCAGGTGGCTATAAAACTGATGAATACACATATTCATTTGTTGCAGCACTTCCATATGATAATCCTCAATACTTAGTTTACTATGCCTTTACAGCAAAGAATGCGAAAGGTGCACATCAATACGTTGATGCTCAAAGAGCACTGTTAAGAAAAATAGCTGTTTCGATGAATATTTCAGATGAGCAAAGTTCAAGTGAAACCACAGTCATTTATGTTCCATCATTTGTGAATCAAAACGTGGCTCGCTTTAATGAATTTGCAGTCCAAAACAAACTTAAAACACTCGTATTAGGCGATGGTAATCAAATAACACATTTATCAATTGCACCAAACTCTAAAGTGTTGTCATCATCACTCATTTTAGCGCAGACAAATGGACTAATTACAAAGATGCCATATGTCATCGGTTTAACTGTCAATGAAGCACGTCATTTAGCACGTTTTGCATCATTAGATCTTGAGATAGTCGGTGAGGGAATCATTGTTAGCTCAAACATCACATTTAATGAACCAATTGATCAGAAAATCATACTTACAGCACTAAAGCCATGATACAATAATCGCATGAAGGAGAGTTGTTTATGCCATTTTTTCTTGCGTTAGGTTTAACGTGGATGATTTATCCTTTTTTCATTCAAACTTTAAAGAAAATGCAGATCGCTCAACATGTGAGTGTATATGCTATTGAATCGTACAAACAAAAAGAGCGCACCCCCATCTTTGGTGGTGTTGTCTTTTTACTTGTCGGAGTAGTGGCTACGGTTTTTGCATTGTTTCCAAATATTGATGTATCACTCATCAGTGTTATGGTTCACATGCTACTGTTTGCATCAATAGGACTCGTCGATGATATTAAAATTATCAAAGAAGGGAAAAATGATGGTTTATCAGGAAAAACACGCTTGTTTCTGCAAACCCTATTTGCCATTTCATTTGTCATGTTTACGTTAGATAATTCTTCAATCCAATTGTTTTCTTACACACTATCACTACCAAGTTATGTATTAATTCCTGCACGTGTATTTATGATTGTCGGAAGTATTAATGCATTCAATATCACAGATGGTATGGATGGTTTATCTGCAGGTCTTTCAGTCTTCGTGTTTGCAGGTCTGTATATCATTGCCCTTAATGAGCAAGCGACAAGTGCTTTATTTATCCTTGCAATGATTGGTGCTATGATTGGCTTCTTACGCTTTAATATTGCCCCAGCTAAAATCATCATGGGGGATGTTGGTAGTTATGGTCTTGGTGGTGTTTTAATCATGTTAGGCCTTGTGTTAGGCAAAGATCTAGTCTTCATTGTGCTCTATGCTGTTTATCTTGTGGAAGTCCTGTGTGTTATTATCCAACAAGTTGCTGTTAGAGTCTTTAAGCGAAGAGTATTCTCATATACACCAATTCATTACGCATTTGTGTTAAAAGGGATGAAAGATCAAAAAGTAATTTTCATGTTTTATGGCTATGGTTTTCTAAGTTTAGTAATAGGCTTGTTACTATACGCGCTAGGAGCATAATGTATGGCACTTAAGGCACTAATTTTAGGTGGGGCACGTAGTGGGTTTGCAGCTGCAAAACTTGCGTGTGCTAAAGGATATGATGTGATACTTATGGATGAGTCAGAAATAACTCATCCACCTTTTCTACATGAGCAATTAACCATCATGGATCATGGTTTTGATGAATCTGTCTTATCCATGGATATTGATGTGATTATTAAAAACCCTGGAATTCCTTATACACATCCTTTTGTGAAGGCGTGTGTGCGCAAACAACTCGTCTACAATGAAATCGAATTTGCAGCATTCTTTGTGCCACAATATACACTATGTGCGATTACAGGCACCAATGGTAAGACAACGACTACTGAAGCACTAGGACATTTGTTTAAAGAACTTACACCCCATGGAATCAGTGCTGGAAATAATGGACATCCTTTATCTCAAGTTGTACTTGATTATCCTCATGAGCCAATGATGGTGTCGTGTGAGATTGCAGCATTTCAACTACTAGACACCCATACCTTTAAACCTAAGGTTTCTACCATTCTAAATTTATCACCAGATCATCTTGATGTCTTTGAATCACTTGATCATTACTATCAAGCGAAGTGGAGAATTATCAATAATCTTGATGCTTATGATACATTTATCTTAAACATTGATGATGAGAATATTATGCAAAGTAAACCTTCATCCTTTAAGTGTAAAGTGCTTACGATATCGCTGACTAAGGATGCAGATATTATGGTAATGGGGAATAAGATTTTGATGCACGGTCGTGTTATCTTCTCAAAAGAGGATGTTAAACTTGTGGGAGATCATAATCTGTTTAACATTATGGTTGCGGTAGCTATGGCTATTGAAGTAGGGGTTGAACCCATGAGAATATCAAAAGCACTTCGCTCATTTCAAGGGGTTGCTCATCGCATTGAGTATGTTGAAACAATTAATGGTGTTAAAATATACAATGATTCAAAAGCTACGAATGTTGAGGCAACAATGATTGCATTAGCGGCTTTTAAACAACCTATTCACCTCCTTGCGGGGGGATATGATAAGCATTTACCCTTTGAACCACTATTAACTCAGGCTCACAATATTCAATCGCTCGTTGTGTTTGGACAGACCAAACATCAAATCAAGGCACTATTCCCACAAGCTATTGTGGTTGATACGATGCAAGAAGCACTCATGGTATCATTAGAGAATGCTAAAAAAGGGGAGATTGTTTGTTTAAGTCCAGCCTGTGCAAGTTATGATCAGTTTAAGAATTTTGAGGATCGTGGGGATCAATTTAAGGCATTGGTAAGAAGCTTAAGCGACTTGAAGTAAAAAAGATACACATTTCAGTGTTTTTCATTTATAATAATGAGGCAAGTGGTGAGGTTAAGATGAATATTATAAACGACAAGCGAGTTACGCTCGCTCTTCTATTGAAAGCGAATGCCTTATGTGAAGATGGAGCTCACAAAGTGAGTGCCTCAGATGTGGCTTTCGTATGTTCTTTTAAATGGAAGCACCACCCCCCACAACATCTTCATGAAGCGATTAGAGATATCTTTACGCTTAAACTTGAAGATGTCGTGAAAGTATTGATGCATCAAGCCATCAAACATGGGGTGAATTCTCACCTGACAGACTATGACGATTTACTTGGAGGCAACGTATGAACGTTAAGAAATTTAGACTCACGTTATTCTTTACAACACTAATAGCAATTGTAGCGCTTGTCGCGACACTTGGTCCAAGTGTACGTAATGACATGACGCTAGGATTAGACTTACAAGGTGGTTTTGAGATTGTTTATGAAGTCTCACCACTCAATAATAGTAGTTCAGTTCCATCGATGAGTGCGATCGCACGTGCTGTTTCTAAGCGTGTTGACGTTTTAGGCGTTTCTGAGCCTCAAATTATTATCGAAGGTGATAATCGTATTCGTGTGCAATTAGCGGGTGTAAGCGATCAAGATGCTGCACGTCGTATTATTTCTGCATCTGTAAACTTAGAATTTAGAGATGTGAATGATAACTTATTGGCAGATGCAACAATCTTAACTGAAGGTGGAGCATCATTATCCTTTGATAGTGGTAAGCCAATTGTTTCTTTAAGAATTGCGGACAAAGATAAATTCTTTGAAGTTACTGATAAGATTTCGAAGTTATCAACAGGCAATAACCTGATGGTTATTTGGTTAGACTTTCAAGAAGGCGATACATATCGTGCGGAAGCTGCCAAACCTAATCCTAAATACATTTCAGCTGCAACGGTTCGTCAAGGATTTAGAAGTGACGTTGTTATTGAAGGTGGATTCACCGAATCAAGTGCACGTGAGCTTGCTGATTTAATTAACTCTGGATCACTTCCAGTACGTATGACTGAAATTTTCTCAAATGCAGTAAGTGCTGAGTTTGGGATTGAAGCCTTTGAAAAGACGATTATGGCAGGACTTATTGGGGCACTACTTGTTATGCTTGCAATGGTCATTGTTTATCATATTCCAGGAATTGTTGCGGCATTTATGCTACTACTCTATATTCTTGTGGTCTTTACACTATTTAACTCATTGGGTGGTGTTTACACCTTACCTGGTATTGCGGCATTACTCTTAGGGGTAGGGATGACGGTTGATGCGAACGTTGTAACATTTGAGCGTATCAAAGATCAGCTTTATCTTGGAAAACGACTTGAAACAGCGGTTGATGAAGGTCATCGATTAGCGTTCTGGACAATTTTCGATAGCCAGTTCACAACATTCTTATCTGCGATGGTCATGTACTTATTTGGTACTGGATCCATTAAAGGATTTGCAACGATGTTGATGGTTACCGTTCTAACAACCTTAGTCGTCAATATCTTTATGTCAAGATTCTTAATTAAACTTTTAGTCAACTCAGGTCGCTTTACAAACTTAACACTATTTAAAGTTAAGAAGGATATGATTCCTAACTTATCTAAAGGTGAAGAGCGTAAATACTTTGGGGGCTTTGAGAAGATTGATTTTGTGAAGGTTTCTCGCAAGTTTATTTTAGGCTCACTCATTTTACTTATTACCGGTGGTGCATTTGGACTTTTCAATCTTGCGACCACAGGACAATTCATTAATTTTGGAGTTGATTTCTCATCAGGTACAAAAATCACCATGACTTCGGACACCGGATTTGATACCGAAACCATTAGAACTCAATTTGCACAATTTGGTTATGATAATATTCGCGTTCAGTTTGCTGGGGATGACACTGCTTATGTGACAACTCGTGAAACTGAAACTAGTGAAAACTTACAAGCTTTAAAAGCATATATCTTAAGAACGTATGGACATCCAGCGAATGATATTGTGGTAACTCCAGTTATTGGACGTGAGCTTGCAGTAACAGCAGTTGTGTTATCGCTTGTCGCGTGGTTACTCATGCTTGCATATATTAGTTTCAGATTTGAAATCGATTATGCGATTGGTACTATTGTTGCTCTGGTGCATGACGTTTCATTTGTCTTTGTGTTATTTGCGATCTTTAGACTTGAATTCAACATTGAAATTATTGCGGTAATTCTCGCAATTATTGGGTATTCGGTGGATGATACGATTGTTGTGTTTGACCGAATTCGTCACACACTTAACAACTATCCAAAACCAGTTCTACATGCCAAAGATTATGTGTATATCGTGAATGAAGCGATTGCGGAAACACTCTTTAGAAGTATCTTTAATACCTTTACAACAGTACTCCCTATCTTCGCTCTACTTATCTTAGGAAGTCGTGAAATCTTTACATTTAATATTGCGATGGTCTTTGGCTTAACAGCTGGAGCATACTCTTCAATCTTTATCGCCGCTATGGTGTGGTTATGGCTCAAACAACATCGTAAACCAAAGGCACAAAAAGTGAAAATTCGTAAAAAAGAAGATTTAGATGAAATGACGATTATCGGAATCAATGATTAAAGGGAGCTTCTCCCTTTTTCTAATTACTATGAACATTACCTTACCAACACCAGTGACGCCACTTGCGTCCACACTAAAATCGACGATGATTGAAACTCATGGAGCTGAAAGTCTTAATGAACCAGTCATTTTTGATGTGTCTTCTATTGAAGTTCTTAAGACAATCACCAATCTATTAAAAGAAGCTCAATCAAACTCTTTAAAAGTATTTGTGGCAGGAGACTATGATGCAGATGGTATTTGCTCAACAACGATGATGGTATCACTATGTAAATCACTTGATCTTAACGTTGGTTACTATATCCCGCATCGTATGAATGAAGGTTATGGTTTAAAACCAGATATTGCTCAGCAAGCTCTTGATAAAGGCTATGACTTATTTATTTGTGTTGATAATGGGGTCAGTGCACATGAAGCAATTTATCTTTTAAAGAGAAATCACAAGAAAGTTATTATCATTGATCATCACATCATGAGCGAGGAAGTTGAAGTGGATGCGATACTTCATCCTCTTTATCTTGATCCTGTGTATGATTCAATGTGTACAAGTGGTTTAGTGTGGCTACTTGCATCGTATTTAGATTTAGATTCAGACTTTATGATTCAACTTGCAGGGTGTGCAACCTTAGCAGACATGATGCCACTTCATCATCTAAATCGGTACTTAGTTGTAAAAGCTATAGAATCCATGAATCAAGTCATGATTACACCATTTGCACTTTTATTAAAGAAGCAAAGTGTTAATGAAGAAGACTTAAATTTTCAATTAATTCCAAAGATTAATGCGATAGGGCGTATGTCGGATGTGGCAAATGCGAATACGATGGTTGCATATTTAGGCTCAACTGATATTACATCAATGGTTAAATACGCCTCCATGGTTGAAGATGTGAATGAACAACGAAAAGTCCTCACAAAATCCATGTCTTTAGAAGCGTTATCCCTTATTGAAGAGTCTCAACCATTTCATTTTGTCGTATCTGATTCTTTTCATGAAGGTATTGTTGGATTAATCGCCAATCAGTTACTTCGTTCTCAAAAATCCAATGTGTTTGTCGGAGTTAAAAAAGAAAACACGATAAAAGGATCGATGCGCTCATATAATGTGCATCTAGTGAACCTATTTAAACCTTATGAACATCTACTTATGCACTTTGGAGGTCATGCGAAAGCTGCAGGACTTGAAGTGCACCAAGATAACTTTGAAGCACTTAAAAACCATATTCTTGAAGACTTAAAACATCATGATTTTAGCCTAGAGGTTTCACCAAGTCTTGTCCTTGATCCATCACTCATTTCTCTTGAAGGGGTTGTTGAGTTTGAATCATTAAGACCATTTGGCATGGGGTGGGAAAGACCAATCGTAAAAATTGAGCATGTCCGTATAAAATCAATGATGATTTTGAAAGCAGGCATGAGTAAAGCTACAGTACAAACCTCGCATCAAACCCTAGAAATCTTTTCATTTGATCCAAGCTTTGCACAGTGTGTTGTGGGAGACTATATTGATGTGGAAGGAACACTAGGGATAAACACATACATGGGTTCAAAATCAATTCAACTCACATTAACAACGTTTAATTCGTGCCAAGAGGCATAACATTAGTGTATAATACTACTATCCTGGAGGAAGTTATGAACTTAAAAAATTACATTGCAGAGATACAAGATTTTCCACTTGAAGGTATTTTATTTCGTGATATCACACCATTAATGGGTGATGGTGAAGCATTTAAGTATGCAACCGATGAAATGATTGCGTTTGCGAAAGAAGTGGATGCAGAGATTATTGTGGGACCAGAATCACGTGGATTCATTTTTGGATGTCCAGTGGCAGTTGCGTTAAGAACTGGATTTGTGCCTGTTCGTAAACCTGGTAAATTACCGCGTGAAACCGTAAGTTTCAAATATGATTTAGAATATGGAAGCAATGAGCTTCATATTCATGCAGATGCGATTAAACCTGGACAAAGAGTACTCATTGTCGATGATTTATTAGCAACTGGTGGTACCGTTGAGGCAACGATTAAACTCGTTGAGCAAATTGGTGGTGTTGTCGTGGGTTGTGCATTTCTCATTGAACTTGCAGATCTACATGGACGTGACAGACTTTCAGGAGTACCTATCTTTACATCTTTAACCTATTAATCGGTTTTAAGTGAGGAGCGTATGCACGAGCGTGTCATTCAACTACAAGATGCCTTAAGGCATCAAATCTCACAGTATCTTGTGAATGACAAAGACATTGCCCTAATTAACAAGGCAATGGCTTTTGCTATTGAAAAACATGAAGGACAAGTACGTAAAAGTGGTGAACCATATGTGACTCACGTCATTGAAGTGGCTATTTTGCTTGCTCAACTTCGTGTTGGACCATCGACAATTTGTGCAGGACTACTTCATGATACGCTAGAAGATTGTGGTGTTAGTAAAGATGAAATAAAAAAACTATTCTCAGCAGACATTGCGACAATCGTTGAATCAGTCACTAAGATTGGTAATCTTTCCTTTAAAGATGAAAAAGAATACCTTGCGGTAAACCATCGAAAGATCTTTATTGCGATGGCGAAAGACATTCGGGTTATTCTTGTTAAGCTTGTCGACCGTCTTCATAATATGAGAACACTTGGTTTTCAAAGTGAAGAGAAACAAAAGAAAATTTCTGCAGAAACACTTGATGTTTATGCACCCATTGCACATCGATTAGGGATATCTGAGATTAAAAACGAACTTGAAGATTTAAGTTTTCACTATTTATATCCTGAAAAATATTATAATGTGGCAAATCTTGTGGAAACACGCAAAGCAGAGCGTGATCAACAAGTCACTGACATGATTAATGATATTTCAACACTATTAAATGAACATGGACTTAATCATCGTATTTTTGGTCGATCTAAGCATCTTTATTCGATTCATAAGAAAATGACGATTAAGAACAAACGCTTTGATGAGATTTTAGACCTTTTAGCCATTCGTATTGTTACTGATGATAATGTGAACCCCTATGAAGTTTTAGGATACATTCATGCAACCTATCGTCCAATTCCTGGACGACTTAAAGATTATATAGCTATGCCCAAAATGAACATGTACCAATCACTCCACACAACAATTGTCGGGGATGAAGGGCATATTTTTGAAGTACAAATTCGTACTGAAAGTATGGATGCAATTGCTGAGCGTGGGGTTGCAGCTCATTGGCGATATAAAGAAGGTACATCAAAGGACAAGGAACAAAAAGAGATTGAAGATCGCTTATCTTGGTTTAAAGACTTTGGACTATTGTCAACTGATATTGATGATGATGATGCTCAAGAATACATGGAAGCTGTTCAAAAAGATATCTTTGAAGCTAATGTTTATGTCATGACTCCAAAAGGTCGTGTCATTGATTTACCTAATGGGTCAACGCCTATTGATTTCGCATATCGTATTCACACTGATGTGGGACACTCTACCATTGGATCTATCATTAATGGCGTGTTACTACCAATTAATACGCAACTTAAAACGGGAGATGTTGTTCAAATAAGAACATCCAAACAATCCAATGGTCCTAGTGAGGACTGGTTGAAGTTTGTTAAGACCTCCCATGCTCGCGTGAAGATTCGCAATTTCTTACTCAAGAAGGAAGAAGCAGAGCGTAAGGCAACGATTGTGAAAGGGGAACAGATATTCAAAGACGAAGTGAAGAAACGTGGTCTTGAGAATTCTGAACTCGTTACACGTGCAAAGGTTGAAAGTGTCTTACACCAATTTAATCTTAAAACAATGGATGAGTGTTATTACTCCTTAGCAGCACGCTCTTTAACAACCGCTGCATTATTTGAAAAACTTGTCGATCAAAGAAAAAACATTCTTGATTTAGGATTTGGTCGCTTATTTAAGCCTGCACCTCAAAAGAAAACGATTTCTAAATCAGGCATTAAAGTATCTGGTGTTGATTCAATGATGATTTCATTGTCACAGTGTTGTAAACCTGTTTATGGTGATGAAATTATTGGATACATTACTAAAGGACAAGGTGTTAAAGTGCATCGCATTGACTGTCCAAATATCATTAAAGAAAAGAGCAGACTTATTGAAGTCATGTGGGACGAAACCTTTGATAAAGGCAAGTATGAAGTTGAACTTTCGATACTTGCGAATGATCGCAGTTATTTACTCACAGACATCGTAACGGTCGTGTCTCAATATAAAGCTTCCATTCAATCCGTTAATTCAATTGTTAATGAAGATAAAGTGACCGCCACAACCACCATAAAGGTTAATGTCGATGATTCAAATCATCTACAAGTCTTAATCGTGAACTTGCGTAAAGTCAATTCAGTTATAAGTGTTGAGCGAATTACACGATAATCTTGATGTTTTAAGATGAGTTGAGTATAATATAGACAATTCTAATGAGAGTGAGAATGATGGATGTTGGGTTAAGAGACAAGTGGGTTGGTGAAACACTTGCGATGACTCCATCATGGACACACTTGAAGAGCACTTTGAAACTAAGTAGAACGTGTCGGGTCCACCCGTTATCAGGTGTAAGTTGCATTCTTAGGAATGAACTAAGGTGGTACCGCGCATAAGCGTCCTTAGAGGATGCTTTTTTTTATTTAAAGGAGAAACAATTATGACTAACTTTCAATCGCCTCGAGGCACCCAAGACATCTTCTATGAAGAAAATAAGAAGTGGGAGTTCCTTGAACAACTCATTAAAGACTTTGCGAGTGTCTATCACTTAAAACTTATAAGAACCCCTGTGTTTGAACACACAGAGGTGTTTAAACGTGGCAATGATTCAAGTGATGTCGTCAATAAAGAAATGTATACCTTTGAAGACAAAGGGGGACGCTCATTAACACTGCGTCCTGAAGGAACGGCAGGACTTATGAGAGCTTATGTCGAACATAAGCTCTATGCTGATCCTGAAATCGTCTCAAAGTTTTATTATGTAGGTCCTAACTTTCGCTATGAGCGTCCTCAAAAAGGACGTATGAGAATTCACCATCAATTTGGTGTTGAGTATCTTGGAGCTAAAAATCCACTCATGGATGCGGAAGTCATCTACCTTGGTGTTAGCTTTATTAATCAACTTGGTTTAACACAATGTAAAGTTCTAATTAATACTCTAGGGGATGAAGCGTCTCGTCTTGCGTATCGTGAAGTCTTAAAAGATCATTTTAAAGATCATGTGCATGAATTATGCAGCGATTGTCAGAGAAGATATGAACAAAATCCACTACGCATTCTTGACTGTAAGGTTGATACACAACATCCTTCACTCATTAGTGCTCCACCACTTCAAAGTGTCTTAAGCAATGAATCAAAAGCATACTTTAAAGCAGTATGTGATCAACTCACT
The DNA here is from genome assembly GCA_018335655.1 of Erysipelothrix sp. GTDB lineage: Bacteria > Bacillota_I > Bacilli_A > Erysipelotrichales > Erysipelotrichaceae > UBA6182. Next base: position 16,056 of record JAGXRX010000023.1, read on the forward strand.
GATTTAGGGATTGAGTGGGAAGTAAGTGATCGCCTTGTGCGAGGACTAGATTATTATTCCGAAACAGTCTTTGAAGTGGTATCCACGAGTGAAAACATGGGTTCACAAAGTACAATCTTTGGCGGTGGTCGCTATGATCATCTTGTTGAGTACTTTAATGGACCATCACGCTCTGGCGTTGGCTTTGGAATGGGCATTGAGCGACTTCTTGTGGCATGTGAGGCAGAAGGGGTTGAGTTTGATGTCAGTGATGAAGTAGACGTGTATGTCCTTAGTTTGAGTGATGCTCAATCACAAGTTCAACAAGTCGCACTATGGCTGCGAACTCAGGGATTTAAAGTCGAATATGATCTTGCCAATCGTAGTAAAAATAGCTTATTTAAAGCAGTAGAGCGCTCTAAAGCGCGAGTGCTTGTGTTTGTGACTCAAGAAGGATTTGAAACATCCATCGCTAATGTCAAACAAGCAGGCTCAGCAACATCAAAGGATGTCTCATTTGAAGCACTTATTGAGCATGTTGATCATTTATTATCACACGGTCACGAACATTGTGACCATTAGGAGAAACCACTATGAATATGAAACCTTATCATCATCACAATCTTAATGCATCGATGATTGATCAAAGCATTACCGCAGTCGGTTGGGTTGCGAAACGTCGCAATTTTGGCCAACTTGTCTTTATTGACTTACGTGATAAAACAGGTATTCTACAAGTTGTCATTAATGAAGATTTAGCCCCAACTATTAAAGAAGTTCGCAGTGAATTTATACTTTCTGTCACGGGTGTCATTAAAGCACGTAAAGACATTAATCCTAATATTCCAACTGGAGATATTGAACTTATTGCAACTTCAGTTGTCGTTGTGTCTACGGCACAAACAACGCCAATGATTATTGCGGATGAAACTGATGCACTTGAAGACACACGTATGCAGTATCGCTATCTTGACTTAAGACGTCCAGTCATGCAAGAAAAGCTTATTATGCGCTCAAAAATTGTGCGTGCAATGAGAAGCTATCTTGATGATCACGACTTTATTGATGTGGAAACACCGATGCTAACAAAATCAACACCTGAAGGATCACGCGAGTACTTAGTACCATCACGTGTTCATGAAGGGGAGTTTTATGCGCTTGCACAGTCTCCTCAAATCTTTAAACAACTCCTCATGATTGCAGGCTTTGAGCGTTATTATCAAGTCGCACGCTGTTTTAGAGATGAAGACTTACGTGCAGACCGCCAACTAGACTTTACACAAGTCGACATCGAAGCAAGCTTTATGGATGAAGAAGAACTTTTCATTCATATTGAAGGCGTCATGAAACAAGTCTTTAACGATGCCTTAAAACAAGAACTCTCAACACCATTTAGACGCATGAGCTTCTTTGAGGCATTAGACAAGTATGGCAGTGATAAACCTGACTTACGCTTTGATTGGTCACTAAAAACA
>JAGXRX010000024.1 GCA_018335655.1 Erysipelothrix sp.
CTCGTAATATCTGATCGTTTCTTTATTAACTCCACATTTATCTGCAAACTCACTAATGCGATAAATCATCTTATTTCACCTCATGAATATTATAAACCGTGTACCATAGTACACGGTCAAGTAAATTGGACTATTTTATTTTTTTCCCAAAGTATCACTCGTATGTGATTGATACTTTTATATAATACTATTGATTATCCTAACATCCCACCAGAAAATCCGATTTAAACACCAGTTGTTTTTAAACTATTAAGAAAGTAATTCCACTATATATTCCGAAGACCCTAAAATTAAATGTGTGTTTTTAGGGTATAAAGATGCAGATCCTATCTTAAAAGCAAAAGAACTTAGAAGACACATCAAGGATATTGATAATCCATGGTATGAATCAATGAGTGACACTGAACTCTTGGAACTAACAACTTATATGATTCGTGAAAGTGAGAAGTTACACCATGAATGTTTAAAGTATCAACTAAGATATATTGAAGTCACGGACATTATGAAAGATAAGCTTAATATAATTATGGATTTACTTTCAAATGAGATATCATAAGCAAATTAAACATCAACACAGAAGAAATCAACGAACTTGGACTGATTTGTTGTAAACCAATCTTTATTCTTCGACGATCAAGTCAACTAGGTTAAAAAAGGACTCAACATGAGTCCGTTTTGTTATCCTTTATACTTAGTTCTATAACCTTGATTCTCTTCTGGTCGATATTGATTTGGATAGTTTAAATCTGAGCGAATATCCATCGAAACCTGTTTCAATTGTTTAAAGACACCATAGGGATTCTCAATGGCTTTAAAGGTGTCATACATCGAACGCATTCCATTCTTTGTAGACATGGCTTCACCACTAAATAGTCGGATAGATCCTACATTGAATAATTTCTCCAAAGGACCTACATTCACTTCCATGTTTTGAATCATATCAAAATCAACTGCTTTAAAGTCAATTCCAAAAAATCCACTACGCAACATAACACGTTTGGTTGTAATGGCGTAGCTTACATTTTTATATACAAGTGCAAGTCGAAACATATTTAGAATGCTACCCCAAAATGGAAAAAGATGTACCAACATGAATGGAATTAAGAAGGTACTCATGCCACCAAATCCATCATTAAGGATACTCATCACAAAAAAATAATCAAAGGCACCCCATACTAATCCGATTAAAAGAAAAGGGATACCTTGGGCTAAAAAGGGGACAAAGGATGGCTTGCCATTCCAAAGAATGTGTTCATCATAATCTTTCACGACTTCAAATTCTGCTGGTATCTGATCAAATTGATTCATGGTGTTTTTCCTTCATAGAGTGCAATTATAGTAATATGCATTGTTAAAGAGATTGAATTTAATGATTTATTGATGGCTAATCCAAGGTTTTGGAGTTCTATCAACGTTGTAAATGCCCCAATGTTTCTCAGCTTCAAGTGGATTATCTCCGCCTTTCCAAGGCTCATCAAAAGCTTCAAAGATAAACATGGTAACATCGTTCTTCTTAGCCCATGGAATCATTTGATCTAAATATCCTTTTTGATATTCTTCATTTGTTTCGCTAAGGTCCATGTTTTCAGTTGCACTGGTAGTCCAACCAAACTCAGTGAAAATAACAGGTTTATCAGGAAATGCTGCTTTTGTTTCATGATACTGATTAATCGTTAGTTCAACAGCTTCTGTATAAGGAACACGTTGCCATAATGGATAAACATGAATGGAAATAAAGTCAACGACTTTAGCTAACTCTACACCTTGATTGCGCCATTCATAAGCACCTTCACAAAAGGTGATTGGTAAGTCTGTTTTAGTCTTTAAAATTTTGGCATGGTCTACTAGAGCTTCAGGACTTATTTTATTAGGATGCCAGTGTGCGGTGTTTTCATTACCGATTGAAATCCCCAAAACAATGTCTTTATAACTATTCGCTAGATCTGCAACTTGATCAAGTTGCGCAATATTAAATGCTTTATGTTGGATGAGTTCTTCATCAGTGTAAACACCACCCCAAGGACAGTTTGGATTAGAAATCTCGCCTTTAACTTCTACGCCAAGTAAAACTTTAAGAGGTAATTGATTGGCTTTAATCACTCTTAAAACTGATCTTGCATGTTCTGACACGTCATACATACGAATGTAATTGAAATGCTTAGTAAGTATTAGTAAATCTTCTAGAACCTCTGCATCACTAGGATACGTTTCTGTGCGTGGGCTTTGCCCGTTTCTATAACCTGAATAACAAATAGCCGGTTTTGTTTGAAACATAGGTGTTCCTTTCTTATCAATCGTGAGGATCAAAACATATGATATTAATAATTAAATAATGTTTGTTTTGAACTCTTGATTCTGATGAATGACTCATCAACTTATGTTGTTTTTATTATATCATAGCTCTAATTGTGCAAGAAAAACTTTTCAAGATTCATCACATAAATTCACTTCGAATTAATCAGACAAGTTGATTAACGAGTAATAGACACAGAAAAAGTATTATCAAAATACTTGGTCTTTTAAAGTAAAGTCATTGTATATGGTGGAAACTACAAAACTAGCTAATGATAATAGATATTACTTTGTTTGTTTGATATTATAATGATAAACAAGACATGAAATGCGATTCTTGGGGGGATCCAATAATGATTACACATAATAGAATTAAGACGAATATATTCGCTACGATTTTTGGACTAATGTTAGGGATTGGCTATTTATATTTTTATATCAATGGCTATTTTGGTGAAGCACTTTTTGACTGGTCATTTCTTAGTGATTTGTTGGTTTCGTTTATACATCCAATTGCACTCATTGGATTAGTTCCTTTTTTAATCATAGTCTATGTTAGAAGAAGAAAAGATTTTATACTTGGATTCGATAATATGCAAAAGTCGATTAAGGGACATTTGATCGTCATACTAGTTTCTACAGTTTTAATCATTTCAATGTTTATAGTTGAGAAACAACTTGCGCTCGTATATGCTTTTCTTTATTTCTTTATAATTGGATTCTTTAGTTCATATTTGCTAGGGATGCGACTTTTTGAGATTAAGAATGAAGTTGAACCATTATAAAAGAGGAAGATAATATGTTTAAAATTACTGATATTAGCAATGGGTGGTTTAATTTTTCACTTAACAATGGTACTGAGATATTCAATGCCATATGTTCAAAAGTTGTCGAAATTGATATCGCAAAACAATTACTTTTGTTAGCTCACGATTTACTATGTAAAAAAAGTCACCAAGTATATTTTTGTATTAACTCGGAAAATGAAGCTTATCAGATGAAAGTTAATAGAACAGAAAATAAGATAGAAATCATCATTAGAGAGATAATCATGAACCCCATTAAATTAATAGGTTCTACTCAAACTAGTATTGAAGCTGCCAAAGTTGGAGATCCAATATTTATCTTAGAGATTTTAGAAAGCACTCTTATTGAGAATGTGTATTTTGAGTATAGTAAATTAGACAAAATTGAATATGAAAAGAACTGGTTTAGCTTTCCAGATAGTATACTAAGTGATCTTAAAAAAATCTTAAATTGTTAAAACAACAGAAAAATTTGTAAGTATAATATCAACAATCATATTTCAAAAGTAAATCGAGACAAAGTGCTTTAAATACTTTTCTTGTGGATTGATTGAAGTTTTAATGCTAATGACAATTAGTTTTATACTGATTTGAATTTGCTTAAAACATTCATGAACTCAATGCATAGACATATCAGATATTGTGTGAAATCATTAAGGTGGTGTGATATAGTTACATTGATAAGAGGGGGAAAACTCATGAATATCCATAATAAAAATAATAAATTTAAGAAGTTTTTATCCCTGAATCGGTTGTTTAGTGTTGCATTGATCTTAGTGCTAGTTCTAAGTGGATGTACTCAAGGCATATCACAAAAAGAATTTGATGATCTTCGAACCAGTTATCAAGCATTACAACAAAAACTAGATAACATTTTCGTTTTAGGAACATGTAGTGGTTACTTTGTAGCAACCATAAGAGGATTTAGTCAAGATTATGTAAGCGATGAAGAAGATAAAGTTGCCATCGTCACTGAATTTCAAAGTGCGCCATTTATGATCGTCCTATCTAGCGAACAACTACAGACTTTGGAAATTGGGAAAGTATATGTTTTTAACACTGAAAGCAAAGATGTCACACTAATTTCTGACGAGTTTATGAAACAAACGACTAACATTCAACAACTCCTACTTCAATACCAACTTGTAGTCACATCTATCTCACTTGCAACTGAATCACAAAGTGGTTTGAATGGATCAACGCTTTCTTGTACACCTAAAGAGTAACAAACTCTCAAATTACTAAACAAAAGGATACAACTTAAGATTTATGTTGTATCCTTTTCAATTACTATTAATATCGGTGAATCTAATTATAGAGGTTTAAATCTTGCATTAAAGAATCTTAACATCGGAGGTTCATATGTAAACTCTAAACCAGTAATGGATTCACGTTTATTGTATAAAGCGATGACAGCATCTGCAACCACATCCATATGAGCATAGGTATATACTCTTCTAGGAATGGTAAGACGCACTAACTCAAGTTTAGGACTATGATTTTTACCTGTTTCTTTATTGCGACCAGCAGAGACAATACCTCTTTCCATAGAGCGAACACCAGATTCAATGTATAAATGTGCTGCTAATGCTTGGGCTGGTAATTGATCCTGTGATAAATGAGATAGAAATGCTCGTGCATCCAAGAACACCGCATGACCACCTACAGGACGTACAATCGGTACACCTGCTGCTTCAAGTTGATCACCTAAATATTTAACTTGTTCAACACGATGAGAAATATAAGCATAGTCAACAGACTCTTTGATACCAATAGCCATAGCTTCCATATCACGACCTGCTAATCCACCATAGGTTGGCATTCCTTCAAACACAACGACGAGTTCTTTACTTCTTGCGAATAATTCATCATCATTCATGCATAAGAAACCACCAATATTTACCAAACAGTCTTTCTTTCCAGACATGGTACAACCATCTCCATAACTCATCATTTCAAGAAGAATGTCTTTAATCGAAACATGTTTATAACCTTCTTCACGTTTCTTAATAAAATATGCATTTTCAACACAACGAGTCGCATCAAAAAAGATATCAATGTTGTGTTTTTTACATAAGGCATTAACTTCTCTCATATTTTGCATTGAGACAGGTTGTCCACCTGCTAAATTAACCGTAACTGCTAAGCAAACATAAGGAATGCGTTCTGCTCCAAACTCATCGATGAGAGCTTGTAGTTTGTTTAAATCAATGTTTCCTTTAAATGGATGATCGATATCAGGATTATGTGCTTCATCGATAATCACATCTTTAAATATTCCACCATTTGCTTCTTGATGATAACGTGTTGTGGTGAAATACATGTTGCCAGGAATAATATCTCCTGTTTTAATTTTGAGTCGAGATAGAATATTCTCTGCACCTCGTCCTTGATGGGTTGGAATCATATGTTTAAAACCATAGTATTCCTTAACCACTGCATCTAAATGAATGAAATTACGACTACCGGCATAGGCTTCATCACCAATCATTAAACCAGCCCATTGACGGTCACTCATTGCGGTTGTTCCGCTGTCTGTTAATAAATCAATGTATACATCCTCACTTTTTAGAAGAAAAGTATTATATCCCGCTTCAATCATTGCGGTTTCTCTTTCTTCTCTACTCATCGACTTCATCATTTCTACGACTTTAATTCTAAATGGTTCTGCTGGATAGTTATTCATCTTATATCTCCTTATAGACTACTTTATCGGCGATTGTAAGCGCTGTCAATGAATATTGAGCATGTAAATAATGATAATGAAAGAAGAAAATTTACATCTTTTGAAAATATTCTCTGTAAATGTTTAAAAGGTTTTAAAGTGGTGAAAATGACTTCTTTTATCAACCTTAACAAGCTTTCGTTAAGATTTTGAAAAAGAAGCGGTCTTTTTCACATAGTGATTTCAATAAACAGCGATATACTTCACATAAGTATATTGCTTTTTTTGAATTAAATCTCTTGACACAATGTAAAGTATGCTTTACTATACATGTAAAGCACGCTTTACAAGGAGGTGTAGTGAAAAATTTCGTTAAAATGTATCGAGAAAATGGGAAGTTGACCCAAGAAGCGTTAGCTAATCAGTTAAATGTTTCTCGTCAAACCATTATTTCTATTGAAAGTGGTAAGTATATAGCATCATTAGAATTAGCGCTTAAACTTGCCGAGTTCTTTCAGACACCAGTTGAAAACTTATTTTCATTAAAGGAGGAACATGAAAACTAAAGTTGCCTATGTCGTCATGGGGGTTTATAGTATATTACTAATAGTTGGGATAATTTTCCAAAATGGTGCTTTACTCAATATATCTACAGCACTCGCAGTGGTTAGTGCCATTGCTATTCAGCAAAATGAATCAAGGAAGGAGCCAGATGAGAGGGAAAAATTTATAGTAGATCGTGCTTCAACACTTTCTTACTTATCGCTTATGACTGTAATTCTTTTTGGTTATATCGGTAATGATATTCTTTCATTTGATCAGTATTTAAGTTTAGAGTTAATTTTTCAAGTACTCATTGGAATTGGCTTTATGACATTTCTTTCAATGTATGTTTATTTATCAGAGAAATATTAGATTCAACTTACTGATTTAACATTCAAATCCAACTAAAAACAAATTTGCTAAACAACCACATCAGTGGTTGTTTTTTGTGTCTAGATTATACAAGATTGCTACCAACATTAGGTATAAAAGAAAAATATCTATATGCCAACATAGGAATAAGAATAACATTCATATCCAGTTTCATAAGATTGATAACTAACGCTCCATCATAATTACAGAGAAATTGACAACTTAACTTATCAATTTGACAAGTTAACTTGACATATCATCAATATTAATATATTATACACATAAGGAGGTGGCTAAGTGGATGACAAGATAATCTTAATAAATAAACTTAAACTTGCTAGAGTTGAAAGAAACTTATCTCAGGAGCAACTTGCAAACTTAGCGGGGGTATCAAGACAGACAATTAGCTCAATTGAAACTGGACAATATACACCAACAGCAAAACTTGCATTAATACTATGTAGAAGACTTGAGAAGAATTTTGATGATGTATTTTATCTCGAGGAGGAGATCACTAATGAATGAGTCAAATTCACAAAACCTAAATAGAAAATCAAAACGACTTAATATGCCATTGTATGGACGTGTGGATGAACGCACTCAACAAATCGTTAATCAAGGTGATGCATTTATGGGAAGATTTACTATATTTGCAATTTTAATCGCTGTAATGGTTAGAGGACTTCCTCATAATTTGGCTTTCATTAACGATAATTGGGATCTTATGAGTATTGTAATCATAGGATCATTCATATCAACATTCTATCAAATCAAGTATAAGGTTCTCTTTAACGAAAATCGTATCAAAAGTATTTGGTATATTGCAGGGTTGATTGGCATAAGTTCAATACTCTCTATCATTGTTGTAAGTCAGTTCCCAAAGTAGAGTTCTAAAGGGCATTATTAACAACTTAGTTAGAAGATTAATCATATATACTAAATTACTACACTTTGTGATGATTGCATTAACCAATCCACTTCTTACATGGAATAAATTGTGATAATATTTAAAAAAGGGAACTAGAGAATCCCAATGCTAAAGCTAAACATGATATAAGGATAGAAATATTGGTGGTTAAATACATATATCCATTATGTTTTAAATTAGCTAACTTACACTAATGAAAAAAAGAATATTTTCTTCAACTTTAACATTCATCGTTTTAATGGGAATAGTAAGCCTTTTATCAGATATGACTCACGAAGGTGCAAGAAGTATATATGGACCATTTTTGTATCTTAGTGGAGCTTCTGCAACTGTAATTGGTTTTATTTCAGGTTTAGGTGAGTTTATTGGTAACTCATTGATTTTGCTAACAGGATGGATTGCTGATAAAACCAAAAAATATTGGTTAATGACGATTATTGGTTACACAATTAATCTTTTAGCAATCCCCGCATTAGCATTAGTTCCAGAAAATGGATGGATGCTTGCATGTTCTTTGATTCTTGTGGAAAGAATTGGAAGAGCTATTCGAAAACCATCAAAAAGCACCATGGTATCTTTTGCATCCAAAGAACTTGGTGCAGGAAAAACGTTTGCAATTTTGGAGTTCATGGATCAGATAGGAGCCTTTTTAGGCCCCTTTTTATTATTCTTTGTATTGTTGTTTAAGGGTGAAAATAGTGATTTTAACACCTATCGTTTGATATTTGTTTTACTAGGTATTCCAGCAATCTTAACTCTAATAGTTCTCTTTATCGCAAAGAAGAAGTTTCCTAATCCATCAAATTTTGAACCCGACACAAAAATAAAAAACACTATTAGAATAGAAAACAGTTTTGTTTTCTATCTAATAGCTATCTCATTTTTCGCTTTTGGATTTATTGATTTCCCACTTATAAGTTTACATATTTCAAAACTATCGATAATCTCCAATGATGTTCTACCACTGCTTTACGCACTTGCCATGATTGTGGATGCGTTTGCTGCGCTTTTCTTTGGATGGATTTTTGATAAATATGGTATTAAAGTACTTATTCTTTCAACAATACTATCATCTACATTTGCAATTTTTGTTTTCTCATTTAGTTCCATAGGATTCATCATTTTAGGAATCATGATGTGGGGGATTGGAATGGGTGCTCAAGAATCAATTCTAAAATCTACTGTTGCTATGATTATCCCAAAAGAAAACAGATCAGTAGGTTTTGGTGTATTTGAAATGGTGTTTGGATTAGCATGGTTTGCAGGAAGTTGGCTATTGGGGTATCTCTATGATGTCAATATCCTACTAATGATTTCAATTTCAGTCACAGTACAATTACTCTCAATTCCGTTCTATTTTATGGTCATTAAAACAAATATTAGCGTTTAACTCTAATATGAGTAAAATCAAATGATAAAAAGTATTTTAGTTATTATGATATCTGATAGATATAATTTAATGTCTTAATAATGTACTTTTAGTGTCAACACTACATCTCATTAATCAGCATTTCTCTAAATTTTAAAAGTTCAACTTTTCTTTCTTCACTTACTTCTGGGAATTGAGGATTCATGGATTCTAATGTGCTTACAACAATCTCTGCAATGACCGCGCGCGCAAACCATTTTCTATCAGCAGGTACAACATACCAAGGACATTCTGGAGTAGCTGTTGCATTAATCGCATCCTCATAAGCCTTCATGTATTTCTTCCAGTAACCACGCTCTACAATATCGCCATCACTAAATTTCCAGTTTCTTGCAGGATCATCAATGCGTTGTAGAAACCGTTCTTTCTGTTCTTCTTTTGAAACGTTTAAGAATATCTTAATGACACGAAAACCATTTTGATGAAGATGTTTTTCGTAGTTTTTGATTTGTTCATATCGTTCTTCAAAAATATCATCTGTAACTACTCTTTCAGGGAGTGGAACCTTTTTATGTAATTTATGAACTTTGACAACTAAAACATCTTCATAGTAAGAACGATTAAAGATTGTAATCATCCCACGCTGTGGAGCAACTTTCATAGCTCTCCACAAGAAATCATGTGATAATTCTTTGGATGATGGAACCTTGAAATTATGAACTGATACTCCCGCAGGATTAATACCACTCATAACATATCTTACTGATCCATCTTTACCGGCTGCATCCATAGCTTGAAAGATGATGAGAACTCCTTCTTTACCTTCAGCATACAGTCTATCTTGAAGTCCTTGTAAATCCATGATGTGATCATCACGACGATCTTCAGCTTCTACCCTGTCATCGAAACTACCTTTTTGCTTAGTATCAAACTTCTTAACTTTGAACTTCTTAGTTCCGTCAAAACGGAAATCTTTTATGTCCATGTACAATTCTCCTTTTATTTGAAAGATTTATAATTTGTCTTCATTATACCATGTTCATAAAGTTCTTTTCTTTAGAGGAAATTTCACTATTAAAACTTACTTTAGGTCATAGTATCACTAATAAAAATAATAAAGATATATTGAAGTAAAATACTGTAAAATGAGTAGTATAAATAGAGAGTTAAACATTTTTTTATAAACACAAGAATCGGAGGTGGGTTCATGATTCGTGTTGCTATATGTGATGATGATATTAAAGAGCAAGAACATACTCAAATGTTATTAAAACAATACTCAAGTGAGCATTCACAGATTGAGTTTTTAATATCAACTTTTAATGCTCCTCTTGATCTTCTATATACGGTTGAAAAATCAGGTGGTTTTGATATTGTCTTTCTTGATGTATACATGGCAGGTATGCTTGGAACGGATGCAGCTAGAGAGCTTCGACAACTTGGTGATAAAGCTGAAATTATTTTTTTGACAACATCACGTGCTCATGCCTTTGATGCTTTCGAAGTTGATGCTGCACAATACTTAGTAAAACCATATACTGAAAAATCTTTTAATAGTGCGCTAAGCAAAGTCATTCAACGCTTAAACATCGAACGTCGTCATATGATTACATTAAAAACATCTCAAGGTATTGTTCGTATCTATTCGCGCAATGTAATGTTTACAGAAACGAGTCGCAATAATTATCAAATCATACATACCATGAACAATGAACTTATTGAAGTAAGAATGACTTCAACTGAACTTAGTGAACTACTAGCCCCTGCACAATCCTTTGTGCGATGCGGAGCATCAATGAATGTCAACCTGAGGTTCATACGTCAGATTACAAAAGATGCTATCATCTTTGATTCTGGAGAGCAAAGAGCGTATCCATATCGTATTTACCAGAAACTTAAAGATGATTTTTTGAGTTTTCAAATGACAAGTCACGAGTAATAATCATCGGGTCTTCGGAATATATAGTGGAATTACTTTCTTAATAGTTTAAAAACAACTGGTGTTTAAATCGGATTTTCTGGTGGGATGTTAGGATAATCAATAGTATTATATAAAAGTATCAATCACATACGAGTGATACTTTGGGAAAAAAATAAAATAGTCCAATTTACTTGACCGTGTACTATGGTACACGGTTTATAATATTCATG
>JAGXRX010000025.1 GCA_018335655.1 Erysipelothrix sp.
TAGTGAATTCGTTCCACTCTTTGAACTCGAACCTTCAAAGATTAAACTTAAAAAATAGCCATTTTACCCTTTAAGGTCTTAACGTAATCCATTGCATTTAACTTGAAAACATTCTGTCTTTAAGTTCTTTTAGCTTGGATTAAAATCTACATTGATAACTTTATTATAATCCAAATATTAAAAAAGTGATATTGATGTCTATGATTAGATCTCAATATCACCCTTAAAACCTGCTTTTTACATTGATCTATCTTTAATTGCGTTTACTTTGAAGATTAACCATTTTAATTAATTTGTCAGAATTATGAAAGTTTTCAACAATTTTCATAGAATTAGATTTAAAATTATGTGTTAATTATGTTTTTGCTATATTTAAGTAATTAAAATGTGGAAAACTATTACATTTTTCGTAGTTTTACACAGTTCTAACACCCTGTTATTCCACAGTATGTTGAATGTGTGGAAAACACTGTTTAATCGCTTAATTAGAGGATATTATTGATGTTGTCTTTATTGATAAATATGAATGTAAATTTATACATTAACAATTTCCACATTTCTTTTCTGAACATTCACAACAATTTGAAGTTTCAAACATTCTAAATTTGTGGAAAACTGTGGAAAACTCATAAATTTCCCAATAAATACCACGATTTACCATACTCTCACTGTGGAAAACTTTTTTTGCTTACTATTTGTTGTGGAAAACTCCTTGAGTTTTGTTAAAATGTATTTACAAATCTGTGAGGTGTCTATGTCGTTAAGTCAAGTATACCTAGATGATCTATGGTCCAAGTGCCTGAATCACATTAAAACTAATAATTTAATCGAGAGTATTGTGTTCAATCAGTATTTTGAAGACACCTCATTAAATAGCTTAAATGATTCTAAGGCGAATGTAATAGTTAAAACAAAACTTCATAAAGTTATTTTGACACAGAACGAAAATCTCATCTCTGAAGTTCTTTCATCTTTTCTAAATAAGCAAATCGGTTGTACTATCTTACTTGAAAATGAAGTTGATACTACACCAAAGAATACTTTGATTTCAAATGAATCTTCAACACTCATTTCGAGTTACACTTTTGATACTTTTATTGAAGGTACAAGCAATAAAGAATCACGGTCTGCAGCAATCGCGTGCGCCTATATGCCTGGTAAGTTTTATAATCCTTTGTTCATATATGGTAATTCTGGACTTGGTAAAACACATTTACTTAATGCAATTGGTAATTATGTAATTGTTAATCACCCTGGGAAGAAGGTTCATTATACAACATCAAGTGATTTTGTAAGTAAAGTTGTATCTTCTATTAAGAATAATTCGATTGAAGATTTTAAACGTGAATTATTGAATGTAGACGTCTTATTAATGGATGATGTTCAATTTTTGGCAGGAAAAGAAAAGTCTCACGAAATCTTTTTCCATATTTTTAATGATTTAGTTAATCATAAAAAGCAAATTGTTATAACTTCAGATCGTCATCCACACGAAATTAAGGGTTTAGAAGATCGTTTAATTTCAAGATTCTCATCAGGATTATCTGTAGGTGTAGATTCTCCTGAATTTGAAACTGCTGTTGCTATACTTAAATCAAAGATGGAACATCAATCACTTGAACCTGATCTTGTAGATGATGAAGTTATTAATTTTATAGCTAGAGATTTTTCTTCTGATATTAGAAAATTAGAAGGTGCTTTAAACAGAATCATGTTTTATTCAATCAATTTTGGACAAAACAGACAGATTGACCTAAAAACTGCTCTTTCTGCATTTAAAGGTCAGAATTACACTGATAAAAACGATTTAAATGCAAATAAGATAAAAAGAATTGTTTCTGATTACTATGGTTTAACACGTCAACAACTTGTTTCCAAGTCAAGAACTAAGAATATATCCAACGCTCGTCATATCTCAATGTATTTATGTCGTAAATATCTTGATTTGCCTTTTTCTAAAATTGGTGATGAGTTTGGAAACAGAGATCATTCTACTGTAATGAGTTCGTGTGAGAAGATAGAAAAGTTATTAAAAACTGATTTTACTTTATCTTCAGCAATATTGGATATAGAAAAACAGCTTAAGTAGTTTTCAACATTTTTATTCACTTTTAATTAACATTAAAAAGTGGTAAAATATAGGCATTATAAGTTGATTTAATTGTGTTTTCCACAATTTCAACAGCCTTAATAATAATTATCTTTAAAAAAGATATAAAGGGAGAAAAACCTATGGATTTCAGAATTTCAAAGCGATACTTCTTTAATGCATTATCTATTGTGGGTAGAGCTGTATCTGCTAATTCGCCATTACCAGCATTATCAGGAATTAAGATTGATGTTTTAACTGATCAAATTTTACTTACAGCAAGTGATTCATTAGTTTCAATTCAAAAAATATTGAAATCTCATGAAAATGATTTTGTCTTAGAAATCAATGAACCAGGTTCAATTGTTTTGGAAGCAAAATATATACTTGAAATAGTAAGAAAAATTGATTCAGATGAAATACACATTGAAGTGGTTGATGGTACACTTACAAAAATTTCAGGATATAATGCTGAATTCAATATTAATGGGCAAAAGTCAGTTGACTTTCCACTCATTGATTTCAACAAACCTTCAAATCAATTTACTTTAGCTGCATCTCAACTTCTAAAAATTATCAATCAAACATCATTTGCAGCTTCTGACAAAGAAACACGTCCTGTTTTAACTGGAGTTAATTTTAAAAAAGAATCTGGTAAACTTGAATGTGTTGCAACTGATAGTTATCGATTAGCGAAAAAAGTAATTGAACTCAGAGAAGGTGATAATTTTAATATTACTATCCCAACTAAAGCACTTTCTGAGATTTCTAAATCAATTGAAAAAGAAACTGATATTTTAGTTTGCATTTCTGAAAAGAAAATTCAGTTTTGGGTTGATAATGTTGTAATTCAATCTCGATTAATTGATGGTCAATATCCAGAAACTTCTCGTTTGATACCACAAATATTTGAACATACATTAATTGTTGATTCACGTGATTTATTAAATGCGATTGATCGTGCGTCATTCATTAAGAGTGAAGGTATTTCGATTATTAAACTGTCAGCATCTGATTCAGAAATAATGATATCTTCAAGATCACAAGAAGTTGGTTATTCAAAAGAAAAAATTGTGCCAATTGAATACACAGGTAGACCATTTGAAATTTCATTCTCAGGAAAATATGTGTTTGATGCAATTAGAGCTTTATCTGGAGCAATAGTCAAAATAGAGTTCAGTGGTGATATGAAACCATTTGTGTTAAAGACCAATGAAGATGACTCAGTATTACAATTAGTTCTTCCAGTAAGAACATATAACTAAAAACTAATGTAAGCCCTAAAGGGCTTCTTTAGTGATTAATGGAGAAAAAATGAAAAAAGTAATTTTTACAGGTGAATATATCACTTTAGGTCAATTTCTTAAAAAAGTTGATTTAATTGATTCTGGATCAGATGCTAAACTTTTTTTGTCGTTTAATCGAGTATTTATTAATGAAGAAGTCGACGATAGGCGTGGACGTAAACTAAGACATCAAGACCAAATAAGAATAGGAAAAGAAATCTGGATATTAATAAATGAAGATTGAACAAATATCACTGACACATTACAGAAATATTGATAATTTATTGATAAATTTTGACACAAATGTCACTGTTTTGGTGGGTGAAAACGGTCAAGGAAAAACAAATATACTTGAAGCTATTCATTATTGTTCAACCTCTAGATCGTTTAGAGTAAAAGACGATCAACTTTGTATTCAACATGATCAATTATTAACTAGAATCATTGGTATATTTGAAGTTAATCAAATAAGAAAGCAACTTAAGATAGTAATTAACAAAGATGGTAAATATCTATTTGAAAACAACAAGTCATTTACCACAAACAAAGAGTTTATTGGTTTAGTTAATACTGTACTTTTCTCTCCATACGATTTATTCCTATTTGATGGATCTCCAAAAGCAAGAAGAAGATTTATTGATACAGAACTATCAAAATTGTTTCCTGAGTTTGTGAATAGCTTATTCAATTACAACAAGCTCCTCAAAGAAAGAAATAACACTCTTAAACAATCTTCAGTTGATAAAGTGTACATTGAAACACTAGATGAACAGTTAATTATGGTTTCACTTATAATTATCAAGTACAGACGCAACTTTATTCACTATATAAACAAACATATCCCTAAGTTGTTTCAAGATCTAGTTCAAGAATATAATTGGGAAATTGAGATTTCTTTAGAAAGTTGTGTAGGCGATTCAGAAAATGTTGAAGAAGAGTTAAGAAATCTATACAAACAAGCATTACCAAAGGATTTAATATTTAAGTCTACTCAAGTAGGAATACATAAAGATGATTTAAGTGTTAGAATAAATAGTCAAGACATCATTCAAATTGCTTCACAAGGGCAAAAGAGAATGATGATTATAGCTTTAAAACTATGTTTAATTCAATATATCAAGGAAATCACAAAAGAATATCCAATATTGTTATTAGACGATGTATTTTCTGAGATTGATGAAGCTAAAAGAAGAAGGTTTATCGAGTTTTTACCTGATACATGCCAAACGATTGTGACGACAACAGATAGGTCACATATTCAGTTATGGTCTAAAGAGAAATATTCTGTATTGTCCGTAAAAAACGGAGAGTTGGTAAAGGAGTAGTTATGATGGAAAAAGTTGAACATTCATATACATCTGAAGATATACAGGTGTTGGAAGGACTAGAAGCTGTAAGAAAACGCCCAGGGATGTACATTGGTACGACTTCTGAGCGTGGCTTACATCATTTAGTCTGGGAAATTATAGATAATGCTATTGATGAATCCTTAGCAGGTTATGCTAACCACATAATTGTTAAAATATTGAAAGACAATGTTATTTCAGTTGAAGACAATGGTCGTGGAATTCCTGTAGGGATTCATGAAAAGACAGGATTATCAACAATTGAAACAATTTTTACTATCCTACACGCTGGTGGGAAGTTTGGTGGTGGAGCTTACAAAGTTTCTGGTGGACTTCATGGTGTTGGAGCATCAGTTGTTAATGCTCTTTCAGAATACTTAGAAGTTTATGTTCATCAAGGTGGAAAAATTCATTTTCAACGTTTTGAACATGGCGGAAAATCAACAGGACCAGTAACTTTAATTGGAACTACAGACAAACGAGGTTCAATTGTTATTTTTAAAGCAGACCCAACAGTATTTACAGAAACAACAACGTATAATTACGAAACTATAAGAGATCGACTCAGACAAATCGCTTTCTTAAACAAAGGGATCAAGATTTCATTGTTTGATGAAAGAGATGATGAGAATTTAGCTTCTGTTGAGTATTATTATGAAGGAGGAATTAGAGAGTATGTAGAATTCCTCAATAAAAACAAAGCACCAATCCATAATGATGTTATTTATGTTGAAGGAGAAGAAGAAAATATAATTGTTGAAGTTGCTATGCAATATAACGATGGTTATGCTTCAAATGTCTATTCTTTCTGTAACAACATTAATACTCATGAAGGTGGAACACACGAAGAAGGATTTAGATCCACTTTAACTCGCTTGATTAATCAATATGCTAAAGAAAACAATTTCATCAAAAAAGATGAAGATGCACTTATTGGTGAAGATGTTCGAGAAGGACTAACTGCAATTATCTCAGTAAAACATCCAGATCCTCAATATGAAGGACAAACAAAGACTAAACTTGGTAATGCTGAGGTAAGACGTATCGTTTCTAATGTTATGTCAGGACAATTTGAAAGATTTCTTTTAGAAAATCCTAGTCAAGCAAAAACAGTCATCGAAAAATCAATTATTGCATCCAAAGCTCGCTTAGCTGCTAAAAAAGCACGTGAATTAACTCGTCGTAAAGGGGCATTAGAAATATCTTCTTTACCTGGAAAACTAGCGGATTGTTCTACAAACGACTCAACTATCTCTGAAATCTATCTTGTGGAAGGAGATTCCGCGGGAGGATCAGCAAAACTAGGGCGAAATCGCGAATTTCAAGCAATTTTACCTTTAAGAGGTAAGGTTATTAACGTTGAAAAGGCACAAAGACATAAAGTATTTGATAATAATGAAATTCGTTCAATGATAACTGCATTTGGTTGTGGATTTGGTGATGAAATGGACTTAGATAAACTTCGATATCATAAAATCGTTATTATGACCGATGCTGATGTCGATGGTTCTCATATTCGTACCCTAATATTGACGTTCTTTTACCGCTTTCTTAAACCACTTATTGAAGCAGGTCATATTTTTATTGCTCAACCACCACTTTATAAAGTATCTAAAGGCACAACAGTCCGATATGCTTATTCTGATGCAGAACTTGAGGAAGTAAAACTTGATTTTGGTACAGATAAAATAAATATTCAGCGTTATAAAGGTTTAGGGGAAATGAATCCTGAGCAGTTATGGGAGACAACAATGGATCCTGAAGTAAGAACGTTAATTCAAGTCGATATCGATAATGCTATAGAAGCTGACGCAGTCTTCGAAATGCTTATGGGAGACGATGTTGAACCAAGAAGAGAATTTATTGTAGATAACGCACGATTTGTTAAGAATTTAGATATCTAGAAAGGAGCAATCATGACTGATCAAAAGATTAAGAATATTAATATCGCAACAGAAATGAAAGCTTCATTTCTTGATTATGCAATGTCAGTGATTGTAGCACGTGCTTTACCTGATGTTCGTGATGGCTTAAAACCTGTTCACCGCCGTATTTTATATGCCATGAATGACCTAGGAATGCATAGTGACAAGGCATTTAAGAAATCTGCACGTATTGTCGGGGAAGTTATTGGTAAATATCACCCACATGGTGATTCTGCTGTCTATGAAACAATGGTACGTATGGCCCAAGACTTTTCATATCGACATATGCTTGTTGATGGACACGGAAACTTTGGTTCAATTGATGGAGATAGTGCAGCAGCAATGCGTTATACCGAGGCAAGAATGTCAAAAATTGCCATGGAACTTGTTAAGGATATAAATAAAGACACAATTGATTTCATGGATAACTATGATGGTGAAGAAAAAGAACCAGTAGTTATGCCTTCATATTTCCCAAATCTCTTAGTTAATGGAGCAACAGGGATTGCTGTAGGTATGGCAACAAATATTCCACCTCATAATTTAGGAGAGACCATTGATGCTACAATGGCAATTATTGACAACCCTGACTTAACAACTATTGAGTTAATGGAAATTATTCATGGACCCGATTTTCCTACAGGTGGGATCATTATGGGTCGCTCTGGGATACATTCTGCGTTTGAAACAGGTCGTGGATCTGTAACAGTTCGCTCAAAAGTTGATATTCATGAGCTTGCTAATGGGAAAAAACAAATTATTGTAAGTGAAATTCCTTATCAAGTTAATAAAGCGAACCTAGTTGAGAAAATTGCAGGACTTGTACGAGATAAATTGATTGAAGGGATTACAGATTTACGTGATGAATCAAACCGCCATGGTATTCGTGTTGTTATTGAAACACGAAAAGATGTTCAAGCAGAAGTATTATTGAACCAACTTTATCGTATGACTGCCCTTCAAACTACATTTGGTATAAATACTTTAGCATTAGTGAATGGCAATCCTAAACAATTGGGTTTAAAAGATGTTTTGAAGCATTATATCGCCCACCAAATCGATGTAGTGCGCCGTAGAACTCAGTTTGAACTCAATAAAGCACTTGATCGTGCTCACATTTTGGAAGGATTACGAATTGCTTTAGATAACATTGATCGAATTATTGCGATTATACGTGCTTCTATGGATGATGAAGAAGCAATAAACTCAATGATTAGTGAGTTTGGATTAAGCGAAATACAATCAAAAGCAATATTAGACATGCGTTTAAAACGTCTAACAGGCTTAGAACGTGGAAAAATTGAAGCTGAGTACAATGAGTTACAACTATCTATTGCTGATTATCGTGATATCTTAGCTAATGAACAACGCGTTTATGATATTATCAAGCAACAACTTTCAGAGATTAAACGTCGTTTTGCTGATGAAAGACGAACAGAGATTATGGATAGTCATGATGATGTTCTTGATGAAGATTTGATCCCAGTTGAAGACGTTGTAATTGCTTTAACACTCAATGGATACATAAAGAGAACAACTGCAGATACATTCCAGACTCAAAATAGAGGAGGAAAAGGTATCAAAGGGATGACAACCAATACGGATGATATTGTTGATCAATTCATTCATATGTCAACCCATGATTCACTCATGCTCTTCACAAATTTTGGAAAGGTTTATCGTATTCGTGGATTCCACGTTCCGTCAGCAAGTCGTGTATCAAAAGGACTTCCTGTTGTTAACTTGTTAAATTTAGATAAAAATGAGCGAGTAAAAGCGTTAGTTCCGGTTAAAAAAGAAACTGAATTCAAATATTTAGTGTTCGCAACCAAAAATGGACTTACAAAACGTGTTAATTTGGATCAATTTGATTCAATACGTCAAAATGGGAAAATTGCGATATCACTTAATGAATGTGACGAACTTGTTGCAGTTAAACCAACAACCGGTGAAGATTTAATCATTCTTGCTGGAAATAATGGTAAAGCTGTTAAATTCCATGAGAGCGGTTTAAGACCTACAGGTCGAACTGCGATGGGAGTTAAAGGATTTAATCCTGACGGACAAGAACTTATTGGCTTAACAACTGATAAAGAAGGATTGTTTATTTTATCGGTAACTGAAAAAGGATATGGCAAAAAGAGTCCTTTAGATGATTATCGACTAACTAATCGTGGTGGTAAGGGTGTCAAAACAGTCTCTATCACTGAAAAGAATGGTAAATTGGTTTCTGTTAGAGCTGTAAATGGAGATGAAGACATTCTAATCGTTACTGATTTAGGTCAAGTTATTAGAATTAGCTTAAATGATGTTGGAACATATGGTCGTGCAGCACAAGGTGTGAAACTAATACGTGTTGACGAAGCTGCTAAAGTTTCAGCAATTGCAATCATACAAAATGGTCTAGAACTCGAAGAAAGTGAAGTTGCATCATAATGCAACTTCATTTTTATTCACTTAAGTGTTAGAATACCCATATATTGTTTCACGTGAAACATAGGAGAATCGTATGTTAGATATCAAACAAATTAGAGAGAATACCCAAGAGATTATTGACCGTTTGAACACTCGAGGTCAAGATTTCGCTTTTTTACATGATGTAGTAAAACAAGATGAAAAAAGAAGAACACTTTTACAAGAAGTTGAGAGTTTAAAACAATTTAGAAATGAATCTTCCAAAAAAATTGGTCTTTTAAAGAAACAAGGGGAAGATTCTTCAGTTTTAATGCTTGAAGTTTCAAATGCTAATGAAAGAATCTCAACAATAGATAAAGAATTATTCGAAATTGAAGATTTTATCAAGAATACTCTTTCAGTTGTCCCAAATGTTCCACGTGAAACAGTGGTTGTTGGTAAAGGTGAAGAAGACAATCTTGAAGTTCGCAAAAATGGAGTTATACCAACATTTAATTTCACTCCAAAAGCTCATTGGGAAATCGGTACCGGGCTTGGAATACTAGATTTTGAGGGTGGGGCAAAACTTACCGGGTCTAGATTTACAGTTTACAAAGGACATGGAGCAAAACTTGAACGTGCATTAATCAACTTTATGCTTGATCTTCATACTTCACAACATGGATATGAAGAAATGTTACCGCCATTCATGGTAAACGCCACAAGCATGTATGGAACGGGACAGTTACCAAAATTTGAAGAAGACCTATTTAAAGTTGAACCTTTTGGCTATTACTTAATCCCTACTGCGGAAGTACCAGTAACAAACTATCACGCAAATGAGATTTTATCATTGGAAGACTTACCAATATTCTATACAGCATATACTCCTTGTTTCCGAGCAGAAGCAGGAGCAGCTGGTAAAGATACTCGTGGAATTATTCGTCAACATCAGTTTAACAAAGTTGAACTTGTTAAGTTTGTTAAACCTGAAGATTCAGTTGAAGAACTTGAAAAACTCACACTTAACGCAGAAGAAATTCTAAAACAACTAGAATTACCTTATCGTACGATGCTACTTTGTACAGGGGATATGGGCTTTGCGAGTGCTTTAACTTATGATATTGAAGTTTGGTTGCCTTCATTTGGAGGATATCGCGAAATTTCAAGTTGTTCAAGTTTTGAGGATTTTCAAGCAAGACGTGCTAATATTCGTTTTAAAAGAGATGAGAAATCAAAACCTGAGTTTGTGCATACATTAAATGGATCAGGACTTGCGGTTGGACGTACTGTAGCAGCAATTCTTGAAAATTACCAAAATGAAGATGGGTCAGTCACGATTCCAAAAGTCTTAAGACCATATTTTGGTGGACTAGAAAAGATTGTAAAAAAATAATAAACATGTATAATAAATAATGCTACCGCAATAGCATCCATCGAACCAGGTCAGGGTCGGAAGACAGCAGCCTTAAGGTGGCTCTGCTATGTGTGGTGGCTTTTTTTATAGGAGTAAACAATGAAACATACAGAAGCAATGCAAGAAGCATTAATTGAAGCTCAGAAGGCATTTGATAGTAACGAAGTGCCTGTTGGTTGTGTCATTCTTAAAGAAGGAAAAATTATTGCAAGAGCACACAATCAAAAAGAACATTATCAACAAGCGTGTAGTCATGCAGAAATTCTGGCAATAAAAAAGGCGAACGAAGAAGTAAATGATTGGAGATTGAATGACTGCACCTTAGTGGTAACATTAGAACCTTGTATGATGTGTGCGGGTGCAATTCAACAAGCTAGGATTTCTCATGTAGTGTTTGGGTTGAGTGATGAAAAATTCGGAGCATATGGTGGTTGTTTTGATTCTAATCTAATTAAAGGGTTTAATCATTACCCTTATATTACCTCAGGCATATTAAGTGAGAAGTCACAGCATTTACTTCAGTCCTTCTTCCAAATAAAAAGAAAAAAGTAAGCAATAGTCGCACGGCTATTGTTTTTATGTGTGTATATTTTTGCTATAATGGGAGTACGCAAGGATGGTAAACCATGGCATACAAAGCTCTATATAGAATGTATCGTCCTCAAACATTTGAAGAAGTAGTTGGACAACAACATATCGTCGTAACATTACAAAACGCAATTAAAACAAATAAGCTAAGTCATGCTTATCTCTTTTCTGGTCCAAGAGGAACAGGGAAAACAACCGTTGCTAAGATTCTTGGAAAAGCGATCAACTGTTTATCTCAAGAATCAAAACCATGTGAGATTTGTGCTTCATGTCAATCAATTAATAAAGGGAATCACCCTGACATTATTGAAATAGATGCTGCAAGCAACAATGGTGTAGATGAAATTAGAGAGTTAATTGATAAAGTAAAATATGCTCCTTTAGAACTTAAGATGAAAGTTTATATTATCGATGAAGTTCACATGCTTACAACAGGAGCCTTTAATGCGTTACTTAAGACACTTGAAGAACCTCCTTCGCATGTAATGTTCATTTTAGCAACCACAGAACCACATAAAGTTATCCCTACAATCATATCTCGATGCCAACGATTTGACTTCACTAAGGTATCAATGTTTGAGATTCAAGATAGACTGGATAAGATACTAATCGAAGAAGTTATTACTGCTGAAAAGGGAGTAACACGTTTAATTGCTCAACTTGCAGACGGTGGATTAAGAGATGCTTTATCTATTTTGGAACAAGTCATCGCATTTAGTGGGAAAAACATTAAAATGAATGATGTTTATCAAGTTTATGGATTAACCACAACCCAAGAAAAGATAGACTTACTCAAAGTTATTTCACTACGCCAAGTTAAAGAAATACTTGATTTCTTAAAAGAAGTTACAATAAAGAGCCATGATATTAAAAAATTAACTGTAGATCTCATTGAATGCTTAAAAGATGGTTTGATTTATTATTTTACACAATCAAGTGAGAATCTCTCTGTGTTGTCAGTTGAAGAAGCTCAGAAATTGAATAACTACTTTACAGCAGATCAAAGTATTGAATTTATGGATATACTTATGGACACGCTTGATAAGTATCGTTTATCTAGCAATTCAATTTCATATTTTGAAGTCGCACTACTAAAAATGGTTCATCATCTTCAAAGTCAAAATATTCAAGTAGTAGATACTGCGAAGGTAAAAGAAGTTCCAAGTAAAGTTATAACTAAAGAACCAATAATCGCTAAAGTTGAAAGTGTTCCAGAAACAATTTCTAAACAGGATGATTTAAAAGATGATGTAATCTCATTGTTGGATGATGAACCATTTAAAGAGGTAGTTGAAGAAGCAGAAGAAGAAATGATTGAAAGTGCAACTGATGATTTAAACACAGAAGCCACAGAAGTTGAAAAAGAAGAAGAAGATATCAAAGAAGTACAATCCAAACCAAACGAAACTGATTTAATGGACAATCTTTTTGACGTCCAATCAAATCAAAGCGATAAGTCAGCATCTACAACAGATCTACTACTAGGTTTAATGCAGACAGCGGATAAGGAAATAAGAGTTAATGATGAGAAACTATGGAAAATGAAACCATATTTACATCACCTCCAATTTGCTAAGCTAGCTCGATTACTACAATCTTCAACAATTAAACTTAGTTCAACGACGTTTATAGTTGTAATAGTAGATATTGAAGAAGAAAAGCATATGATTTCAGACCCTCAACTAGAACCTCTTATTAAGGAGTTCACTTTAGAGATGTTTAAAGTAAGTAAAAAACTTATTTGTGTCACAAAATTCGAATGGTCTGTAGCATTATCAATTTTTATGGAGATTCGTGATAAAAAAGGACAACTACCACCACCAATTCACATTACTTTGGACGAAGTCGATGTGCTTGATGATGATCAAAAACTACAACTTAAACTTAAAGAGGTAGTAGGACATCATGTTGAAGTAGTTATCGAGGATTAACATGTACCCAAAATCATTACAAAAACTCATTGAAGAACTAAAAAAACTTCCAGGAGTTGGAAATAAAAGTGCTGAGAGATTCGCATTAGATATTCTTGAGAGAAAAGATCAAGATATTGAACCTTTGGTTAATGCTTTAATTGATGTTCATAAAAGTATTATTCGGTGTAATGTGTGTGCTCACTATTCTCAAGAAGAAACATGTGATATATGCTCGAATCCACAAAGAGATCACAGTATTATTTGTGTAGTTGGTAGCCCTAAGGACGTTATAGCTATTGAAAGAAGTGGACAGTATCAAGGAGTATATCATGTCTTACATGGTGTGATATCGACGATGAAAGGGATTTTACCATCCGATATCAACATCGAAAGCCTAATAATGCGCTGTGATGACTCTGTAAAGGAAGTAATTGTTGCTACAAACCCCAATGTCGAAGGGGAAACAACTGCAATGTACATATCAAAAAGACTAAAAGATAGCAAATGTGATGTGACAAGACTAGCATCGGGTCTACCAATGGGTGGACTACTAGATTATATTGATGATTTAACCCTAATGAAAGCTATTGAGGGAAGGAAAAAAATATAGTATGAAACCAGATATTCAAATTGCACAAGAAAACGAAATGTATCCCATTGAGAAAATTGCTCGCAAAGCAAAGATTGATATGGAATTTATCGAGATGTATGGAAAACATCGTGCAAAAATTGATTTGAGATTGTTTGATAAAGTTGAAACGTCTAATGATGGTAAATTGATACTTGTAACCGCAATAAATCCTACAAAAGCGGGTGAAGGTAAATCAACAACAACCGTTGGTCTTTGTGATGGATTGGCTCAAATTAACAAGCAAGTTATTGGAGCATTAAGAGAACCGTCTTTAGGACCAATTTTTGGTATGAAAGGTGGTGCTACTGGAGGCGGATTTGCTCAAGTGGTTCCTATGGATGATATAAACCTACATTTTAATGGGGATATGCATGCAATCACCACTGCCAACAACCTCATTTCAGCTTCGATAGACAATCATCTATATCATGGAAATGCTCTAAACATTGATCCTAATCGAATTGTTTTCAAACGAGCAATGGATATGAATGATCGCTCTTTAAGAGAAATCGAAATTGGTAGACCTGACAAACGAAGTGTAATTAGAAAAGACGGATTCAATATTACTGTTGCTTCCGAAATCATGGCTATTTTATGCTTATCATCTTCACTAGAAGATTTCAAAAAACGTGTTAATCGAGTAATTATTGGATACAATACTGAAGGCCAAGTGATCACTGTTAAAGATTTAAAGATTGCGGGTGCAGTTGCAATGATTATGAAAGATGCAATTAAGCCTAATCTTGTTCAAACGCTTGAACACACGCCAATGATTATTCACGGGGGACCATTCGCAAATATTGCACATGGATGTAATTCAATCATCGCAACTAAACTAGCTCTTAAACTTGCTGACTATGTTGTTACAGAAGCAGGATTTGGCGCAGACTTAGGTGCTCAGAAGTTTATGGATATTAAATGTGATGTTGCAAAAATTAAGCCTAATGCCATTGTGTTAGTCGCGACTGTTCGGGCATTAAAACTCAATGGTGGGGTACTATTTGAAGATTTAGGTCAAGAAAATATCGAAGCACTCTTAAAAGGAACAGAAAATCTTGGGAAACACCTCGAAAATCTTTCACTTTATAAAGTTCCTGTTGTAGTAGCTATTAATCGCTTCAATTCAGATACCACAGAAGAACTTAAAACTCTTATGGAGTGGTGCAAACGATCAGGAGTTAAAGCAGTCATTAATGAATCTTGGGCAAAAGGTGGCCAAGGAGCAATTGAACTAGCAGAAGCAGTAGTTCATGAGTGCGAAAAACCAAGTACATTTAAACCACTATTAAAAGAAGTGTTTGGAATAAAAGAAAAAATTGAAACAATTGCAAAAACCATTTATGGAGCAAGTGCTGTAAACTTCAGTGAAAGAGCTCAACAAGAACTAATCACAATTTTAGAATTAGGATACAATAATCTAAATGTATGTATGGCTAAAAACCAATATTCATTAAGCGATGATCCTAAACGCTTAGGAAGACCAAGAGATTTTGAAGTAACTATTAAGGAATTGAGAATTTCAGCTGGTGCAGGCTTTGTTGTTGCGCTAACTGGAGATGTTATGACAATGCCAGGACTTCCAAAAATACCTGCAGCAGAGAATATGGATATTGATGAAAAAGGACATATAGTCGGGTTATTCTAATGGCATCAATCGCGTACATTTGTGACATTAAAATGATTGATTATCATCGCCTATTTGGTCATCAAACGATGAACTTTTGGCGACTCACAAATGCAAAGCAATTTACAAAATTTAAACAAGGTGATTACTTATTCTTTCTCGCAAAAGGAAGTGAACATCCCAAAACACGAGAAAAGGGATTAGTTGGATACGGAAAACTTGTCTCAACAACCACATGTAGCGTAAACAAGATGTGGAAACTCTACCAACACCTCAATGGGTATGAGAATGAATTAGATTTTAAAGAAGCAATTAAAAAAGCTTCAAAGCAAAATGTACTTCCAAAATCTTTAAATGGATTATTTCTTGATGAACTTGTGTTCTTTAACTCACCGTTATACTTATCTGAAATTGATGAGTTGGTCTCACGAAACTTGGAAAGTTTTATGTACTTAGATAAAGAAGGTGTTTCTTTAACTCTAAAGATACTTGATAAGGCAAAAGAAATTGGAATCAATTCGTGGCAATTCGCTTTAGATCATGATATGAATGAATCCACATTTGAACTTGATTATATTGAGACACTACTATCATACTTTGTCTTAGAACTATTCCATCCTCAATCAACACTTTTAAAGCATCATAAGCAATTCGTTGAATCTCATCCTCAATTTAAACCAGTCAAAGAAGTGAAAACAGTATATTTTCACAAGGAATCAAAATCTTGTGTAATACCTATTTCACCAACACTTAAAGATGAACCTTTCTTTGCGATTATAGGTAAAGCAAAACTCATTCAAACATTATGCGAAGAAGCAAAAATCGATGTAAATATTAGTATTTATTGTCAAGAATGGAATTCAAAGCATTTGAAAGCATGTGAAAGCTTAGGTTTATTAGCAATTAAGTAAAAGGATAGCCCTTAAAGGCTATCCTGTTCTTTTAATAGACGTTGAAATTTCGAGAGTGAAGGATTATGCTTAATTCCCCATTGAGTTAGTTGCTTAATATAATGATCAAAGGCATCTAGAATTCCTTCATGAAGTTCAAATTCCATTTCAATATCAGAAGTAAACTTAAATACATTAAAATCCAAACACCAAACCCCGAATTCATCTTCGTATGTATAACGATAGGTCGTTGTCTTCCCAAGATATTCGAATTCTGTTACGTCAGTATAAGAGGAAGTAAACTTTAATATTTCATCATTATTAATATTTAAATCATTCAAATCACATTCGAACTCATCAATATGACTTTCTTGTCTAATTTTTGCGGTAAAGCGAAAAGTATCGTTCTTTTCACGAATTCTCAAAACACCTTGTTGCTTTGTGAACGCCATATCTTGAGTATCATAATAGAAATTTGTTTGAAGTTGTCCATTTTTAAAGACACCTTGAGCCAACAAGGAACTAGCAGCTTCACCACTTACAAATGTCTTGTATTCAATCTCGACTGTTTTTTCCATAACCACAACCTTCTATCGGTATGATACAATATCATCAGTTAAAAAGGAAGTAAATGCCATGCAACGGTTCTATATTGTCGAAAAAGAGGATAATATATCTAAAAAACTATATCAAAAGATAACACAGTCTCTTTTATCTGAAAATAAGGAAATTGACTCAAAAAATCCACAATGTGTCATAACTGTAGGTGGTGATGGGACATTTCTACATGCTGTACATCAATTTAAACACTTAAGTGATGTTGTTTTTGTAGGTCTGCATACAGGCACTTTAGGGTTTTTTACAGACTATGAAGCAGAAGAAATAGACACTTTGATTGATCATTTACTGCATCAAGAACCTATCGTTGAAAGTACCCATTTAATTGAAGTAAAAATCACTCATGATCAAAGCGTTACAACACTTGAAGCGTTAAATGAAATACGTGTAGAAAATATAGTAAGAACTCAAGAAATTAATGTTTATATCAATCATGAAATGATGGAGATATTTAGAGGCAATGGCTTGTGTGTCAGTGGACAAGCAGGATCAACTGCATATAATCGATCATTAAAAGGTGCAATTATTGCGCCAGGAGTTGATGTTCTACAACTTACTGAGATTGCAGGAATTCATCATAAAGCCTATCAATCAATTGGCTCACCACTAGTGCTACCTAAAGATACAGTAATTACCCTTATCTCCGATAACTTCGAAGGGGCTAAGATACTTTACGATTATCATGTTATTGATTTAGAACAAGCATCGAAAGTAGAAATCAAAACAAGCGATAAAAAGGTCAATATGGCGAGATATCGACCTACATCATATATTAAGCGGCTCCACTGTTTGTTCTAGTGGACCGTTTTATTTTTGTTCTCACTACTCATATGAAAGATTACTGCAAGCGGGATCATATAAGATAATAAACTTGATCCACCAGCAGAAATAAGTGGAAGAGTAATACCGGTAATAGGAAATAATCCTACAACCATTCCCATGTTCTGGATTTGTTGGAAGAATAGCATTCCAAGTAATCCAGCAACCATATACTTCTCTTTTAAACCATCATAATTCAAGGCTACAAATAGAAGTTTTAAGTTGAATAATAAACTAACTATCATTGTAATCCCTACACCTATAAGTCCATAATTCTTTGCGATTACAGCAAATATAAAGTCATTTTGAGGTTCTGCAAATGAGATAGCTAAAGTGGCTGCTCCATGACCAGTGAAACCAGCAGACCCAATAGCCATTAGGGCTGTATACAATTGAGCCCCCCATGTTAGGATATATTTCTCAGGATGTAACCAACCATAAAAACGCGTTAACTTATACGACCCACCCATTAATCTTCCTAGAAGTTCAGGATTTGATTCAAATAGAAAGATGAAACCAGCGAGACTAATAAATGCGGTGAAACCACCTATAATCAGCCATTGAGGCTTAATTGAGGACATCGCAAGCATGACGATGAGGGAAACCACGATTATTATAGGTATGCCTGTGTCAGGTTGAAGAACAATGAGAATCAATGGAAGCCACAGAATCTTTGCAATCTTTAAGAATAGAACAAAATCATTAGCATAACTCATTTTCAAATTATACTGTTGATGGGAATGAATGATTTCAGATGCCCGAATAATAAGAATTATCTTCATGAACTCACTAGGTTGGATAGTACCGACTCCAGGAATTTGAATCCAAGCACGTGCACCATTAATTGGAGCAATAAGTGGTAAATTAATAAATGAATCAAGAATCAGTAAACCTAGCAACACAATAAGTATCCAATAAAAGATATGAGACATAGAGAATAATCGATCTACTCCCATAAAGATTAAGAAACCAAGTGTAATAAACCCTAATACGTACCACATTACCTGCTTAATGAGTAAATCTTGTCCATTAACCCAAGATGGAGTAAGTGGAATTGCACCAAAAATAGCTACAATCGATACTGCAGCTAATAAAAGTATTAAAATAACGAGCATCCAATCAATTTTAAACGATCGTGATGTCTCATTAAGTCGAGTTGGTGTCATGGATACTCCTTTCTTTGATTGTCAGTCTTTGGTATAAATGGTATCATAATCGCGAGGTATTTGCATGAAAAGATGGCACAGTTTATTTGATGGCATGAGCGCATCGCTCAAATACTATTTAATACTTACTTTAATCTATGGAGTAGTGGGATCATTTGCTATTCCAATTATTTCGAATGTCATTCGCTTTGATACAGTGAGAGCAATAAGACTCTTTGGAATAACTCGATTAATTTTAGTGTTCTTGATTCAATTATTCCCTTTTGTTGTGCTCGTGTCATTGGCTCAAAGAAAACTAAAACATTCTGGGGCTGTTGTGGCTTCCATTATAAGTGGAATCATTATATACTCAATGACATTATTTATTCCACTCTCACAAATATCCAATCAGTATGCTTTTGGGTTATTCAACTTAACTCTATCTTCTACAGATTTTGTAAGTCAACCTGTTCAATTAGGATTAGTCATGACATTATTGTCTTATCAAATTGTTAAGTTAAGTATTGGAATTGCGAAAAGAAGAATTCCATATGGATTTACTGGATTTATCGATAGTGATACATGGGTAATCCTATATACAATCCTACTTAGCGTCGTTATTGGTTATTTAGTTGTATTAGGTTGGCCATGGGTGATTATGGGAATTGAAGCTGTTATGAAGTTTATCGCTCAAGACATTACGAATCCTGTCAATTTATTCATATATGGAATGTTGGAACATGTGCTTATCTTAATAAATCTACAATCAGTATTATATACAAACTTTTGGTTCTCAACTCTAGGTGGTTCATGGATTAATCCTGCAGGAACACTCATATTAGGAGATGTTAATATTTGGAATGCTCAGATTGCTAGTGGTATTATCCCTACTGGAGTAGGTCGATTTATGAGTGGGTGGTATGTTATTCAGATGTTTATGATTCCTGCGGTACTCTGGGGCATCTACTTTCAATTTAGTGACAAATTTGACACCAGACGCTATCGCAACATGTTTATACTCTTAACTTTAGCCTCTATTCTAATTGGATTTAGATTACCATTCGAAGTCTTCTTAGTGTTGGCAGCACCGCTACTTTATATAATCTATATCATTGTCAGTTCAATGATTTTTGCGGTAACATCAGCTTTAAGCATAAGTTTAGGACCAATTTCATTTACAGGAACTAATTTCCTATTACCTGGGAATGGACTACATACATTTTTATACCTAAGAAATCCATTATTAAGTGAGCGTGTTTGGCAACTATTCATGGTTGGTGGAGCAAGTTTCATAATCATGGCATTTATTACACATCATTACTATAAATCCTTTGCGATGGATTTTATCACAATAGGTAATAAGCAAAGAAGTGTGGAACACATCCTATTAGCCATGGGTGGATTAGATAATATTAAAATGGTTCATAGCACATTTTCAAAGGTACATCTCATTGCATATGATAAGTCAAAAGTAGATTTTAACAGAGTTACTGTATATGGCGTTTCACGCATTATTGAAAATAGGAATGGATATATTCTTAATCTTGGTGGTGGTTCAGGTATGATTCGTAAAGATATACTGAAGCTACTTATTGCTCAAAAGCAAAAAGAACTTAATTTGAAATCAAATGAATCGTGAGCTACTCACGATTTTTTGTTGTTCATGATATAATCTTAACAATGAAAACAAGTGTTACCCCAATGATGAAACAATACCTAGAGATAAAGGAAAAGGCGAAAGATGCGCTTCTTTTTTATCGTTTAGGTGATTTTTATGAATGTTTTTTTGAAGATGCACATACAGTATCAAAACTATGCGATCTTATTTTAACGTCACGCTCAAAAGATGATATTGAAAAGATTCCAATGTGTGGAGTTCCACATCACTCAGTTAATCCATATATATTGAAGTGCCTACAAGCGGGATATAAAGTAGCGATTGCTGAACAACTTGAAGATCCAAGTCAAGCTAAGGGTATAGTAAAGCGAGATATTGTAAAAATACTAACGCCAGGAACAGTACTAGAAGACTTTCTTGATGAAAAGAACATGGTTACCATGGCTAGTGTTCAAGATCTTGGATTATCATATGGCTGTACATGGATTGAAGTCGCAAGTGGAACACTTCGATACATGGAAATTGTTAAAGATGAATCAAGCTTGTTGTCATTCTTTCTTACTTACCATGTGAAAGAAGCACTTGTGATTGATGAAGTAACATTTAAAGCAATTAATCGACTTGCTAGTCATCATGAAATGCTTATCAATAAGATTGAAGTATTGCATCATAGTGAGAGTGAATCTCTAGCTCCAATGCTTTCAATCTTTAAACGACAAGGTTTAGATGCTCTTTTAACATATTTAAAAGAAATGCGAAAAGCAGACGCACTCTATATTTTGCCATGTGAAGTTATTGAACTTACAACAACCATGCGTCTTGATTACACAACCCTAACGCATTTAGAACTTCTATGGAATCAAAAATCTAAATCTAATGATCTTACACTTTTAAGCTATCTTGATCGTTGTAAAACTGCGATGGGCTCACGTCAACTTAAGGATATGTTAACGCACCTAAGTATGAATCAAGCTGTTATTGAACAACGATTAGATCAAGTAGAAACACTTGTTAATCAGTTTATGTTGAAAGAGCAAATAAGTGATGAACTAAAGAAGATATATGATCTAGAGCGCATCATTACAAAAATTGCCTATAAGACATTAATGCCTGTCGATGTAATTCGAATGATTAGAACACTTGAATCTACACAAAATATTCAAAAATTAATACAATCTCATTCTGTTTTTGAATCTTTAGTTTTAGAAAATACTCTCGAACCTTTATCTTTAGAACTAAAACATCAATTTAAATCTCAACCACCAATGACCACTAAAGAAGGCTATATCTTTAATGATGGGGTTTTTGAAAGACTTGATGAATATCGCTCATTATCAAAACAAGGTTCATCTTGGCTTCTTGATTTTGAAGCTAAAGAGCGTGAAAAAACACAAATCAAAACATTAAAAGTTGGATACAATAAAGTTTTTGGATATTATATTGAAGTTTCAAAAGGGCAAACACACTTAGTAGGTGAGAATTTTGGATATATTCGCAAACAAACATTAACTAACGCAGAGCGCTATATTTCAAGTGCTTTAAAAGACAAAGAAGATGAGTTATTAAGTGCTCAAGATAAAATGATTAAGTTTGAAGAAGCGATGTTTGAAGAGATAGTTATAAAACTTAATGATTATGTCACGCATCTTGCTGCTATGGTCAATATGATTAAGAACATTGATATTCTTGTCGCATTTGCACAGATTAGTGAGCAAAGTGGATTTAGTCGTCCAAAATTTCATAATGACGATCATGTTAAGATTATTGATTCTTTCCATCCATTACTAAAAGAAGTTAAATCTGTTGATCAAGTTGTTAAGAATAGTTGGATTGTAGAACCTCAAAAACCAGTATTTATCTTAACTGGTCCTAATATGGGTGGTAAGTCTACCTTTATGCGTCAAATGGCGATTATGGTTATTTTGGCACAAATGGGATGTTTTGTGAGTGCAAAACACTATGAAGCTCCAATCTTTGATGCAATATTCACACGTATTGGTGCAAGTGATGATCTAATCAAGGGAGAATCTACTTTCATGGTAGAGATGAATGAAGCAAATGTTGCATTAAAACATGCAACTACAAAATCACTTATTCTCTTTGATGAAATTGGGCGTGGCACATCAACCTATGATGGTATGGCTATTGCCCAAGCAATGATTGAATACATTACATCACATTTAAAATCAAAAACTATTTTCTCAACCCACTATCATGAATTAACAGCACTAGAATCCATGATCCCTAACATTACAAATCTTGTAACACAAGTAAAAGAGACAAAGGATAGTATTGAATTCTTGTATCGTGTTGAACATGGTAAAGCACTAAAATCATATGGAATTAATGTTGCGAAGATTGCACATTTACCAAACACAATCATTCAAAGAGCACAAACAATATTGAAACAACTTGAAGAAAAACCGGCTATGATTCAATCTTCTTTTACCCTTGATACAGTGAATCCACATGTCGAGGAAATGAAGTCGTATTTAAGCATGATTCAAGACATAGATATTAATCAATTAACACCACTCATGGCATTATCTATACTTGATGACCTTATAAAAAAGTCTAAAGAGGTTAATCATGAGTAGAATTCACACGTTAAGTGAACAACTTACTAACATTATTGCGGCTGGAGAAGTGGTAGAACGTCCAATGGGTGTTGTGAAGGAACTAGTTGAAAACAGTATTGATGCTCAGGCAACAACCATCGAAGTCATTATTACTCAAGGTGGTTTAGAAAGTATTGTCGTCAATGACGATGGTCAAGGCATGGATCCTGAAGATGTTGCACTTGCATTCAAACGCCATTCAACATCTAAGATATCTAATCAAGATGACTTACAAAGACTAGCAACCCATGGATTTAGGGGAGAAGCATTACCATCCATTGCGTCAGTTTCTTCATGTCTTTGTGTCACAAACAATGGACAAGCAGCCACAAAAGCCCATATTTCGTATGGAAAAACCATTGAGGTTGCGCCAACATTTGCTTCTAAAGGGACTTCCATGAGAGTAGAAGGACTATTTCTTAAAACACCAGCACGACTAAAACACATGAAGAGTATTCCCTATGAGAATGCACTAATTCTTGATGTCATGCAAAAGTTTGCACTCTCATATCCTCACATTGCATTTACATGTGTAATTGATGATAAAAAAGTATTGGAAACACGTGGTTCACATCTAATGGATGTGATATATCGCATCTATGGTAAAGACATCGCTCAACATTGTGTACCTTTTGAAGCAAATCATCATGACTTCAAAGTGAGAGGTGTATTAGGTGCGCCACATCTGCATCGCTCTTCACGTAAGGACATGGTTTTATTCACTAACTCACGTATGATTCGTAGTACATCCATTACAAGAGCATTAATTGAAGGGTATTCTCAATTCATTCCTAAAGATAGATATCCGTTTGCAGTGCTCTTTATTGACATGGATCAACAGCTACTGGATGTTAATGTACACCCATCAAAATGGGAAGTTAGAATTTCAAAAGAAAAAGAATTACAAACATGGTTAACTCATGTGATTTATAGTGCTTTAACACAAGACACAATTGTTAAACCAGCAATCCTTGAACATGCTTCAAGTTCTTATCATGTACCAATTACAATGATTAATGAATTGGATGAGTTAGTCTTTAATCAACCTCTAAAAACATCTGTTGAAGAACCTAATATTGAGTATAGACCAAGTGAAACTCAACCAAGAACTCCAATGAAAGTTCTAGCACAACTTCATAAGAAATATATACTTGTGTCAAGTCATGAAGGTCTTATGATTTTTGATCAACATGCCGCAATGGAGCGGATACGCTTTGAGTGGTATCAAAAACAATTTAAAGAAACACAAAACATGTCACCATGTCTTGTGCCTATTGTCATTGAAGATCAAAAAGCATTACTCATGAAAGAAGAACTCACTGAAGCATTAGCTCTTATAAATATCGAAGTTGAACAACTTCATGAACATGCGCTTGTGATTCGTGAACTACCTTCATGGATGACTCATATTGATGAACAATCATTGATTATGGATATCGTAGGACAACTTAGAGAAAAGTCAAAAACCAAAGAAGAAATACTTCATAATCTTCTAGCCTCTTTAGCATGTCACTCAAGCATTAAGTTCAATGATTATTTATCATTGCCTGAAATGCAAAAGATAGTCTATGATGTTATGGCATGTGAGCAACCATATCACTGCCCTCATGGT
>JAGXRX010000026.1 GCA_018335655.1 Erysipelothrix sp.
TTACAATCAAAGGTAGAATGCTCATTTGATGAAGTGTTTTTATTCGAAGACAAGACTATTGTATTGAAAGAAGTTGCAAAATACTGTGATGGACTTCATGTTAGTTTTGATGCGAATTCAACGACTTTATCACAAGATAAACTCTACAAATCATTATTCAATCCAATAAGCTATGTTGAAACATCAACGTTTAGAATGATTAAATCAGATCAAGAACTCAATATTATTAAAGAGGGGATGGCTCTAGCAGATAAGATTTTACAAATGACCATTCCAATGATAAAAGCAGGCATGAGAGAGAATGATGTAGTTGGTCTTTTATTTCAAAACATGATTGCACATGATATCAAACATTTCTCATTCAACACCATTGTAGCAAGTGGTGTTAGAAGTGCTTTCCCACATGGAGTAGCATCATCAAAAGTCATAGAAGCGAATGATATTATTACCATTGATTTTGGCATTATGTATCAAGGGTATTGCACAGATATGACAAGAACGTTTTTCTTAGGTGAAGCAAATCCAAAACTTGTTGAGATATATAATGTTGTGTTAGAAGCAAATGAACTTGCAATTAAAGCATGTCGTCCACATGTAAGTGGTGAAGCAATCGATCGTGTTGCTCGTGATTATATTGCATCAAAGGGATATGGACAATATTTTACTCATGGTACTGGACATAGTTTAGGATTGGAGATTCATGAAGATCCTTATGTACGACCAGGTGCAAAAACCATCCTACAACCAGGTATGCTTGTTACGATTGAACCTGGAGTCTATATTGAAGGATTAGGTGGTGTTCGCATTGAAGATGTTGTACTTATTACTGATGATGGCGCTGAAGTCTTGACAAAAAGCCCTAAACACTTAAAATAGAAAGGTGGAAGGTGAACATAATGATTACATCAAATGAACTAAGACCCGGAATAACATTTTCTTATGAAAACAATATTTACGTTTGCATCGATGCTTCGCAAAATAAAACTGCGATGCGTCAAATGATTGTTAAGGCAAAGGCAAAGAATCTACGCAGTGGAGCTATTATTGAAATCTCATTTACTGGAGGAGATAAAATAGAACCTGCTCATATCGATAAAAATGAAATGCAGTATTTATATGATGATGGCGAAAACGTCATTTTCATGGATACTTCCTCATTTGATCAAATTGAAGTTCCAAGAACTCGTCTTGAATGGGAATTAAACTTCCTACGTCCTCAAGATAATGCCACAATTTCAATGTATGAAGGTGAAATTTTAGGAGTAATCTTACCTGATAAAGTAGCACTAAAGATTGTTGAAACTGAACCAGCGATTAAAGGTGACACAACAACGAATGCTTCTAAAAAAGCTGTTTGTGAAACAGGTTTAGAAATCAAAGTTCCTCTCTTTATCTCTCAAGATGAAGTAGTACTTGTTAGTACTGTCGATGGAAAGTATAGCTCAAGAGCATAAACACAAGTTTCGTGAATTTCACGAAACTTTTTGTATTTCTAAATGTTAAAGAGTATAATATTAACATATGAACATACAAACATATGAGGTGAATATGGAACACTGTGAAATCATCGAAACTCATCCACAACTAATCGAAAACGTAAAGAACAATCAGTTTGAACATTCAACATATGACAATATGTCGAATTTACTTAAAATGATGTCAGATCCAACTCGACTTAAGATTTTACATGCTCTTTTTATGCATGAATTATGTGTATGTGATATGCAAGCATGCCTCAATATGTCTCAATCTGCATTATCTCATCAATTAAGTAATTTAAAACTGGCTCGTCTTGTCACTTCAAGAAGAGAAGGTAAGAACATCTATTACTCTTTAAATGATGATCACATTAAGGTTCTATTTAATATGGTTTATGAACATGTTTTGGAGACTGTATGAAGCAAATTGAAATAACAATTGAAGGTTTGAGCTGTGCAAACTGTGCAGCAAAAATTGAAAAAGTCATGAATGAGCGAAATGATATTTATCTAGCTAATCTAGACTTCTCTACAAGTACATTAATACTTGAAGTGGATGATGACTATTCAATTGATAACTACGATTCAATTGAAAAAGATATCTTAAAAATTGAGTCTGTGAATGTTCTTTTTGATTCCTCTGAAAAAGAGCAAAATATCCCTGTTAAGAAAAACTACTGGTGGTTAAAGATAATACTAGGATCAATAGCGCTTTTAGTTTCTCTTCTAAGTGATTCGACACTAGCAAGAGTCTTTGTATTAAGCATCTATTTGTATATTGGATATCCAGTTTTAAACAAGGCTTTACTAAGAATCAAATCAAAGCAATGGTTTGATGAAAACTTCTTAATGAGTATTGCAACAATCGGTGCACTAATGATTAATGAATGGCCAGAAGCTATAGGAGTTATGTTGTTTTATACTGTGGGCGAATACTTTCAAGATAAAGCAGTTAAGCGCTCTTTAAATGCTATTGCTTCTCTTCTTGATATACAAGTTCATGAAGCGATATTATTCAATAATAAGGAGTCTATTATCATTAGCCCACAAAAAGTAAAAATTAATGACTTAATCCTTGTACCTGTTGGTTCTAAGATAGCTTGTGATGGAATTGTTATTGAAGGTAGTTCCTCTCTAAATGTCGCATCATTAACTGGTGAATCTTTACCAATAGACGTCAAACCAGGGACTAGTGTTTTAGCAGGATCAATTAATCTTCAACAATCCCTAGTTATCAAAGTCACATCATTATATAAAGATTCATCGATTGCAAAATTAGCAAAACACGTTAAAGAAGCATCTAAAAGAAAAGCAAAACTAGAAACAACCATGACTCGCTTTGCGAGTATCTATACACCTTTTGTGGTGTTTTCAGCGATTCTATTATTTGTGATTCTAGTAATCTTAGGTGTTCCTATGAATGATGCAATTTATCGCAGTTTAGTGTTCTTAGTCATTAGTTGTCCTTGTGCGCTTGTTATTTCAGTACCATTGAGTTATTTTGCAGCAATGGGATATGCTAGTAAGAAAGGGATTTTGTTTAAAGGTGGAGTAGCATTAGAATCAGCTCGTAAAGTAAATGCTTTACTCTTTGATAAAACCGGAACAGTGACAGTTGGTAACTTAGTTGTTACTAATGAAGTTCAACTTAGTGACAATCTAAATTTAGCAAGAAACATCGCATTTAGTCTTGAACAACATTCAAATCATCCGATAGCTAAATCAATTATTCGCTATCTTGAGTCATCATCAGCCATTAACATTGAAAATGTCTCTGAAAATATTGGTTTAGGAATGCAAGGCATGGTTAATGATTTGATAGTAGAAGTACGTAAGATTACAAGTGAAGAAATTAATAACCATCTAGATCAACAAATAGATCTTTTAGACATGCATCAAAAAACATGGGTGGGAGTCTTTATGGACAACCAGTGTTTATTACTATTTAGTATAGAAGATGAGATTAAACCTACAGCTAGACCATTATTTGAAGTATTAAAAATTAGAGGAATCAAAACAGGTTTGTTAAGTGGAGATCGTCAAGCAGTCGTCAATATAGTTAAAGATATCATACATGTTGAAGATGCCTATGGTGATTTACTGCCACAAGATAAAGTTAGAATTGCGCAACAATATATGGAGAAATACCATGTTGGATTTATAGGAGATGGGATTAATGACTCATCAGTACTCGCAACCGCTCATCTTGGTATCGCAATGGGATCAAAGGGGAGTGATCTTGCTATTGAAGCATCTGATGTTGTCTTATTAAATGATGATTTAAACACAGTAAATGATGTGTTAACCATTGCTCATCAGTCTCATAAAAGTATTATTCAAAACCTCACACTTGTATTTGTAGTAAAGGGAGTTGTCTTGTTATTTGGAAGCTTGGGTTTAATGGGAATGTGGGAAGCAGTATTTGCTGATGTTGGGGTAGCATTGCTAGCAATCTTTAACGCCATGAGAATTCTTTATAGCAAAAAATAGGAATATTTTGTTTGTGAAACCGTTGACAAGTTATGTTCATCATGTATAATATACATGTATACTTCAGGGCAGGGTGAAATTCCCGATCGGCGGTAAACTCCGCGAGCGAAAGCAGGAACTGGTGCAATTCCAGTAGCGACAGTAAAGTCTGGATAGAAGAAGTGTTAAACTTTCTTTTTCATGCCCGAGTATCTTTGGGTTTTTTTCGTTAAAGGAGGAAAAAATAATGAAAAAATCAAGTACTCGATTATTGACACTCATTGGTATGATGTCAGCCTTAGCTTTCGGTTTATATGCTTTAGAGATTCCAACTGCATTTTTGTTTCCTGCAGCTCCATATTTGAAAATTGACTTTTCAGACATTCCAGCTGTAATGACAGGAATTATTGGTGGACCTCTTGCAGGTGTTATGGTGTTATTCATTAAGAATTTATTACACTTTCTACTAATTTCAAAAGAAAGTGCAGGCGTCGGTGAAATTGCAAACTTCTTTGCGGGACTTGCATACACATTACCTATCATTATCTTATATCGTAAATCAGGATTTAAACTTTCTTTCTTATCATTAGTTATTGCAACCATTAGTGTTACATTCACAATGTTCTTAGTGAATTACTACATTGTCTTCCCAATCTATGGAATTCCAAGAGATGGATCAATTGAATTACTTATAACGGTATTCACACCGTTTAATATACTGCGTGGTATCTTACTATCAGTTGCTCTTGTATTATTCTTTCCAAGAGTTTCCACTTTACTTAAAAAATCATTTGCATAAGCTTTCAAACCAATCCAAAACATGGGTTGGTTTTTTTATTGTGTAACTATGGTATAATATGATGGAATTTGAGGAGATAAATATGGAAACACGTGTAAAAAAATATGCTGATCTAAGAGATTCCATTGCTAAAGATGAAGAGGGGATTGTTTATCATAAAACCCTTGCACCTTTCGCATCTCGTCTTTCAAATTACGATGAAAAGTATAATATTGAGGAACAAGAGCGTGATCATGCACCTTTACATTCCAAAACAATTGTCTCATCTGGTTCATTTAAGTCTTTAGAATCAGACATGGATGTCAATTTGATTGATGAGTTCATTAATGAAGTTAAGGCCTACAATATTAAATCAGGTCAAGCTAATGATTTTGATACGGGCAAAAACATTCTTTCTTCAATTCAAAACCAACCGATGCAAAAATCGAGTGTTTCATCAGTCGATGAAATAAAAGAGATTCTTTTAAATGATGATGAATCATCTGATCAAAATGAAGATGTTGATCAGCTTCGTGAAATCATTCTAGAGAAAACTCAAGAGATTAACACATCACTATTAACATTTGAAAAGACAATTAATGATGTTAATACACAACTCAATTCCACGAATAAGCTAGTCAATGCACTATTAATCATATTTTTGATAGGACTTGTAGGAATTATTTTTACCGCTTTATATTGGCTTGTTAACAACAGAGGATTCTTACAATGAAAATCAATATTGGAATAGATGGACCAGTAGCTTCAGGAAAAAGTACTATTGCGAAGCAAGTTGCTTCAATCTTAGGTTATACTCATATTGATACAGGTGCAATGTATCGATGTGTTGCATATCAAGCAATGCTTGCACAAATCGATATTAACAACGAAGAGCAAGTTGCTCTTTTACTCCCTTCACTCTTCATACAATTACAACCAGATGGATCTGTATGGTGCAATGGGATTGATGTTTCTTCAGAGATTCGTAGTCATCAAGTTTCTAATGCCGCGTCAGTCGTTGCGGCA
Source organism: Erysipelothrix sp. (assembly GCA_018335655.1). Lineage (GTDB taxonomy): Bacteria > Bacillota_I > Bacilli_A > Erysipelotrichales > Erysipelotrichaceae > UBA6182. Next base: position 5,752 of record JAGXRX010000026.1, read on the forward strand.
TTTTCATCGGTTCGTAAGAACTTAGTAATCCAACAACAACGTATAGCTTTATCAAAAGGCTATGTTATGGATGGAAGAGATATAAATACTGTAGTATTACCTGATTCAGAACTACAAGTATATCTTACAGCATCGATTGAATCACGAGCAGTACGCCGTTTTCTTGATTTACAATCAAGAGGTCATGAAGTTGACTTAGAAACGATTGAAAAGGACATTCAATCACGTGACTTCAATGATATGAATCGTGAAGATAGTCCTCTTAAAGTATCAAAAAACGCTCATGTGATCGATACATCACAAATGAGTATTGAAGAAGTTGTTGAGGCTATTGTCTCACTCGCAAAGGAGGTAATGCATGATTGATGCAGTTGTTGCGATTGTTGGTCAACCAAATGTTGGCAAATCCACATTATTTAATAGATTAATAGGGGAGCGATTATCAATCGTTCTTGATGAACCTGGGGTCACACGTGATCGTCTTTATGGTACATGTGATTGGTTGTTGAAATCACTTCGGGTCATTGATACAGGTGGAATCATTTTAAAAGATTTACCATTTCAAAAAGAAATCATGATGCAAGTTGATATCGCCATTGAAGAAGCTGATATCATCGTTTATGTCGTTGATGCGACAATAGGTCTTGATCAAACTGATCGTGTTATTGCTAAGAAGTTACATGCTTCAAATAAACCAGTGATTTTAGCTGCAAATAAGATTGATGATGGCTCAAAACAAGAACTAATGTATGATTATTATGCATTAGGTTTTGATCGTGTCATTGCAACATCTTCAGCACATGGTATCGGTATTGGTGATTTACTTGATACTTGTATAGAGCATTTACCACCAAAGCGTAAGAAATCAAATGATGACTCTTTAAGATTCTCGATTATTGGTCGTCCTAATGTTGGTAAATCATCTCTCGTCAACGCAATCTTAAATCAAGAACGTGTTATTGTTTCTGAAATAGAAGGAACAACACGTGATGCGATTGATACCGATTTTATTGTTAATGAAAAACCATATACCATCATTGATACCGCGGGAATTCGCAAACGTGGAAAAATTTACGAAAAGATTGAGAAGTACGCCTTACTTCGTTCTATGAGCGCAATTGAGCGCAGTGACGTTGTTTTATTTGTACTTGACTCATCAACAGACATTACTGATCTTGATAAGCATGTGGCTGGTTATGCGCATGATATGCACAAACCTATCATTATTGTATTAAACAAATGGGATGATGTTGATAAGGATGAACATACTTTCCATATGATGCAACAAAAAATTCGTGAAGAATTTCTATATTTATCGTATGCTCCAATCATTACGTTATCCGCATTAACAAAACAACGTATTCACCAAGTAATTCCACTTGTTAATCAAGTTTATGAATCAGCGTCAATGCGTATTAGTACTTCGGTACTTAATGAAGTGATTATGGATGCAATTACTTTAACACCACCACCAACACATCAAGGAAAACGATTAAAAGTTGCCTACATGACCCAAGTGGCTGTTAATCCACCGACGTTCTTACTGTTTGTGAATGACATTGAACTATTCCACTTTTCATATAAACGCTATTTAGAGAATAAAATACGAGAGGCCTTTGGTTTCATTGGAACTCCTATTGTGATCAAAGCAAGAGGTAAAGAAGAATGAGTTGTATAGGTATCATTGGATCAGGAAGTTGGGGTTTAGCACTTTCTAATGTACTTAGTGATAATAATCATGAAGTTATAGTGTATACACGTGAAGCTGCAGATCGAGATCTGATTAATCACACCCATTCGCATCCATTATATTTTAATGAAAATGTCACAATCAATGAATCAGTCACTGTCACATGTGATTTGGCTGAACTTGATTGTTGTAATACTATAATTTTAAGTGTGCCATCGGTAGCGATAGCAGATGTATGTATTCATATTAATGATGTCTTTACGACACCAAAGATTTTTGTGAATACTGCAAAAGGCTTTAATCCTTCAAATTTTCAGTTATTGTCGGATACAATTACAGACACTATTTCACCACATCTTCTTAAAGACTTAGTTTCTCTTATTGGACCATCGCATGCTGAGGAAGTTGTTATTCGTCTGCTTACGAGTGTCAATGTGGTTGGTTTAAATGATGAAACACTTGTGCATATTCAACAATTATTTTCAAATTCATACTTTAGAGTCTATCGTAATCATGATGTTGTTGGGGCACAACTTGGTGTTGCCACAAAGAATGTTATTGCACTTGCAAGTGGTATGTTAAATGGATTTGGTTTAGCAGACAATGCAAAAGCAGCACTTATTACTCGTGGTCTTGCAGAAATGTCACGCTTAGGGATTGCCATGGGTGGAAAGCTTGAAACCTTCTTAGGACTATGTGGAGTAGGGGACTTGGTAGTTACCGCAACTTCAGTTCATTCACGTAACTTTCAAGCGGGATATCGTATTGGAAAAGATAATGATGCATCAACGTTCTTAGCTACGAATCAAAAAACAGTAGAAGGTATTTATGCACTTGCAGGAGTACTTCATTATGCTAAACTTCATAATGTTGAAATGCCTATTTGTGAAGCTGTGAATCGTATTATTCATAATCATGAGTTAGTCTCTGATGTGATTCAAACACTCACTGAGCGTGATTTAAAGCGTGAATTTGAATAATTAGAAGCAATTAATTCCACTGTCTTGCATGCTTGATGATAATTGTGTATGATTAGGTAGTAGATGGAGGTACATTAATGTCAGAATCTATAAATAAGAAGGTGCTTACAGATCTAGTTTCAGAAAAATTGTCACTCACTAAGAAACAATCAGCTGAAATTATCGATGTAGTCCTAGAAGAGATTGCTGTCGCTTTAAAAGAAGGTAAAAAAGTTGATCTTGCTGGATTCGGTAGCTTTACTGTTAAAGAGCGCTCAGCACGTACAGGATTTAATCCACTAACCAAAGAATCTATCCAAATTGAAGCATCACGTGGAGTAGGTTTCAAACCTGCAAAAGCTTTAAAAGATCTTGTTAAATAATAAGAAGCAATCTTGCTTCTTATTTTTTTTATTGTGATATAATATTTGTAAGAAAAATAGGAGGTCGCAATGGACTTAATCTTATATATCGCTGCTATTTTAATAGCAATATGGGCTCAAACAAATGTAAAGAATGTATACAACCGTTTTTCTAAGGTAGCTGCTAGTACACGCCTTACTGGATTTGATGTTGCTCAACTTATCATGCGCCGTCAAGGTGTCAATGATGTTAATGTTGAATTGACACAATCATTACTTGGTGATCACTATGATCCTAGAAGTAAAACAGTTCGCTTATCACCAAATGTATACAATACAAATTCAATTGCGGCGATTGCTATCGCTGCACACGAAGTTGGTCACGTTCTTCAAGATCATGAGGGTTATGCATTTCTAAAACTTCGAAATTCCATGCTCCCTTTAGCCATAGTCTCTGGTAATTTAGCATGGGTTGTTATAATCATTGGTTTCTTTACAAGTACACTAGGTTTTATCTATGCAGGACTTCTAATGTTAGGAGTTATCGCATTCTTTCAATTAGTTACTTTACCTCTTGAATATGATGCATCTGCTCGTGCAAATCGCTTTCTTGTAGAAGAGGGGATTATTGGTTTTGAAGATGTTCCTTATGTTAAAAAGATGCTTAATGCAGCTGCATTAACGTATGTTGCAGCACTTGCTACAACCTTACTTCAAATAGTCCGTATTCTACTATTGACGCAACGTCGTCGCTAATTATTTAGGAACTTCCTCTTTACTTATTAATGATAGGTAAGGAGGTTTTTTTATGAAACATATCAAAGCTATCATTTCAATCATTAGTATCATTATGCTACGTGGATTCTTAATACAATCAATTCATGGACTAAATCCTACTCAAATTGAACTTGATCAAGAGAAATTCAAATACGAGATATTTAGTGTTGAACTTGATGAAAAAGACTTAATTATTGAAGGTTATGCGTTTGTTATCGAACAACAACATTATCGAACACAGTTAACTCATTTAACTTACATTGAATTATTGACTTCAAAAGGGAATAAGACTACATTTTCTGCTGTTTCTTTACCATCAAATTACACCTCACATATGCAGTATCGAGGAACTCCTTTGTGTGCTACATTTCGATTAAGACAACCCAATACAACATGTCATTATGCCTTTGAAAACGTTCAATTTAGAGTTAAAATCCCTCGATCTATCTTTATTATGGATGAAATCTATCGATTTAACTTAATTAGTCATGCAAGATCAGTTAATACAACATATATAACTCCAATTCAAGCAATCGTGAAAGATAATATCATTACAATTGATGAAAAAAGTTACATTCTTAATGGTAATTTAGATACATCAACATTAAGAATTGCACATAGTGAAGTTGTGGTTCGTGATGGTCCATCGATAGAAAGTTCACCGATATATCATGGAGCACATTGTAGTACAACTTATCGTAATCAATTATTTTATCAAAAAGATTCTTTATACGATCATGTAAAGGCAGTTATCTTTAATAGTAGTGTTGGATTAACTTATTATGAATTATCTGTAAATACATCAAGTTGCATCAATTCACGACGTACAGTCATTGAAGGAAATGAAATCACTTCAGTATATATTAATCGTTTGATGGTAGAACTCACTGGAACACCATTAACTTTAGAAGTAAAACCCATTGAAATGATACCAATCAAGAAGACATTAAGATTCTACCATCCATTAATTACAAAGAATGTGAAAAATAACCATATAGTAGCTATTTATTAGTAAAAGAAAAGCATTCTGGTGAGAATGCTATAACTTCGTATAATGTATATTATGTAATCTATTGATAATCTTTTAAGTATGAACGGCCATGCTTTGGAAGGTCAACACCAAAGTTATCTGCAATCGTCGCCCCTATCGAAGCAAATGTCGTTGCTACATCTAAAAGTTGATTTCCTTGTAATGATGGTGAGTAAACAATTTGGAAGATATATTCGCGAGTATGATCAGTACCATGATGGGTAGGATCATTACCATGATCACTTGTTAGAATGAGGAGATCATCTTCTTTAAGATGAGGGAGTAACTCCCCTAGTTGTTTGTCAAATACTTCAAGTTCCTGAGCATAACCTTGTGGATTGCGTCGGTGTCCCCATAAAGCATCAAAATCTACAAGATTAACAAAACATAATCCTGTGAAATCTTTATTCTTAACTATTTCAATCGTTTTTTCCATACCATCAACATTTGATTTTGTCTTTTGATACGATGTAATGCCTTCACCATCAAAGATATCGACAATTTTACCAATCGCAATGACATCAAGTCCATTTTCTTTAAGTGTGTCTAAAACAGTAGGTTCAAAGGGTTTTAGAGCATAGTCTTTTCGATTGGATGTACGCTTGAACTCCCCTACTTTTGACCCTATAAATGGTCGCGCAATAATACGTCCGACTTTCCATTCAGGTTTCATCATGATCTCACGTGCAATCTCACATGCTTTGATTAGATTATCAAGTCCAAATGTTTCCTCATGAGCTGCAATCTGAAGTACTGAGTCTGCTGATGTATAAACAATCATCTCATTGGTTTTCATATGCTGCTCACCAAATTCATCAATGATTTCAGTTCCACTTGCAGATTTATTCCCAATAACACCAAATCCAGTACGCTCTTTTAACTCATTAATGAGTTCATCAGGAAAACCTGTATCAGTAAAGGTAATAAATGGTTCATCAATAAGTAATCCCATCATCTCCCAATGCCCTGTCATCGTATCTTTTCCAAGACTTGCCTCTGCAAGCTTGCCATAATTAGCTAATGGTTTAGAAACAGGATCAACACCTTGGGTTGAATGAAGATTTCCAAGACCTAATGAAGCTAAATGTGGTAAATTCAAACCATTAACTGAATCTGCGATATGTCCAAGTGTATCAGCTCCTAAATCGTTATACGCAGCAGCATCGGGTAACTCCCCTACTCCTACTGAATCTAAAACTATGGTAAATATTCGTTTGAATTTCATTTCTTCTCCTTTTTAATATGCTGTCCTGGATGGAAAGCATGGTATTTCTCTTGTAAAGACTTATCTGACAAATGTGAATAGATTTGCGTTGTTTTAATATCACTATGACCTAACAGTGTTTGAACACTTCGCAAGTCAGCACCTTCTTGAAGTAAGGTAGACGCAAACCCATGTCTTAATCGATGAGGGTGCATATCCATTATACCAACTCTAAGTGCACAATTTTTTATTATTGTATAAATCTTTTGTCGGGTATAAGGTTTTCCTGAAGATTGAATGAGACATCGTGATGTTTTCGTCTTGATTCTTTTTGGTCTTATTTGGGTAATGAACTCATTTAGTAAGACGAGTAAGTCATCATGAATAATCACAATGCGCTCCTTATCCCCTTTTCCTATTATTTTTATTGTTTTTTCATGAAGTGAAATAGAATTAAGATTAAGATCAACTAGTTCACTTACTCTAAGTCCAGTTGTAAACAACAACATGACAATAAGTCGCTCATCTTCATGCGCATTGTCTTGATTAGAACTTTCAAGCAATAAGGCGAATTCACGCATGGATATGACTTTAGGAAGTCTTTTAGCACTGAATTCATACTTTAATTGGTCAGAAAAATCATATTGTTGCGTGTTATAACTTAAGAACTGAACGTATGAGCGTATTGCACTCACGTAGCGTGATTTTGTTGCTTTACGCAAGTCTATACACCTTTCATTGAAATAGCGCTCTACAACGTCAGGATTAAGCGCTTGAATGTTTTCTTCTTCTAAAAATGCATTAAAACGAGAAATATCACTCACATACGATGATGTTGAGCTAGGTTTAATGCCTAATGTATATAAACAGTAATGTTGGAATTGTTCAAGGTTTTTCATAGGTTAAATAATGAAAGCTGAGCAAAGTGTTCGCTCTCATCTATCATTTTAGTACAACTGACACTAATATGTCTAACACTGTCTTCAAACAGTTGATCAAATAAGACATTCACATGCTCATAAATGATTCCAAAATCTTGGGTAGGAAGTTCAAAAACATGTGATTTTGATCTGTTTTCAAATCCATCATCCTTAATACCCACAACAATATTCTTAAATAGTAACTTGTCTTGATTTGCTCGTGTTACTAGTTCACTTACACATTCTTGTAAAACAAGTGTTATAGTCTTTTCATCATCACAATCATAACCAAGACTACGACTTTGTCCCATTGATTTATGACTACGGGATTGATTGACAATACTTTGATCAATACCATGACATTTATCGATGAGTGGACGCACATTAATTGGAATTTGTGCTAGTAGTTCATCTGTTATATGAACCAAATCATAAACAGTATGTATATTATATTCCGACAAAACTTCATACATTTTTTTACCTACACCAACGATTGAAGGCAGTGGTAAAGGCCAAAGTTTTGATGCAAGTTCATTATCACGAATAATAGAAACACCATTTGGTTTTTTAAGATCACTTGCAACTTTCGCAAGGAATTTATTAGAAGCAATGCCTATACTTACTTTTAATTGAAGTTCTTTTTGGATAATTTTTTGTAAGTCCATGGCTGCATCTAAAGGTTTTTTGTATTGTTTAATGGTTTCACTCATATCTAAATAACACTCATCAATGGATGCAACTTCAACAACTTCACAAAATGACTCACATAAGCTTATAAATGATTCTGAAACTTCATGATAACGATCAAAATGAAGTCCTGTCACGACAAGTTGAGGGCATAATTTCTTCGCTTCTAAAACACTCATCGCACTTTTTACACCAAAAGATCGTGCCACATAGTTACACGTTGTGATGATGGCTTGTTGACGCGCTGGTGCTACCGCAATCGGTTGATTTCTATATTCAGGATGATCAATTTCTTCGACAGTAGCATAAAACGCATTGATATCGATATGAAAAATAACGCGATTATTCATGAACACTTGCTAGGAGTTCTTGTGCAGCACTTAATGTGCTTTCACTTAGACTTCCTGATGAGATGAGAGCTAATTCTTCAACACGCTGTATGTTGTTAAGTTCTTTAACTTCTACATCTGTTGTATCATTATGAACCGATTTAATGACTTTAAAGTGACGCTCACCATATGCTGCAACCATCGCTAAATGCGTGATTGAAAAGACTTGAATTGATGATGCAAGTTGGCGCATTTTTAAACCAATTTGCTTAGCGATTGGACCAGAGATTCCCACATCGATTTCATCAAAAATTAAGACTTGAATATCGGCGAGTGGTGTAAATACTGTCTTAAGTCCTAGCATTAAGCGAGATAACTCCCCTCCTGAGGCAATCTTTGATAGAGGACCCATTGGGGAACCAGGATTTGTTTTGATGTGAAAAACGACTTTATCAATCCCTGTTGCTGTTGGTTTATCTTGAGATAACATAATCATAAACTTAGCATGAGGTAGTGATAAATCATTAAGTTGACCATTGATTGCAGCTTCTAAAGTATCTGCCATTGTACGACGTTGATGTGATAGTTCTTGAGCTGCTTGCTCATAGTTATTAAACGCTGTCTCAACTTCTTTGATGAGTTGTTTTTGAAAGAATTCATGATCATCAATAAGTTCAATTTGGCTTTTTAGTTTTTCCTTTGTCTTTAGTAATGATTCTAAACTACCACCATACTTTCTCTTAAGCTTTTCATATCCCAATACTCGAGCATTAAGTTCATCAAATGTGTCTTGATCAAAGCTAAAATCGTTGAGTCTCTCATATAATGTTGTTTTAATATCATCACTTAAGGCATACACTTCATTAAGAGATTCACTCGCTTTAAAGACGACTTCATCTTCATGACATGATTGTAGTGTTTTCATGGATTGATAAAGAAGTGCTAAAACACCATCATCTTTATCAAGGAGTTCGCATACTAAACTTGTTTTACTTACAAGCTTTTCATAAGCACTCATACGTTTAATGTCTTGTTCACATGCATCAAAATCCTCTTGAGATGGATTAAACGCATCGATTTCGGATAACTGAAAACGAGCAAAATCTAGATCTTGTTCACTTAATATCGTTGATTCAAATTCTTCAAGCTTATTTTTTGCATGTTTGTAGATTGAATACATCTGCTTAACTTTTTCTTTATGCACTTCATTAACACCTTGATCAACAAGTGTTAAATGTTGTTTCTCATTAAGTAAATAGGTTGTATCATGTTGTGAATGGATATCTATCTCGTAGGAAGAAAACTCTTTTAATAAAGAAAGTGGAACCATTTTACCATTGATACGACATGTATTTTTTCCATCTCGCGTAATTTCACGTGACAATACAACGACATCATTGGTTTCAATACCTACCTCAAGACAATAGTTATGAGTGAGTGAGCCATCTTTTATACTGAAGACCCCTTCAACTTTAGCACTATCATGATTTTGCTTAATCATAGAGGTTGAAGCTTTTGCACCACAAAGAAGTGAAATTGCATCAACAAGCAAGCTCTTCCCTGCCCCAGTTTCCCCTGTAAAGACATTAAAACCGGATTTAAAATCCAGATTAAGTCGATCGATTAAGACAAAATTCTCAACATGTAAGGAAATAATCATAGCCCCTCCTTTTTCTGAAATACAAGAAACGTTTCTTGATTGCCTTCTTTACCTTTAAGGGTGGAATCAGCACTTAAGTGAAAACGATATCCTTTTGAAATAATTGTTTGAACGATATGATGTTGAATCTGAATGGCTTGTCGACTATTCTTCACAATCCCAGATTTATTAAGAAACTTTGCTCCAACTTCAAATTGGGGTTTATATAAAAGAATAATCCATGTCTTACCATGAGCAAATTGATCTAAAGCATCAAAGACATTCAAGATTGAAGTAAAAGAGACATCCATAACAATAATATCAAAGGTTTCATCACATACATGCTTAAAATCTAAGATAGATATTCCTTCAAAGTTTCGTACTTGAGGATGATTTTTAAGTGACTCATGCAGCTGGTTATGACCTACATCGACACATACCATACTCTTGATACCAAACTGAAGTAAACAATCCGTAAAACCACCTGTGGATGCACCCACATCAAGACCTTTTAACCCATCAAGTGGAATTTCTATTTCACTTAATAAACCAGATAACTTCTCACCACCTCGAGATACAAAAGAATGTTGAGAAACAAGTTCAATTTTATCAAAGTCACTGACTTCAGTGGCTGGTTTTGTGTTAACTTGTCCATTGATTGTTATTAAACCACGTTTAATTAAATCGTGACATGATGAACGTGATTTTTGAAATAATTCACTTGCCTTTTGATCGAGTCTCATACTATTTTTGGCGGTTTTTCAATGATTCAACGAGTTCATAGGTTTTTAAACCTTTTAAACCTAAATGAGTAAACTGTTGCTCAATATCTTCATAAAGATCATTTAAGTAAGCGCGTGAAGCATCAATTCCTATAAGATTCACACACGTTTTCTTATTATTATTAGCATCTGAAAGTGATTTTCCTATTGAATTCGCATCAGAAAGTACTTCAAGACAATCATCTTGAATTTGAAAACCTACTCCTAAGTTTTCTCCAAGAGCTTGATAATTTGACAAGCGACTTTCATCATGAGCAATAATAGCTGCTCCCATAAGCGCAGCCGCAAAGAGTTGTCCTGTTTTTAAAGCAGACATTTTTACATAGTCTTCTATTGAGATTTCCTTTGATTCAAACTCCATATCAAGCTGTTGACCTAAGATCATTCCTGATACTCCAGATTTTGAAGCTAAAAGCTTAATGAGTTCAATTTTAACGTGATCATTGTATCCAGAATTAGCAATAAGATCAAAAGCTTTTGTGAGCAGTGCATCCCCTGCAAGGAGTGCAGTTGCTTCACCATAGATTAGATGATTGGTAGGTTGATCACGACGCATTGTATCATCATCCATGCATGGTAAATCATCATGAATTAAAGAATACGCATGAACACACTCAAGTGCTAAACCAAACAGATTTGCATGCGTTTCACACACCCCTAAATCATCACATAAGGTATGGACGAGTTGGTAGCGAATAAGTTTGCTTGGAGCATTCAATGTATATAAGACACTATCCAAAACCTGTGATGGGTGTTCATCTTTAAATGTTAAATCAATGAGATGTTTCATGTTATTCTCCTTTAGTATCAATCATACTTTCAAATTGATTCAATTGAAGTTGAGCAAATTGAAGTAAAGATTGTCCTTCTTGGTATAGCGTTGCAGCTTGTGATAATGTGACTTCATTTTTTTCAAGAAGCGTAATAATTTCATTGAGACGGGCTAATGCAGATTCAAATGTTTGTTCAGTCATGATTATTCTCCTTAATGGTTTGGATTATTGCTTGGGCATCGCCATCATGAATTTTAAGACTAATGCTTTGTGATAAAGATAAGTCTTTAATGCTTGTGATGGGTTTATCATCATGATAGATAAATGCATAACCTCGCTTTAAAGGTTGCATAATATCAAGGGCATAGAGTTGATGTTGTAAGGTGTTGATTTGATATTTATGTGTCTCAACAAAGGATTGTATTGAATGATTAAAGTTTATATATAGTTTAGAAAGTCTTTGATGATCTTGAGGACGCTTAATGCTTTGTTCAAGTCTTAGTTTAGCATTTTCAAGTAGATGATGTCGCTTTTCAACGAGTTTTTGAGGGCTAAGACGCTGAAGTGTTAGTGATTGATGATTCAATCGTGTTTTGGAATAGTTTAACTTCGATTCCATAATCTGGTTTAACCTGAGTGATAATTGATCAAAATGAGTTAAAACTTCTTGAATTAGCGGTGTTGCAAGTGTAGCAGCTCCAGTTGGTGTAGGTCCACGTACATCCACAACATAATCTACAAGTGTTGTATCACTTTCATGACCTACTCCTGATATAATCGGTGTTTTAAGTGTACTTATAAGTCTTACTAGCAATTCATGATTAAAACTCCACAAATCTTCAATTGAACCACCACCACGAGCTAGAATTAAGACATCATGATGTCCTTGATCGGCACGCTTTAGTGCATCCATGATTTCATTAACACTTCCTTCACCTTGCACAAGTGTTCCATATGATTGAACAGTTGCTACTGGCCATCGGGTTTTGAGTGTTTTTAGAATATCTGCATGGGCAGCAGAACCAAGTGAAGTAATGACTCCTATACTTCGTGGATATTTTGGTAAAGGTTTCTTTAATGCACTATCGAATAATCCTTCTTTTTGTAGCTGAAGTCGTAGTGCTTCAAGCTTTGCGAATAATGAACCAATTCCAAACAATTGCATGTGAGACACATTAAGTTGAAGTGTCCCTCCTGGTTCATAAAATGTAACACGTGCTACAAGTTCTACTTGATCACCTTCTTTAAAACTGTGTCCAAGATGTCTAACAGCAGAAGAAAACATCACGCATGTTAAACGTGATGTTGAATCTTTCAAGGTAAAATACCAGTGCCCTGAAATAGCTTTAGTTAAATTAGATAATTCACCATGAACACTGACACGTTCAAAAAACTTCGTTTCTTCTAACGTTGTTTTAATGACTCTATTAAGGTCTGTAACAGTGAATGATGTTTTTAGGCTCATAGTTTATCAAGGAGTCCGTTAATGTATTTGTACTGGTCTTGTTCTGAGAATATCTTGGATATTTCAATAGCTTCATTGATGATAATTGCTTTTTCATCAAATTCTAAAGTAATTTCAGAAATGGCCATAAATAGAATTGCACGATCAATCATTGGAAGACGATCAAAGACCCATCCATCTCTTAGTAAAGAATTAATCTTATTGATCACTTGAGTTTCATACTCAATTGCAATGGTAAGTAATGATTTAAAGTCATCATCAAAGACGACAAAAAACTCACTATGGTTATAAGGAACAATGTCTTGTTCAAACGTTTCTATGATAGTTTCCATGTCGTCTCTTGTTGAGAAATATTGAAAGAAACACATGATTGCACTGATTCGTTTTTGTCTTCTTTTTAGAATTCTTGTCATAGAACCTCCGAAATTATTGTATCATGAATCAAACAAAGCACAAAGAAAAACCCCTGAGGGGTTTAGAATACAAAGCCTGTAACTCTAATGTCGACTGATGTTGGTTTTACTTCCGTCATCATGACAATGTTGTTAAAGATACGTTCCTGAAGCGAAGATAAGATTTTGTTTACATTCTTACCATGTTTAACTTGAACATCACATGTAATGCTCAATTGATTGTTATTGATTTTCACAACAACTGGTCTTGATAACAATTGTTGAGGAACAACTACAGATTTTTCCTCTTCAATCGAATGAAGTGTTATGAGTTCAAAAGCAATTTTAGTTAATGTAATTTCACCTAATTGTTCTTTACTTGGGATTTTAATAAATTCAGTTGACATAAGTTCACCTCGTTGAGGATATTATATCATAAAGAAAAGATTTTTTTATTCAGTAAACCATTTTTTAATAAGTGCATCCATTGTTCCATCCGCAATAAGTTCTGCAATTGCAATATTAACTTTTTCAGTCCATTCAGAACCACGTGGTAATGCAACTGAAACACCAGATACTTCTTCAATATATTTAGTAACTTCAGGATGTGATAATTCAAAAGTTGTAAGAGCAGGAAATTCTAAAACATATTCACGTGCAGTAGGTCCTTCAATAATTACGAAGTCTAAACGTCCAGTAATAACTTCTTGAACAAGTTGAGATACATTTTGTTTTGGATCAGTCACAAAGCTAAACTCTGCTTCAATCTTGTTTAGTAAGCTTTCTTGAATGGTTCCAATTTGTGTACCTACTTTTTTACCGACTAAATCATTAGAATCAACAACACCACCTTCAGCTAAAGTAAGAATAAAGAACGGACTTTCTTCTGCTCCAATATAGTAAGGCACTGAGAAATCTACATCACGTTCTGGATCTGGTGACATCGCAGCAATTGCCATTGTTCCACGATTGGAGTTTAGTGAACCAATAATGCCATCAAAGTCCATATCTTCCCATTTTACTTCTACTCCAAGCTTCTCTCCTAATGCATTACCAAAATCAATATCAAAACCAATAAGATTTCCAGCTTCATCAACCATTTCATATGGAGGATAACCTGAGGAAGTTAAAATTGTAATCGAATCTTTTGTAGTTTGTTGGGCACATCCTGAGAGGACGAAGACGAGGGTTAATACTGCTAATAATGTTTTTTTCATTGTGTTTCTCCTTTAAATTGAGTATGACTTAAGAACTGTTGTGCTCTAAGTGTTTGTGGCTGTGTAAAGAATTCATCACTTGAAGTGACTTCAAGAATCTTTCCTTGATCCATATACACAATCATGTCTGCGACTTCTTTAGCAAATGCCATCTCGTGAGTCACAAGAATGCATTTTAAACCATCTTTGACAAGTGCTTTGATAACCTTTAAGACTTCAATGGTCATTTCAGGATCTAATGCACTCGTAGGTTCATCAAAGAGAACAAGTTGAGGACTCATTGCAAGTGTTCGTGCAATACTTACTCTTTGCTTCTCCCCTCCTGATAATTGATGAGGATAATTGTTGTAGCGATGTGAAAGTCCAACTTTATCTAAAGCATGTGATGCTACTTTGAATGCTTCTTCTTTAGAGAGTTGTTTCACTTTGATTAGCGCAAACATAACATTATCAATGGCTGTTTTATGTTCAAATAAATTAAAACTTTGAAACACCATTCCCATATTACTTCTTGCCTTCGCAAGATTATCCTTACTAGCAAATATGTCGACATCATCAATCTTTATGACACCACTTGTCGGTGTCTCTAATCCATTTAAACATCGTAGTAATGTCGATTTACCACTTCCACTTGATCCAATGATCGCATAAGTAATGTGAGGATCAAAGGTGATCGACACATCATCAAGGACATGTGAATCTTGAAAATACTTATTTAGACTATTAACGTAAATCATAACGTAACTTCCTTTCGACAATTTTGCCAAAGATTGAAAGTGTTTTTGTAATGGTGTAGTAAATTAAACCTACAATGATTAAACTTTCAAATGCTCTAAATGTGGTTCCTGCCACAATCGTATGACGCCTCATAATCTCATTCACTGAGATGACTGCGGCTACGGATGTCTCTTTTACTAAGGTAATGAACTCATTAATAATTGCAGGTAAGACGTTTTTAGCACCAATTGGAATAATGATTCCCATTACAATGTCCCATGTTGAGATATTAAGTGCTCGCGCTGCCTCGATTTGTCCTTTGTCAATGGACTGTATTCCAGCTCTAAAGATTTCAGAGAGGTATGCCGCAGAGTTGATTGAAAAGATAACGAAGGCACTATGGTAAGCTGTGGGTAGAAAACCTGGTATGACTTGAGGTAAACCATAATGGTAGAAGAATAATTGGAAGTAAAGCGGTGTTCCTCGAAAGAAATCGACAAACAGGAATAATAGTTTTCCTAAAGGACCTTTCTTGCTTGTGATTAAAGAAATAATAAATCCAAGTACAGATCCAATGAGTGCAGCGACAAGTGCAATCATGAGTGTGACTTGTACCCCTTCTAGTAAATATGGGATACGAGGAATAATTCGGGTAAAATCGATGTTCATGGTAATCCTCCTTTAAAATAAAAAAAAGTCGTCCTAACGAAAGGACGACTTGTATCGTGGTACCACCTTAATTTTGACCAATCGAAACATTGATCAACACTTCTTCATAACGCTGAAGGTTGCGAGAGAAGATTATCCCTTCTCTTACTCCAAAGCACGTTCATGAGTGATATCATCTTGTCTTTCACCAAATCACAAGTCGCTAATATGATTCCTGCTCATTACTACTCTTCTTCTTAGTAATGTAGTTATTATACCTAAGTGAGAAAAAGATGCAATACTTTTATGACATTTTTTTCATTTTGTTAATTTGTAACCACTTACAGTTTTAAAATAATCAATCGTTTCTTGTTTATCACTATTGAGTTGTGCAATTAATTCTTCAATAGAATCAAATTTCTTCTCATCACGAATGCGTTTTAAAAAATGAATCGTAATTGTTTTTCCATAAATGGTTTCATCAAAATCAAGAATATTTGCTTCGATCGAAACATTGTATTTTGCATTAAATGTTGGATTGTGTCCTATATTGACCATGGCTTGATAAATGCTGGAATCTATTGAGACTTTCGCAATATATACACCTTTTGCTGGGATTACTACATCATCAAATACGTCGATATTTGCCGTTGGAAAACCGATTGTTCTTCCACGCTGATTTCCTTTAATGACTTGACCTCTAACTTGATGAGGTCGTGTTAAGTATTGATGAGCGAGTTCTACTTCACCATTCGCAATAATACTTTTAATTAATGTGCTTGATATCTTATTATATTGGTCACTGACTTGCTCGATAACACTTACTTCAAAACAAGTTTGGGATTGTGTAAGTAAATCAACATTACCTAGACCTTGAAACCCAAACCTGAAATCAAAACCAACCACAAGATGCTTTAATGGTAAGCGACATAAAATATCATCAATAAACGATTTGCCACTTAGTTTAGAAAACTCTTGTGTAAAGTTAACAATGATTAAATAATCTAAACCATAGCTATCAAGAAGGTTTTGCTTGAGTGAAGTGGGTGTAAGATACATGACTTGTTTATGCTGTAAAACTGAAGATGGATGTGGGAAGAAAGTAATCATTCCTGATTTTATGTTTTTTTCCTTCGCCAGTGAAATAGTTTGATTTAATAAAGCTTGATGACCAAGATGAATACCATCAAAAAAACCAATGCATGCGACAAAGGCATCAATTTCATGTGGAAGTTGATTTTCATTAATAACTAACGTCTTCATACCATAATCCTCGTTTCACTTTATAGCCTACATCAGTTTTTTCTAACATTGCAAATGGAAGTTCATCTCTAATTACACAAAGCAATGGTTCATCACTTTCAAACGAGATTATTTTACCATGGATAATGGGTGTTATGTCATCTAATTCTATGCATGGATAGGAAGAAAATAACTTCTTAGCATCTAAAAATACACAATCCTCAAGGTTTTGAGGTAAATCTTGACAAAGATCAAGTGTTATCGGTCCATTTTGTATTCTAATAATATCTTGAGTGGTTCCTATATTGGATGAGCGTCGTGCTAATTCAACGTTGAGAGAGCGTATATAACTCCCTGTATTGACATGCATTTGAGTTGTCACTGATGTATCACACCAAGAAATTAAATGTGCATCGTAAACAATCATTTCTTTTATTGGCAATAAGTCTAAATCAAAGTCCTTTTGAGCATAAAGTCTTTTTCCATCAACTTTAATTGCTGAGACTTGAGGAACTGCTAAGTGATGTGTATCAATCATAGAGTGAACTAAGTCTTGCCATGTTTCTTTGGATTGAGGTTGTATGTCCTTTGTTTCTAAGACTTCCCCACTTGTATCAAGCGTACGCGTATGAGTTCCTAAAATGAGTGTCGATTCATAAATCTTAGATTGACCCATAAGAAAAGGAACATATTTTGTCGTACCTCCAACGCAAACTAGTAATACTCCTGTCGCATCGGGATCTAAAGTACCAGTATGCCCTACTTTTGATTTTGTTATCTTCTTAATATGATTACACACGTCGAAACTCGTCATGTGTTTAGGTTTATTGATGGCTAATACGCCGTGAGTCGATTTCATGAAGTTATTATATCAAATCTATCTCTTTGGTGCCATCTATCCCTTGACATGTAAACCATTCTCTTTTATACTTTACTCACATTTAAATCTTAGAGGTAGCGATGCAAATGAGTAGTAAGTTGAGTCGGCAGACTATGACACTTACGAAAGGTAACCATCGCCGAATAACTATTATTGGCAAATACTAGTTATGGGGTTGTATGAAAGACATACATCACTCCTTCGAAAGAAGAGGCGCTATCACAACTTCGTTGATCGTGGCTCTTTCACGATTTTTTTGTTTGAGGAGGAATTATGAAAAAATTCTTATTTGTACTAATGATTGCACTTGCACTTGCTGCATGTGCTCCGACTACTTCAAAAGAAGATTCCATTATTGTTGGTTTAGAATGTGATTACGCTCCATTTAACTGGACACAACTTGAAGCTACAGAAACTTCTGTAAGAATTGAAGGAAACATTGGTTATTGTGATGGTTATGATATTACTGTCGCAAGCACTATTGCAACTGAGCTTGGTAAAACACTGATTGTTAAGCAAATTGCTTGGGAAGGTCTTGAGCCTGCTTTAGCATCTGGTGAGATTGATATGATCGTTGCTGGTATGACGGATACTCTTGAGCGTAGACAACGTGTCGCATTCTCAGTACCATACTATGCAAGTGATATGGTCATGGTAGTAAGAAAAGATTCAGTATTTGCTAGTGCGACAAGTTTAGCTGATTTTACTGGTGCTAATGTTGTGGCTCAACGTGGAACTTTCCATGATGGTTTAGTTAGTCAAATTCCAAGTGTTAACCACATGACTCCCCTTGCAACATTTCCTTTGCTTGTTAACGCTGTGATGTCATTAGAATCTGATGCCCTAGTATCTGAAAATCCAGTTGCTATTTCTATTGTTAAGAATAATCCAGATCTTACTATCATTCGCTTTACTCAAGCTAATGGTTTCCAAACAAACTTTGAAGATACCACAGTCTCTGTTGCTTTAAGACAAACAGACACAGAACTTCTTGAAAGCATTAATGCAATCTTATCAGGTATTAGCTCCGAACAACGTGATACATGGATGGCTGATGCCATCTCGAGACAACCAGAATAATGAATCGTGTTCCTTTGCCTCCTGATTTAATTGGTGGGGCTTTAGGTATTTATGAGCGATATGCCCCGTTGTTTTGGTTCGGAGTTCGAAACACGCTTCTTATTTCGCTGAGTGCTACAATCATTGGATTGTTTATTGGACTCTTTTTTGCATCTCTTAAGCAGTTAAAAATAGATAATAAAGATAATTCAATTGTTAAAGTAACTAAAGTGGTTTTAAGAGTTATTGCAAATCTTTATATTGAAATATTTAGAGGAACACCGATGATTGTGCAAGCAATCTTCTTGTATCATGGGTTAAGACCATTCATTGGTTGGACACCTTTGACTGCTGGTATTGTTATCGTATCGATTAATACTGGTGCTTACATGGCTGAAATTATTCGTGCAGGCATACAATCGATTGATAAAGGTCAGTATGAAGCATCACGATCACTTGGTATGAATCATTTATTAACGATGGTCTTTGTCATACTTCCACAAGCCATTAAGAATGCATTCCCTGCGATTGGTAATGAGTTTGTAGTGAATATAAAAGACACTGCAGTGCTTAATGTTATTGGTGTTAGTGAACTGTATTTCCAATCCACGGCTGTGGCTGGTATTGTATTTAGATTTAGAGATACATTCCTTATTACAGCGCTAATTTACTTGTTTCTAACGTTCACAACAACACAGTTACTTCGTATTGCTGAGAAAAAACTTGATACACCAGAAGGTTTAGTTGGAGCTTCGAGTTCATCAAGTAAAAATTTCTTTGGATTTAAACGTAAAAGAGGTACATCATGATTGATATTCTAAACCTTTCAAAATCATTTGGAAAACAAGAAGTTCTTCATGATATTAGCCTTAATGTTCAAGAAGGAGAAGTTGTTTGCCTTATAGGAGCATCAGGTTCTGGTAAAAGTACATTACTTCGCTGTGTTAATTTATTAGAAACTCCTAATGCTGGCAAGATTATTGTCGATGGTGTTGATATTACAGCTTCATTCAATATTGATGATTACCGAACTAAGGTTGGAATGATCTTTCAATCCTTCAATCTATTTCCACATCTTAATGTTTTAAAGAATTGTACCCTTGCACAAATCAAAGTGCTTAAAAGATCACAAAAAGAAGCTGAAGAAATTGCATATGAAAACTTAAAAAAAGTAGGCTTGAGTGATTTTGCAACCATGAATGTTACAAAATTATCTGGTGGTCAAAAACAACGTGTTGCGATTGCACGTGCATTGTGTATGAATCCTAAGATTTTACTCCTTGATGAACCTACTTCTGCACTCGATCCTGAACTTGTAGGCGAAGTGTTAGATGTTATTAAGGATCTTGCGAAATCAGGTCTAACCATGCTCATTGTCACTCATGAAATGAGTTTTGCGAAAGATGTTGCGGATAAGGTTGTCTTTATGGATCAAGGTGTAGTAGTTGAAGCAGAGCATCCTTCTATCCTGTTTAATGCTCCAAAGCAAGAACGTACTAAAGCATTCTTAGCTAGAATTGTTCACCAATAGTAAGACGCAGAATATTGCGTCTTTTTTCTTACATGTTTGCAACATAGTTTCGTTTAGATTATTTATACTTTTATGAGATAATAGTGATGACAAAAAACGTCAATAAGGAGAACTATGAAAAAAATATTAGTGTCAATTACAGCAATCAGTGTTATATTGCTCGTTGCTTTTCAATTAGGTTTGTTTGGTTCAAAATCTATTCTTGAAACTTATGCACTTGAAGATATGACAGTGGAATCTATGGTATTAGCACTTGAAACTAAAACGATTGATACAACCGGGCTTGTCGCAAGTATCAACTCAAAGTTTTTAGTATTAGAAACTGAAAATGATAAGGTTACAGTCGCTTTACCAGAAGATCGATTCTATCTTTCCTTTGCACCTTATATTACTAATACACATCCTTGTAACACTCATTTCTTGACATCATGTCAAAATGAACTTAGAAATGAATCATTCCATGTAAAAGTTGTCCTAGAAGATGGAACTGTCCTTATTGATGAAACACTAACAAGTGCTTCAAATGGTTTCGTTGGAATTTGGTTACCTAGAGATGTAGAAGCAGTTCTACATATTGAATACGATGATCTTCATGTTAGTACACCAATCGAAACGTTTGAATCTAGTAACACATGCTTGACGACTCCACTACAACTTGTAAAAAAAGACTCACTTCCTCAATAAAGTGAGTTTTTTTTAGGTTATTTCGAAGATTAATCGATTAAATATGCACTCCTTACCAATAGTTCTTGAGATTTCACAAATACTCTGTTAAATTACTAATGGGGGTATATATGAAAAACATAAGTTACATGGTGGATCGTATTTTATCAATGAATATTTTAGGTATTTTTGACGTTGCTAATAAAGTTCATAAGAAGACGAAAAGAAACCGCATTATTCTTATTATTGATATCATTTGGTGTGGATTAAGACACATGGCAGGTTATGTTGATTACCTTATTTTTGAAATGTATAATCTTAATGAATATCAAAGAAGTACAGTGATGACTCGTGGACGCAACAATGCGTATGTTCGTGAGCTTAACAATCCTAAATATAATTACATGTTTGAGAGTAAGAAAGATTTCCATACTTTATACAATGATTTAGTCAAACGCGAGTGGCTTAGTTTAGAAGATGCTTCTTTTGATGATTTTGAGAAGTTTGTAAATGGTAAAAAAGATTTCTTTGCGAAACCAAATAGAGGCACATGTGGACATGGTATTGAAAAAATAAATGTTTCAGATTATGAGGACATTTATACTCTTTGGTATCATTTACACGATAGAAAATGCACATTAGTTGAGGAGACAATAATTCAACATCCAACATTGAAACATCTACATCCTCATTCTATAAACACTATTCGATTTGTAACCATTCTTCACAACAATAATGTACATATAGTCTCAGCTTACTTACGTATCGGAAATAACCGTATTGTTGACAACTTTAATAGTGGTGGCATGGTTGTACCAATAGATTTAAAAACTGGATTTATCCATGATGTTGCTATTGATAAAGCAGGTAACTACTACCAGCATCACCCGCTTACTAATACGCGAATTCAAGGATTTCAAATTCCATGTTGGGAGGAATCTTTAGAACTTGTCACTGAAGCAGCGAAACGAGTTGATCAAATAAGATTAGTGGGTTGGGATGTAGGAATCTCTGAGAATGGACCACTACTTGTTGAAGCAAACCAGTATCCAGGTCATGATATCTATCAACTTCCACTGCATACTCCGAAAAAAATTGGAATGCTACCTGTGTTTCAAGAAATAATTAAATTAAAGTAAAAATGTAGATGACGAATCATCTACATTTTCTTTAGTCTTTAAGGGTTGCTTTTAAGATTTCATCAATACGATTACCTCTTTCAAGAGAATCGTCAACTTCAAATACCAATGAAGGAATCTTTTTAACTTTAAGTTTTGAACCTAATGATGAGCGAATAAAACCTTTTGCCTTATCTAAGTTTTCCATAAGATTGTTTTGTCCTTGAGGAAATGTCACAAAGATTTTAGCTGTAGAATAATCTTTAGTAAGTTGAACATCAGTAATAGTAACCCATTTTAAGGTAGGATCTTTTACTTCACTCATTAAAATAAGTGAAACTTCTTTACGAATAATCCCTTCAAGTCGTTCTAATTTAATTGTCATAATTAATCACGCTCCACTTCTACTGAGCCAAATGCCTCAATTAAATCACCTTCTTTAAGATCGTTAAAGTTTTCAATCGTTAAGCCACAGTCAAAACCAGAAGTAACTTCTTTTGCATCATTCGCAAAACGTTTCAATGAACTTAAGCGACCAGTATACACGACAATACCATCACGAATGAGACGTACATGTCCATTTCTTACAAGTTTACCATCAGTCACCATACATCCAGCAATTGTACCAATTTTAGATGCTTTGAATATTTGACGAACAGAAGCTTGTCCAAGAATAATTTCTTCAAAGATAGGATCAAGCATCCCCTTCATTGCAGCTTCCATTTGCTCAACAACTTTATAAATAATGTTGTGTAAACGAATATCGACACCTTGCTCTTGAGCAAGTTTACGAATGGCTGCTGTTGGACGAACGTTAAATCCAATAATAATAGCTTTAGATGCTGCCGCAAGCATAACATCACTCTCTGATATAGCACCTGCAGTGTTACGAATGACATTGACACGTACTGATTCAACATCAACTTTTTCAAGAGATGAACGAACCGCTTCAGCACTACCTTGAACATCCGCTTTAATGATTAATGGAATTTCTTGAACATTACCCTCTTTAATCTGTTTAGACAGATCATCTAAAGATAATGCAGAAGTAATTCTTCGCTCAGTTTCAATTTTTGCTTGTGAGCGTTTATCAGCAATTGCACGAGCTTGTCGCTCATTATGGAATACTTTAAATATATCCCCCGCTTGAGGTACGTCATTAAGACCAATAATCTCAACAGGTGTAGCAGGACCTGCTTCTTTAATTTCTTTTCCTTCATCATCCGTCATTTTTCTTACTTTACCAAAGCAAGCACCGACAACAACAGGATCACCAACACGAAGTGTTCCATTTTGAACAAGTAGTGTTGTAACTGGACCACGTCCTTTATCAAGTTTAGCTTCTACAACCGTTCCTACAGCTTCACGAGTAGGATTTGCTTGTAAGTTACCAACTTCAGTTAAGACAAGAATAGTTTCAAGAACTTCTTTAATACCTTCACCTTTTAATGCTGAAATACGTAAGTAAATAGTATCCCCACCCCATTCTTCTGGAGTTAATCCTAAATCAGCCAACTGATTCATAACTTTATCAGGATTAGCAGTTTCTTTATCCATTTTGTTTACCGCAACAATGATTGGAACTCCTGCTGCTTTCGCATGATCAAGAGCTTCTCTAGTTTGAGGCATAACACCATCATCCGCTGCAACCACAATAATAACTAAATCTGTTATTTTTGCACCACGAGCACGCATAGCAGTAAATGCTTCATGACCTGGTGTATCTAAAAATGTAATACGTTTACCACTGTAATCAATTTGATAAGCCCCAATATGTTGAGTAATTCCACCAAACTCTCCTGAAACGACTTTAGATTTACGAATGGTATCAAGAAGTGTTGTCTTACCATGGTCAACGTGACCCATGATTGTTACAACAGCTGGTCTTTCAATAAGATCAGCAGGATCATCTTGAATACTATCTTCTAAACTTGTTTCATCAAAAATTTCTTCTTTGATAACTTCTACACCAAATTCTAGACATACAAGTTCAACTAAATCATCATCCATAATGGAGTTGATGGTAACCATCTTTCCAAGCATAAATAATAACTTAATGACTTCACTTGCATTCTTTTTAAGCTTTTCAGCCAACTCACCAACAGTAATACCATCCGTGTACTTAATTTCCTTGACAGTCTCTACAACTTTTCTTGGAGCAAATGTCCCTGGATTCGTATTAGTATTCGGTTTACGATTGCGATTAGTTGGTTTTCTCGAGTTATTTCTTTTCATTCCTTCACCTCTTTCAATGCTTCTTTAATTTGCTTAGCCAATGCATTATGGATAATTGCACATGCAACAC
Organism: Erysipelothrix sp.; assembly: GCA_018335655.1. GTDB lineage: Bacteria > Bacillota_I > Bacilli_A > Erysipelotrichales > Erysipelotrichaceae > UBA6182. Next base: position 30,141 of record JAGXRX010000026.1, read on the forward strand.
GTGATGTTTTCCCAATCGCCTTTGAAAGTTCAATCGATGTAAAACTCTCAATAACGTCGACATGATAGAAAGCACACTTATCTTTTAACTGCTTACGTGTTCTATTTGATGCATCACTTGTAATGATGACTAAACTGGCTTTATTAGCGCGAATTGATGGAAGAATTTGATCTCCAGTCACTAGACCATTCGCTTTTGCACATATCCCTAATAGGTAGAGGCTATGATTCATTCATAAATGAGCGCAGTTGTTCGATAAAAGATGGGTCTAGGGTCACTTCTAAGGCACGTTCGAGCGCTTTTCGTTTAATCGCAATTTCAATTGCTTCTTGGCTCTTTTTAAGATAAGCCCCACGTCCATTCATGCGTCCGGACGTATCAATAACAACAGTTCCTTCAGGGGTTCTTACAATACGTAATAATTCCTTTTTAGGCAATTGCTCTTGTGTTGCAATACATTTTCTTAAAGGAATTTTTTTCATTATTCCTCCTCATAGTATTCATCATACTCATCATAATCAATATCATCTTTCCAAAGGAAATCTTCCTCTAGTTCTTGACGTTTGCGCTCTGCAAGTTCCTCATCAGTAAATACTGGTGTGTTAGCAATTGCATTCGCAATCTCTTTCTTCTTAATAATTTCAGCTACATTAATACGTGGTTCGTGTTCAACTTCTTTATCTTTATCACGATCAAAGTATTTTTTCTTCTTAACTTCCTTCTTAACTTCCACTTTGGTTGCATCAGCAAGTTTTTCAAACTTAGATACAAAAGTATCACGTTTCTTAATTTCACGTTTAACACGTTTTTCAACAACTTTTTCTACTTCTACAACTGGTTTCTTCGGTGTAACAGGTTGAGTTGGAGTTGTGACTGGTTCAGTCTTAACTTCTTCAACCTCAACTTCAGCCACTTCTTCAACAACCTCTTTAACTGTTTCTTTAGCAGCTTCTGCAGCTTGAAGTTTAGCTTGTTGTTGATTGAATAGACGCTCTAGAGCAACTTTTTCTGCTTCTTCTAAACGACGTGCAGCTTCTTTTTGTGCTTTTTCTAAATGTTTTTCAGCTAGTTTTGTTTCTACAAGGTTCATATATGTTTCATAACGACCCATGTAGTCAATGTTTGCTGCTTCAGCATCACTCTTAGACTTAATGTCAATTTTTTGACCTGTAAGTTTAACTGCTAATTTAGCATTTTTACCTTTTTTACCAATGGCTAATGAGAGTTGATTATCATCAACTACAACCATTAATCCTCGGTTTTCTTCATGAGGGAAAACAGCTAAAATTTGTGCTGGAGCTAGTGCATTTCTAATAAGTTCTACAGAGTTTTCACTCCATAAGAAAATATCGATTTTTTCGCCTTTAAGTTCATCAATAACAACTTGAACACGTGAACCACGTGGTCCAATACATGCTCCAATAGGATCTATGTCTGAGTTTTTAGAGAAGACTGCAATTTTAGTACGCTCACCCGCTTCACGAGCAATTGCTTTAATCTCAACAAGTCCTTCATAAATCTCAGGAACTTCTTTTTCAAACAAACGACGAACAAGTTTTGCGTCAGCACGTGATACTAAAACTTGTGCTCCTTTAGTTTCTTTATTCACTTCAGTAATAACAACACGAAGGTGTGATCCTTCTACGTAACGCTCATTAGGAATCTGAGCAGCTTTAGGCATCATTGCTAATGTTTTACCAAGGTTAACAACGACAAACTTTTCTTCAACTGATTCAATGGCTGCAATCACCATTTCATCTTTTTTGTCTTCATATTCATCAAAAATAGCAGCTTTTTCTGCTTCTCTAATTTTTTGTTTAAGTACGTTTTTAGCAAGTAATGCTGCAGCACGTCCTAGTTCCTTCATTTCGCGACGCTCATCAATATAATCGCCTAACGCAATGTTTTCAATTCGTTGTTGTGCATCTTTAAGCGAAATTTCAAGTTCATCATCTTCAACTTCTTCAACAACTAAAAAACGTTGGTAAAGTTGGATGTCACCATTTTCATTGATTTGCACACGCACGATGGCATCTGGAATTTCAATTTGTTTGCGGTAAGCTTTAGCAAGTGCTTCTTCTACTGCCGCAACAACTATATCTTTAGAAATAGAGCGAGTTGTTTCGATGTTTGCTACTAAGAGCATAAGATCTTTAATGTTCATATGTGTCCTTAATCCTTTATCGCATGTCGAATGAAAACGATGTTTTCACGATCAATACGTAGTGTTTGTGCTTTTCCTTTAATGTTTTGTACTAATGTAATCGAGTCCTCTTCAAGTTGAGTCATTATTCCTTTAAATTCAATCGATTTATTCACTGCCCTCAATGTCCTAACGTACACCGAATGGTCGATTGCATCATGAAGTTGTTCATTGTCAAGTATTTCACGCTCAATTCCTGCGGTACTGACATCTAACATATATTCATCAGGCAATTGGCTAGCTACTTCATCTAGAGCTTCGGAAACATCAAAAGAAACAAGTGCCGTTGTGTCTAGATCAAGCGCACGATGTGGATCGTACACTAAAACTTCTAAGATACGGTCCTTGCCCATGGATTTCCAGTTCATACTGTAACACTTTACATGATGTTTAGTAAAAATCGGTTGACATAATTGTTTTAAAGCTTCACTTTTCAACCAGTGAGTCCTCCTTATACAAACACGAAGGAGTGGCATCGCCACTCCTTGAGTAATAATATTATACATGACCTATGAAATAATTGCAAACACTAAAACAAACTCGCTTGGTTGGAATCTTGTAGATCTTCTAAAACTTTGAGTTCATCAAGTTTCTTGATGTGATTAAAGTTAAGTTGGGTACGACTTTGTAAGTCTTCTTTTGAAAGAAATGGTGCAACATTTCTTGCCTCCATAATGGAACGCCCAACGTTTTCGCCTAATCCTTCAAGAACGATAAATGGAGGTATTAGTGCCTTAGGATCATTTGGGTCTTTAATAAACACAGAAGCATGAGAATTATTGACACTTAAGTTAGAAAAACGATATCCCCTTAAACACATTTCAAGGGAAACTTCTAAGCTTGTTATAAGTTCACGCTCTTTATTAGTGACCGAACTTTTTTGATTATTATCACTTAAGCGATGTTGAATATGATTTAGACGCTCTAGAATTTTATGTGTTCCACCAAGCATTGCATCAATATCATATGCATTCGCTCTTAGTGTTAAAAATGAAATGTAGTAATCAAGTGGATGATAGAGTTTATAGTATGCCACCCGTACAGCCATTAATACATACGCCACAGCATGTGCTTTAGGAAACATATATTTAATCTTTTGGCAAGAATCGATATACCAATCATCAACACCATGATTTCTCATGATTTCAATCCATTCTTGTTTAAGACCCTTCCCTTTTCGAACATTTTCCATAATGTCAAACGCTATCTTTGGAGGTAGTCCTTGGTGAATGAGTGTAACCATAATATCATCACGACAACCAATAACATCTTTAAGAGTCTTACCACCAATGACTAAATCCTTCGCATTATTAAGCCAAACATCAGTTCCATGTGAAAGACCTGAAATACGGACTAAGTCTGAGAAGTTCTTAGGTTGTGTGACACGAAGCATTTCACGAACAAAGGATGTTCCAAACTCTGGTAAACCAATTGCTCCTGTAGGATCAAAAGGATAACGTGAATCAAGATTTAGTGCCTTATTTGATGAAAATAAGCTCATTACTTTTGGATCATTGAGTGGGATAGTCTTGGGATCGATTCCACTTACTTCCTCAAGGAGTTTCATAGCACTAGGATCTAGATGACCTAAAATATCGAGTTTTAAAAGATTATCATGAATATCTGCAAATTCAAAGTGCGTTGTTTTCCAAACTGAGTCTGGATTATTGGCAGGAAATTGTATTGGTGTGAATTCATAGACACTGTTTTCATCTGGAATAACGATAATGCCACCTGGATGTTGTCCTGTTGTTCTCTTAACTCCTTCAACACCACTTGCAAGCCAAGAATATTTTGCATCTTTAGTATCTAAAGGAAAATTATGATCTTCTCCATATCCTTTTGCATATCCAAAGGCTGTTTTATTCGCAAGTGTTCCAATCGTACCAGCTTTGATAACGTTTTTCTCACCAAATAGTGTTTTAGTATATGCATGAGCGAATTCTTGATAATGATTAGAGAAGTTTAAGTCTATATCTGGGACTTTGTCCCCTTCAAAGCCTAGGAAGGTTTCAAATGGAATATCTTGACCATCCACAACATAAGGATGTCCACAAGAACATGTCTTATCATCTAAGTCAAAACCACTTCCTACTTCTTCGACAAATTCAACATGAAAACAATGCTCACATCGATAATGGGCTGGAAGTGGATTAACTTCTGTAATATTCGCAAGAAAGGCGACAAATGAAGATCCTACAGAACCTCGAGATCCTACCATATAACCATCATCAAGTGATTTCTTAACAAGTAAATGTGCAATGAAATATATGACACCAAATCTATTGGATGTGATGGCTTCATATTCTTTATCCATACGCTCTACTATAAATGAAGCTGGATGTGGTCCATATAATTTCAGTAAACGCTCATCAATGAGTTTTTTCAAATTCTCATCGGCATGTTCAATTTTCGGAGTGAATAATTTAGAAGGAATAATAGTAATTTCCTCTATGTTTTGCGCAATAAGATGGGTATTCTTTACGACTAATTCATAAGCAAGCTCAGGTCCACACCACTCAAAATCATCCAACATTTCTTGTGTGGTCTTAAAATGCTGATTAGGTGTTGTATAGCGTGCACGATCTTGCTCATCATACAAATAGAGTGGATGTCTAACTCCCCCTATACCCATGGATGAAACTAAAATATCGCGGTAAATTTTTTCTTGAGGATATACATAATGAACATCGTTTGATGCAGCGATTATCTTATTTAAAGAATGAGCTACTTTAATCATTTTTTGCAAGATTTCAATAATTCTTTGATGATCTGGTACAGAGTGAGTAACGATTAGATGTTGATAATGATCTAAAGGTTGTATTTCTATGAAGTCATAAAAGAGCATAGCTTCTTGTAGTACCTCAACACTTTGATTAGCAGCAATATCAAATAGTTCATTATTCACACATGAAGCACCGACAAGTAAATTCTCTCGAAGTCTTTGAATATCTGACTTTAATATTCGAGGTTCAGCTAAAAACTCATCACTATTTTTTGAGGCAGACTTTTTAAAGAAGGCTAAACGATCTGTGTGCGCAATTGAAACAAGTTCATACAAAGCTTTTAGTCCAGCTTGATTTTTCGCAAATATGTTTACATGTGACTTAGAACGTACTTTAAATGAATCTTGGGTATCAAATGTTTCAAGTTGATCACATGTCGAAATATTGTGTTCCTTTAATAGATTTAATAGATTTTGAAAAACTTGATGAGTGACACGTACATCATAATCTGCTCGGTGAGCTACTTCTTCATCATAGGCAATATTGAAATAACGTGCTACTTTTCCTAGTCTAAAGGATTTACGATGACTTAATAGGACACGTGATAATTCAAGCGTATCGATAACAGTATTATCCATGTAATCACATTGACATAATTTTGACTTTTCTTTGATAAATCCTACATCAAAAGAAGCATTATGAGCCACTAAAATAGTATCATTAATAAATTCAAGAAACTTAGGTAAGACTTCTTCAATTGAAGGAGCATTATTTACCATGGATTGTGTAATATTAGTTTTTGAAGTGATGAAATCATTAATAACACCATTAGGTTTAACAAGTGTGTGATAACTATCAATGATTTGATGTTGATTGACTTTGATTGCTCCAATTTCAATAATTTCATCAAATTGAGAGGATAAACCCGTTGTTTCAAGGTCAAAGATAACATAGGTAGAATCATTAAGATCTTGGCCTTTTGAGTGTTTAATGATGGAAGGATTTGAATCAACCATGTTCATTTCAACACCGTATAAAAGCTTTAAAGACTGTCCTGTTGATTTACGTAGTGCTTTAGCTTTAGCTTCTGCTTTAGGAAATGCTTGTACTGAGTTATGGTCAGTGATGGCTAAGGCAACATGTTTACAATCAAATGCTCGCTGAACTAGCGCAGTAACGTCGCATGCACCATCCATTTCAGACATCTTAGTATGAGTTTGAAGTTCAATCCGTTTAACTTCATGGTGATCATGTAGTACTTCACGCTCAATAAGATCAATTGTATCAATTGATATCATGGTTTCATTTTTAAAGCGATCTACCATTACTTTCCCTTTGATTTTTACCCAATGCCCTGTTTTGACTTGAAGGGCTTCATTTTCCTTTAAGAATACTTTAGAGAAGATTGCATCCGAATAATCACTAATAAGGATTAATGCAAGTGTTTGATTTGAGGATGCAAAAAAACGTGATTCAATTGAGATAACTTCTCCTTCAACCCAAACATCACTTAATCCTTCATGAATATCCTTAAGTTGTGTAAGTTTCTCATCTTTTTTAGGTTTTCTAAAAGGCGTTTTTTCAATGGCTGCCACTTGAGGCTTGTTGAGAGGTTTACTTAAGGAAACATCTGCTTGAACATGATTATACTTCGCTGAATCAACGCTTAATGACACTTCAAAACCTAATCGATTCAAGAAAGTTTCACATCCAAAACAACCAGATTCAAGTTCACCTGCTTGCATTGAGTCATCAACTAAACATTTAACGATTTGGTTTTCTAAAGTAATAAAAGGTTTCACTGAATGAAACATATCAAAGTAGTAGTGCACTAAAGGTGTAATATCTTTAAGTGAATATCGTACTGTCTTTGTAGAATTCATTAAATCAATGGGACCATCAAATGTTTTACTAAAAATTTGAAGTACATTTTGAAATGTAGTGAAATCTAAAAAATCAGGAAAGTCACAAAAAACAATCATACGATGCTGATTTTTTCGAATTACAATTTTTTGTATGTTCAATGATTCTAAAACATGTTGATGCATAAATACCTCTTTAAGATATCATAAAGAATAAATTCAATAAGAAAAAGTCTTGACTTTAAATTAACGCACTAGTTTTGTAAAAGCATCCTTAGCTGCGTTTTGCTCAGCTTGCTTTTTGCTCGTCCCTTTTCCTTTGCCCAATACAAGATCATCAAGTTTAACAACTACTTCAAATGTTGGCGCATTGGAAGGACCAATACTCTTAATAAGTTCATAGACGACAGTCTTTCGAGTATCTGATTGAACATATTCTTGTAAACGAGTTTTATAGTCGTCATGTTCTTGTTTAAGCATCATCTTAAATTCAGGGATAATGAGAGGATCTAAGAATTTCTTCACGTTGTTTTTATCACTTTGCAAATATAGCGCAGCTACAAATGCTTCAAAAACGTCTGCTAATAATGAATCACGATTTCTTCCACCTGTTTTCTCTTCACCGACTCCAAGCTTTAAGAAATTGAAAAGATCACAACGACGAGTAATTGATGCTAATGTTTTTTCATTAACTAGACGTGAGCGAAGGGATGTCATTTCTCCCTCACTCAACGAAGGTGTATAGTGAAATAAATAATCCGAAACATACAACTGTAAAACAGCGTCTCCCAATAACTCTAGACGTTCATTATCATTTTGAATGTTTTTGTTTTCATTGACATAAGAAGTATGGGTAAATGCTTCTTCAATGATATCAAGTCGATCAATGACAAGCCCCTTATGGTTTAAAAACTCGAGTAGTGATTTCATAAATCCTCCTAATCAATCCCTTTTAAGCTACGTTGAATTACTTCTGATACAAATTTTTGATGTTCACTGTCTGAACTATGTAAAAGTTTAAGTGCTGATTTCTTGGTTTGTTCTAATAACGTGTAGTCTAAGATAATATTCGCAAATTGAAATGATGGTAAACCAGATTGTTTTAAACCAATTAAATCTCCAGGACCTCTTAAACGTAGATCCTCTGAAGCTATTTTAAATCCATCATGACTTTGCACAAGTACATTCAATCTTTCAATGGAAAGTGGATCATCACTTGGATTAATTAAGTAGCATATACTTGGTTTGATGCTTCGTCCAATTCGACCTCGAAGTTGATGAAGTGAACTTAAACCAAAGCGATGGGCATCATAAATAATCATGCGTGTTGCATTAGGAACATCGACCCCTACTTCAACAACACTCGTCGATACAAGCATTTGTATCTCATTGCGATAAAATGCGTTCAATACATTTTGCTTATCGTCAGTTTTCATTTTACCATGAAGAAGTCCAATCCCGAACTTTTTATCAAATGCTTTTTTCAAATTGGTGTAAATACTTAAAGCACTTCGAGCTTCACCTTCTTCTTCAATCATTGAAGTAATAACATAGACTTGCTCTTTTCGCGCTATACTCTCTAAAATATCATCTAAAACGGTTGAAAAACTATTTCCAGAGATAACATGTGTCTTTACATCCCCACGCTCTTTTGGCTTATGATTGAGTGTAATAACTTGCATGTCTGCAAATAGTACCGCAGCTAGTGTTCGTGGGATTGGTGTTGCACTCATACTCAATACATCGACATCTGTCCCCTTCTGAATGAGTTTCATTCTTTGAGCAACCCCAAATCGATGTTGTTCATCAATGATTACTAATCCAAGTTGATTAAACTGTACGTCAGTTGAATATAAGGCGTGCGTTCCAATAAGTAGTGATGGGTTAGAGTTCACACTCTCAAGCATTGTCTTTCTTTCACTAACTTTTGTAGAAGATGTGAGCAGATGAACTTCAATGTGTAAACTAGCAAACAATGCCATCGCATTTAAGTAATGTTGCATTGCTAAAACTTCAGTGGGAACCATAAACGCAACACTAAAACCTGATTTGATATAGGCATAAGCTAAAAGCATCGCCACAATTGTTTTACCAGATCCTACATCTCCTTGAAGTAAGGCAGACAGTGTAACAGGTTGATTTGCATATTCAAAAAGATGTGTTAGTGCATCAACCTGATCTTGTGTCAAATCATATGGTAATGAATTAATTAAAGGTTCAATAAGGTTTCTACTTAGTGATCGATTTGGTTTTGTATGAACAATCTTTAATCGATTATTTTGAATTTGTAAGTGATATTCCAAAAATTCACTCACTTTAAAGCGATGAATAGCTTGGGATAGTAAGGCCATTGTTGTAGGTTGATGAATCTCTTTCATCGCTAATGACTGAGCAACCAATTGATATTCTTCAATAATGTCTTTAGGGAGTAAATCAATCGTGTATTGATGACATACAGAAAGAGCTTTACTAATAAGTGCTTTAATTTGTTTAAGTTGTGTTTTTTCTTTAATTGGAACAATTGCTTGAATTTGTCCAAGCTGCTCCAAGGTTTGATAATAGATGTTGGAAGCAATAATCTGATTTGGATATTTGTATTTACCAACAATCACTACTTTTCTTAAAGGATCTGAAGGAGCTTTTAAGTAGTGACGATTAAAAATAGATACTTTGTAACCATTTTGAGAGACAAATTGAAAATGTGTCACAGACTTATTCTTAGCATAAAACGTCGATTTCATGAGTGAGGCTATATTGCCTTCTAAAATTACATGTTGTCCATCCACAAGGTTTTGCTCATCACTTAACTCAAAGATCTCATAGCGAGATGGAAACACGTTTAAAAACTCGCATAATGTCGAGACTTCATATTTTATTAGAATGTCTTGTTGTGCTTTTGTTAGTGTCATATAAAAAAAGGGGGGACTCCCCTTTTATTCTACACCAATTAGGTATGAATAGACAGGTTGTCCGCCTTCTATTACTTCAACTTCAATTTTTAATTCGTTTTGAATGAATGTTAAGATAAATTCTTTCTCGCTCTCTTCGACACCTTCACCGACAATAAAAGTGATAATCTCAGAGTTTTCATTGACCATGGATGATAATAAGAATTTCAATGCATCAGCACGCTCTGGTGTTGAGATTAGAATTTCTTTTTCCATTATAGCCATGAAATCATTTGCTTTGATTTCAGTACCATTAATTGTGGTATCTCTAATGGCATGTGTAATAGCTCCTGATGTAACGCGTGCTATCGCATCATTCATTTCCTTAAGATTTTCTTCAATGCTTACTTCAGGTGAGAAATATAGGCAAGCACTTAATCCTTGTGGAATTGTTTTTGTTGGAATAACATGAACACTTACATCTTCCAAAATCGATTCAGCTTGTTGTGCTGCTAAGATAATGTTTGAGTTGTTCGGTAATACAATAACATGATCTGCATTGAGTGATTCAATGACTGCTACGAAATCTTCAGTAGAAGGATTCATAGTTTGACCACCAGAAATGATTGCATCAACACGTAAATCTTTAAAAGCTTGAGCTAATCCATCTCCTGCAGCAACTGCTACAATTGCATATGGAACTTTTTTAACTTCTTTAACTTGAGGAGCAGAATGACCATGTGAGTCATCATCCATTAAAGCAGCATGTTGTTCCTGCATGTTTTCAATTTTAATCTTTACAAATTCTCCATGACGTTGTGCTAAGTTCATAGCATCTCCTGGAGTTAATGTATGAATGTGAACTTTTACGATATCTTCATCTTGTACTACAACAATAGAATCACCAAGGTTTGATAATGATTCACGAAGTGCTAACTCTGAGAAATCATCAAGATTCTCTGGATCAATACGTACAATAAATTCAGTACAATAACCAAACTCTTCATTTTCAAGACCTGCTTGAACATGGCCTGTGCTTGCTTTTGCCGCAAGTAAAGGTATTGGTTTTCCAAGTAAAGCATCACGCATACCTTCTAAGATTACAAGAAGTCCTGCTCCTCCACTATCAACAACCCCAACATCTTTTAATACTGGTAAAAGATTTGGTGTGTTCTCAAGTGAAATTGCTGCTTCCTCAATAAATAGATTCATATAGTCAAGAATAGTTGGATTACTTAATTTTTTGAGTCTTTCGCTAGATTTTGCTGCACCTTCACGAAGAACTGTTAAGATAGTTCCTTCAACTGGTCTCATTACCGCTTTATAAGCGATTTCTGTGCCTTTATTGAATGCTGAAGCCATTACGGTAGGGTTGATCGTATCATGCCCATCTACGCCTTGAAAGAAGCCACGAAAGATTTGGGAAAGAATAACCCCAGAATTTCCACGTGCTCCCATGAGTAGACCTTTAGATAATGCTTTTGCGACTTCACCAATGCTTAGTGAGTTAACCTTTAAGGCATCACTAACACCAGCTGTGAAAGTCAAATTCATGTTTGTTCCAGTATCCCCATCTGGGACCGGGAAAACATTAAGTGCATCAATTTCTTGATATTGGTTTGTTAAGTTATTGGCTCCACTTTCAATCAAGTGTTTAAATGATTCACCATTTAGTGTTAGTAGTTTATCCATCATTTAATGACCTTCACTCCCTGCACATAAACATTGATTGCCAAAAATGGTTGATCCAATGTTTTTTCTAGCATGTACTTAACTTTCTTTTGTACCTCATGGATAACTTCAGAGATTTTTACTCCATATCCAATAATAATAAATAAGTCAAGTTCATAGCCATTCTCAAGTTGTCTTACCACGACACCTTTAGAAAAATTTTCCTTTTTTAGTATTTCCGCTAGGCCATCTTTTAGTATCTTCTGTGAGGCCATCCCCACCACACCATAACATTCAGATACAACGCCACCTGCTAAAGTTGCTATTGCGTCTTCAGAAACGTTGAGTTTCCCTAGCGTTGTGATTTTTTCAATCCCCATATTGTTCCTCCATGTGGTTATTCTATTATAGTTAAAACTGGTTTGAAGGTCAAATCTTACGGACATGGAGCAGCACGAGCTGTCGATGTCACACTATCAAGATATAAGCAATTATTAGTTTCATTGATTAAGTCAATAAAAAGTGGTAATTGATTAAGCAAGATTAACGATCTTAAATCACTATGAATATTCAATCCATTATCTAACGTAATCACCATCATTGCCTCATCATAAGACAATGGAGTTTGCTTAATACCCGACATTAAGTTTAGCACAAAATCTTCTAGTTCAATGAGTGCTGTGGCTAATTTCACAGATAATTCACTTTCAGAAAAGCCATCAACAGTAGGCAAATATGCAATGATTGACTGATGACGTGAATCTAGAGGGTAATATTGACCATTACTTAATAGAATACTAGTACCATTAATGGCTAGTGGTTTATATTCCTTAACCTCAACAATCATTGTTCTATTGTTTAAAACAAATGAGATAGATTCTATAGCATCATCATTAATTGGAATATCTGTCCACAATGGATGAAAGATCCATTGACGCTCTCCAACACTAAAAGGTAGCACTTTTCTAACTTCTGCTTCATCAGATAAGCGTGTATGCGAGACTATGATTGATTGAATGCGCAAGATAGGTCCTTGATCTAAAGCATATAAACCAAACCCTATAAGAGACAATACAAGTATTGAAACGATAAATGCAAATAGTCTTCTAAAAAAAAGTTGGCGAGCTTTTCTACGTTTTGTTTTTATACTTGAAGATATTTCTTTAACTGATGGTATTGTGGAATTTCGTGTCATAAAGGAAGACACTCCATTATTCTTTCTAATTCACTTAAGTCACTCATGGATTCAAGTTGATGACGCATTGCCAATAGTTGTTGAGGGTGATTCATAAGATCATCAATTTGATTCATTAATAAGTGTTCATTAAGTTTGCGCTCATCAAGGACAATTGCTGCATGATGATCTAAAAAGTAATTTGCATTTAAAAACTGGTGATTGCGAGTAACATAAGGTGATGGTATCAATATTGAAGGCATTCGGGCACCTAATAACTCTGCCATGGTTGTTGCTCCTGCACGAGCAACAAGCAAGTTCATATAAGGATATAAATCAATCAATGAAATGGTATCTAAGACAATGGTTTGATTTGAGACATCATTTAAATGTTTAAATTCTTCATAAAAGCGAGTTCCTGTAATAACAAGACGTTGATAATTAGGGTTGGGATACGCTTCAATCATGTTTTTAATCATCTTTTGCATGGTATAGCTTCCTAAAGATCCCATTACAAATACGACTAGTGGTGTCTTCTCATCAAGATTAAGGGATTTATAAACATTGTGGTTAAATTGATAGTCAATAAACTCACTTGTTCGCGGTGATCCCACATGAATGATTTTATGTTGAAACAATTTTGATTCTATTTTGAATTGTGTTAGTAGTTTTTTCGCAAATAGCGATATCCATTGATTACTTAGTCCTAATACAGCATTTTGCTCATGTACAAAAAGAGGAATTCTGGATAAAAATGAAACAATACCTACTGAAAATGATACTGTCCCACCAAATGAAATAATCATATCTGGTTTATGCTTCTTAACATGAACTCTAGATTCTTTGACAGAGTGAAGAATTTCGAATAGGAATTTAGTAAATCCTTTAAATGGTTTTCTTACAACAGGACTTGTTACAGGTAAAATATCAAATCCATGAGCTGGTAAAATGGTACCTTCCATTCGACTTGGAGTCGCAACAAAATAAACTTCATGGTTAAGTTTTTTTAATTTATTGGCTAATGTAATAGCTGGAAATATGTGTCCACCACTACTTCCTGCGCTTATAAATATCGTTTTTTTCATGTTGATATTATACCATACAGTGAAGTTTGTTATAATACTCGTATGAAACTAAGAAAAAAATGTTTAATTTTAGATCATGATGATACAATCATTAACTCTCAAGAAAGTATTCATTATCCCCTTTTTGTCGATGTTCTTAAGATTTTAAGACCAAATATTACTCCAATTGACTTTGAAAAGTTCATTGAACTTTCTAATGAAATTGGGTTTGTTAAGATGTGTCGGATGTTGTACCATTACAACGCTGAAGAGATTCAATTTGAATATGAACATTGGAAAAAGCATTCATCTCTTATTCAAGCCCCTACATTTGATGGGATTAAAGAGTTCTTAACTGCCTTTGAGAATGCTGGAGGGGTTATCATTGTTTATACAATGAACTCTAAGCAAAATGTAGTTCAAGATTATGAGCGTTTATTTAATATGATTCCTAGAAGTATTATTTCTCATGATCAATACCATGTTTTAAGAAAACCTTATCGCATTTCGATACTAAAAGAACTGCATGATCTTAATTTAACTGTGGATGATTGTATATTTATTGATGACACACCGATGTTATTAGACTTAAAGCAACGACTTAACATGGATTTCATTGCTGCAAATTGGGCAAAAAGCGCAAAACCTTTATGGAAGCATGTCCATGATGAGATTGTTTTAAATAGTCCACAACAACTTTGGGATTACGTGTTTATTAAAGAGTAGATAAAAGAAATCAAGGACCAACATGAAAACAAAAATTACTGAGCTTTTTGATATTGAATTTCCGATTATTCAAGGGGGTTTAGCCTATTTAGCTGATGCAGTTCTTGCAGCAGCAGTATCAAATGCAGGAGGACTTGGACAAATCACTGCCACAAGTCTAAATTCAGCAGATGCACTAAGACTTGAAATCAACAAGTTTAGATCATTATCTGATAAACCTTTTAGTGTTAATTATGCAATTTCCCGCTTTAGTGAGAATTATATGCACTTACTAGAAGTAGCAATTGAACTAAATGTACCAATTATTTCTATTACAGGTGGTGACCCTACACCAGTATTCGAAAAGATTAAAGGTACTTCTATAAAAACAATGGTACTAGTAGCAGATGTACGACAAGCAATGAAAGCAGAATCACTTGGAGCTGATGCAATCATTGCGGTTGGTCAAGAAGGTGGTGGTCACTTAGGACGCACTGATGTGGGTACTTTTGTGCTTATACCACGTGTTGTTGATAGTGTATCTATTCCAGTTATTGCAAGTGGTGGTATTGGTGATGGAAGAGGTCTTGTTGCTGCACTAGCATTAGGGGCTCAAGGCATTGAAATGGGAACACGATTTATTGCAACGAAGGAATGTGTTTTAGCAAGCATGGGTTATAAAAATGATTTAGTTACTGCACAAGAAAGCGATACTGTTGTGATTAAGCGAACACTAAAAACACCAGGCCGTGTTTTGAGTTCAGAATATTCATCTAAAATCCTAGACTTTGAATCTCAAGGATATGATTATCAAGCACTTAAAGAGTATGTTTCTGGTCAAACAAATCTAAAGTACATTAATACTGGTGATTCAACACTTGGTTATGGATGGGCTGGACAAGTTGTAGGCCTTATTGAGGATATCCCATCTGTGCAGGAACTATTTGATCGCATGATGAATCAAGTTAAAGCATTCTATAATCAAGATATTATATAAAAAAAGTCTCTAGGAAGTAACTTCCTAGAGATTTTTTTAAGGTTGAATTAAAGGTTGTGGCCAGTTAATGATACCACCAATATCCGTAATATTAGTGAATCCCATCTTTTTTAGTTGTTCACTTGCTAAGGCAGAGCGATTACCACTACGACAGATAATAAATAATTGAGTATCTTTATCACTGATTTGTGACTCAAAAGTTGCCGCAATGTCATCAATTGGAATGTTAATCGATCCAGCAACATAGCCTGTTGCAAACTCTTCAACGGTTCTCACATCCACTAAGACAATTGAACTATCTTGATTCATTGCTTCAATGGCTTGTTGATGAGTCATTTTGCTAATGACTTGTGTTGGTGCACACGCACTAATGATTAAGAGAAGTACACTAACTATAATTATTTTATTCATAAACGACTTCAAATGGCCATGACATCATACCACCAAGATCAAATACATTAGTATATCCAAGTTTCTTTAATATGCTTGCAGCCATTGCTGAGCGTGATCCAGAATAGCAAACAACATAGATTGTTGCGCTATTATCCTTGAGCTTTGATAGAGATATGTTATTAAGCATATCAACAGGAATATTGATTGCTTTTTTAATATGACCATCCCCTTTAAATTCTTGTTTTGTTCTTACATCTAAGACAATAATACTAGAGTCTTTCTTAATATTTTCATAAGCTTCTTGTGCACTAATTCTTTGTCTTGAACCAAAATTAAACATGAAATTTCTCCTATATCGCAATTTTGCGGATGAAAGTTCATGATCACTTACGTAACCAAGAATACCTTTAGCACGTGTGTTAAAGAAATGTATCTTCAGTTGCATAAATTATCATAAGACCTCATGACTATTTTACTCAACTGAGAATTAAATGCAATAGAAAACCTAAATATTTTCAAATAATGTCCCTATTTTTTGTATTTTTAGATGTTCGTAAGCTTTTTCAGTGGCCATACGACCTCTTGGAGTACGATTTATGAAACCGATTTGAATTAAATAAGGTTCATAAACGTCTTCTAAAGTCATCGTTTCTTCTGAAATTGCCGATGCTAAAGCTTCAAGTCCTACAGGTCCACCTTTGAAACGCTCAATGACTCCACGTAAATAGCGAATATCGACATCATCAAGTCCTAGTTCATCAACCTTAAGTTTTAGTAATGCATTCATCGCTACTTCAAGTGTTATATGATTATTGTTAAGTACTTGAGCAAAATCTCGAATTCTTCGAAACAATCGATTAGCAACTCGAGGAGTTCCTCGACTACGTTTAGCAACCTCAATCGCAGCATCTAAATCAATGGGTGTTTCCATGACTTTTGAAGTGCGAAGTAAAATTGTCGTTAGTTCTTCCATTGTGTAGTAATTAAGTTTATTCACGATGCCAAAGCGATCACGCAGTGGCGCAGTGAGATCTCCTGCACGTGTGGTAGCACCAACGAGTGTAAATGGTGGTAAATCAAGTCTAATTGATCGAGTCGTTGCATCTTTTCCAATAATGACATCAATCACAAAATCTTCCATGGCAGGATATAACACTTCTTCAACCGCTTTTGATAAACGATGAATTTCATCAATGAATAAAACATCTCCAGGTTGAAGAGAACTTAAAATTGCAGCTAAATCCCCTCCCTTTTCAATGCTAGGACCTGAAGTAACACGAATATTACCTTGCATCTCATTGGCCACGATATGGGCTAAAGTTGTTTTACCAAGACCTGGTGGCCCATACAACAACATATGATCTAGTGCTTCATTTCGACGTTTAGCTGCTTGAATAAATATAGATAGATTACTCTTTATTTCTTCTTGACCTACATATTCAAGGAGTGTTTGAGGACGCAGTGTTGCATCTTCATCCACGATTATTTCATCAACCGATAAAAGTCGCTCCATTAAAAGCCGCCTTTCTTAGCAGTAATCCAAGCAAGTGCATGTTTAAGTCGCGTTGCTTCATCGCTTTGTTCATAGGGTTTAAGTGATTGTGCAAGTCCATTTAACTCAATAACTTTATATCCTAAAGCCTTCATGGCTTCCATAGTATCGTTAATCGGTCCTGATTTTTCCAGTGCAGGATCAGTATCCACAAGTTTTCCTTTTAAGTCTAAAACAATTTGAGCAGCTGTTTTTGCTCCAATGCCTGGTAAAGACTTAAGATATGTTACATCTTGATCAAATATGGCTTTTTGTAAACGATTAAATGATGACGCAGTCAAAAGATTCAAACCTAAGCGTGGTCCAATGCCTTTTACACTAATGACTTGTTCAAAGAATGCTAGTTCTTCTTGAGTAAGAAAGCCATACAACGCATGAGAATCTTCCTTAATAACTTGGAAAGTATACAAAAAGAGTTGAGTATTTAGACTGACTTGATCAACTTTATTAAAGTTAACCTTATACCCAACTCCATTGACTTCTAAAATGATAAAATCTTGACCAATACTATGTACGGTTCCTCTTAAAAAAGCTATCATACGTCCACCTTTTTAATTAGTATACCACACTCATGATTCATCGATAAATACGAAGGTATTATTTTCAATCGCAACAATATCTCCGTCAACACATCCTTCAGCTTTTAAAGCTTTATCAACACCCCAACGCTTAAGAAGATATGCAAAGCGACGAGATCCTTCTTCAGTATCAAAACTTGATTGTCTAAATTTCGCAAGGAGAGCATCCCCTTCAAGACGATATAGATTTGGCCCAATCTTAGAAACTGAATATTTATCAGGTTCTGCTTCATAACCATATACAAACTCTTCAATAATGACATGAGGTTTCTTCGCTTTTTCACGATCTAAAACATCTGCGACACGATATAGAATCGGTTGTAAACCTTCATGTATCGGTGCGATCATTTCTAAGACTTCTAAGTTTGGATAAGCTTCTTTAAATCGTTTTAGATTTTCAGCAGCTGGATCTAAATCCATTTTGTTTGCTACAACAATTTGAGGTCTGTTACTAAGATCTACTATGTAGTTTTTGATTTCTTGATTAATAATTGCATAGTCTTCCACTGGATCACGTCCATCTTCTGCTCCCATATCAATAATATGAATTAAGACGCGAGTTCTTTCAATATGCTTAAGAAAGTGATGTCCTAATCCTTTACCAAGTGAAGCACCTTCAATTAGTCCAGGCATATCGGCACACACAAATGAGCGACCATCACTCACTTCAACAACCCCAAGTTTAGGATTAATGGTTGTGAAAGGATACGGAGCAATTTCTGGTCTTGCGGCAGAAATAACTGATAAGAAGGTTGATTTACCCACTGATGGAAAGCCTAAAAGACCAACATCAGCGAGCAGTTTTAATTCAACGATAATATCTTTAGATTCACCTAAAGCACCTTTTTCAGCAAAATCAGGAGCTGGATTACGTGGTGTTTTGAAGCGAGCATTACCTCGACCACCTTGACCACCTTTCGCAATGACAGCTTCTGCATCTTCTTCTACAAGATCGGCAATTAAGCGATTGGTTGCTTTATCTTTAACAATTGTCCCTAAAGGCACATGGATAATCGTGTCTTTACCACGTGCTCCATGCATGAGTTTATTTTTACCATTCTCACCTGCTTCAGATTTGATTAGTTTTTGATAACGAAGATCAAGTAGAGTTGTTTTGTGAGTGTCAACTTTAAAAATTATCTGACCTCCATCACCACCATCACCACCATACGGGCCACCTAACGCGATATATTTTTCACGGCGAAAAGCGACGAGCCCATCGCCACCTTTTCCTGCTTTAATCTGTAGTTCTACTTTATCTATAAACATAGTTCACCTGTTTAAAAAATCCCCGTGTATAACGGGGATTAAGCTTTTGGATAGACTGAAACTTTAGTTTTATCTCTTCCGTAACGTTCAAATTTAACAACACCATCAATTAATGAAAATAGTGTGTCATCTCCTCCGCGTCCTACATTGGACCCCGGATGGATTTTAGTGCCTCGTTGACGGTATAAGATGGACCCTGCAGTTGCAAATTGGCCGTCTGACTTTTTAGAACCTAGACGTTTGGAATGGGAATCACGACCGTTTCTCGTGGATCCTACTCCTTTCTTCGAAGCGAAGAATTGCAAATTCAATAGGTATTTCATGGCTTACACCTCCTTATTGT
>JAGXRX010000027.1 GCA_018335655.1 Erysipelothrix sp.
TCTAATCCACCACCATCATAGAAGTCAAATTGGTAAGGTTGGTCAATGATGGCTTCTGGGTTAGTTGCAGCACCGAAGCTTAAACCACCCGCAGGGATTCCACCAATAGGACCTGGCTCGATTGTAAGAACCATAGTATTGCCTAAGCCTTCTTCGTTCGCAACGCGAGCGACACCTTCTGGCATACCGATTCCTAAATTAACGATAGCATTTGGAATTAATTCCATAGCAGCACGACGAGCAATAATTTTGCGATCATCGAGTTCCATAGGTTTGAAGCTATTTACAGGAACTTTGACGCTTCCAGTGTAAGCAACATTGAAATCTTCAGCAAATGTTTGCATATGATTCTTCATGTCAGCTACTTGGACAATAGTATCAACATAGATACCTGGGATCTTAACAAGTTTTGGATCTAAAGTACCTAATTTAACAACTTTTTCAACTTGGACGATAACTTTTCCACCTGAGTTTTTGCATGCTTGTGCAATTGACAATACTTCAAGTGATCCAGCTTCTTTTTCCATAGTAACGTTTCCGTTTTCATCAGCATATGTACCACGGATGAAAGCGAAATCGATTGGGAATGTTTTATACATTAAGTATTCTTGGCCACGTAGTTCAATGAGTTCAACCATATCTTCTGTTGTAACTTCATTAAGTTTTCCACCTTGTAGACGTGGGTCTACGAAAGTTTTTAAACCAACACGTGTAATAGTACCTGGTTTTTTAGCAGCGATATCTCTGAATAAATGAGAGATACATCCTTGTGGGAAGTTATACGCTTCGATTTTGTTTTCTAAGGCTAATTTTTGAACCTTAGGAACTAAACCCCAGTGACCACCAATAACACGTTTGAGTAGGCCTTCGTGTCCAAAGTGATTTAGACCACGAGTTTTACCATCTCCTTGACCAGCAGCGTATACAAGAGTTAAGTTTCTTGGTTCGCTTGTTTCAAGGAAACGATTTTCAATTGCGATTTCCAATTCTTCTGGAACAGCATTACCGACGAACCCGCCAGTTGCAATTGTACTGTTAGACGTAACTAATTTTACAGCTTCCGCTGCAGTTAAGAATTTTACTGCCATATTTCCTCCTTGTGTGATAGTGAGTTTTTAGAGTCTCATTCCACCATTCACACTAAGATTGTGACCGGTGATGTATGATGCTTCATCAGAAGCTAAGAATAATGCAGCTTTTGCGATTTCTTCAGGTTGAGCCAAACGGCCTAACATTGTTTGTTTCGCAAATTTGTCAAGTAGATCTTGAGGAACAGTTTTTAAGATGTCTGTCATTGTATATCCAGGAGCAATTGAGTTCACTCGAACTTGTGCACCTTTCATAGCAAATTCTTTAGCCCATGATTTAGTTAAACCAAATACACCAGCTTTAGTTGCAGCATAGTTAGCTTGTCCAATATTACCAAATTCTCCAACAACTGAAGAAATGTTAATGATTGATCCAATGCCTTGTTCTTGCATAATAGGTCCAACAAAGCGAGTTACGTTGAATACGCCTTTAAGGTTAACATCGATAACAAGATTCCACATATCATCACTCATTTTACGAGTTAATGAGTCGCGTGTAATACCAGCATTGTTGACTAAGATATCAATACGGCCATATTTTTCTTTAACATAGTTGACTAATTTTTCGCAACCTTCAACGTCAGTAACGTTTAGGTGGTATCCTTCTACATTTTCACATTCGTATGCAAGTTCACCCATGTCCGCTGCAACAACTTTTGCACCTTCTTTGACGAATAATTCTGCCATGGATTGTCCTAATCCACGTGCACCACCAGTAATAATGGCTACTTTACCTTCTAATCTCATTTTCGTTCTCCTTTTTCTTTGATTCTTTTAATTAATTATTCTTTACCAACGATAAGTGAGATACCTTGTCCCCCACCAATGCATAAAGTTGCTAAACCGTATTTAACATCACGGCGTTTCATTTCATGTAGTAATGTAACGAAGATTCTTGCTCCACTTGCACCAATTGGATGTCCTAAAGCAATAGCACCACCATTGACGTTAACAATGGAAGGATCGAGTTCTAAACTTTTCACTACACTTAATGCTTGAGCAGCAAATGCTTCATTTGCTTCAACAAGTCCTAAATCTTTAACAGTAAGTCCTGCTTTTTCAAGGGCTTTACGAGTTGAAGGAATTGGGCCTGTTCCCATGATTTGTGGATCAACACCTGCTGATGCATAAGATTTAATGACAGCAAGAGGAGTTAAACCAAGAGATTGTGCTTTTTCTTTGCTCATGAGTACTAATGCGGCTGCGCCATCATTAATCCCTGATGCGTTTCCTGCAGTTACTGATCCATCTTTTTTGAAAGCTGGACGAAGTTTAGCAAGTGATTCAGTTGTTGTGTTAGCTTTTGGATATTCATCAGTATCAACGATAACGTCACCTTTTCTTGTAGAAATGACGACTGGGACGATTTCATCTTTGAATTTTCCATCCGCCATAGCTTGTACGGCACGACGTTGGCTTTCAAGTGCGAAAGCATCTTGTTCTTCACGTGTAAATCCATATTCGCTCACAATATTCTCAGCTGTGATTCCCATATGAACTCCACTAAAAGCATCTGTTAATCCATCATGAACCATTGTGTCGATAATGCTTGCGTTACCCATACGAGCACCCCAGCGAGCTGAAGGCATGACGTAAGCTGATAAGCTCATATTCTCTGTACCACCTGCAACGACAATTTCAGCATCCCCACATGCAATGGCTTGCGCTGCTAACGCAACTGTCTTTAATCCTGAACCACAAACTTTATTGATTGTGTAGGATGAGACTTCTTGTGGGATACCTGCTTTGATTGAAACTTGACGTGCAACGTTTTGTCCCAATCCAGCTTGAAGAACGTTTCCAAAGATGACTTCCTCGACCATATCAGGTGAGATATTCGCTTGTGCTATTGCTTCTTTAACAACAGTAGCCCCTAGATCAACAGCACTAACATCTTTAAGTGCGCCTCCAAAGGTTCCAATAGCGGTACGAACAGCCGATACAATGACCACTTCTTTCATAATATCCTCCTTTATATTTGTTTTAATTATAATATTTGTGAAAGTTTTATCTTAAGCGCTTACAACGTAAGTTTAATGCAATTTTGGCCTTTTTAGAAATACTATCTCCTTATACATTGTATAAAATAATATTATAGTTTATGATATATCTATTAATAATTTGGAGGATAATTATGGATATCTATCAATTAAAGTACTTCTGCGCAATCATTGAATCCAATTATAATATCTCTGCAGCCGCAAAAAAACTACATGTGTCTCAACCCGCTCTCACACAAGTCATTAAGAAGTTTGAAAGTGATGAAAAAATTGAGTTATTCATAAGACATCATGGTCGTCTCTCAGGACTTACTCCTCAAGGTGAATCTTTTTATACTAATGCGACTAATGTGATCTATCATCACGAAAGAATGATGAAGGAGTTAAGAGAACACTCTACTAAAGCTCGTGGACGTGTCCGCGTTGGTATTCCACCATTAGTTTTAACAGTTTTATTTACTGAAATATTATCAAAACTAGTGATAAAGAATCCTGATATACAATTTGATGTGATTGAAGAAGGTGCGTTTGAACTTCAACGATTACTAAAATTACAAGAAATTGATTTTGCGATAATCTTGCAACCAACTGATTTAAATAGCATGCATTTTAAGGAAGAGGTTATCTTTGTAGAGGAAGTGTCTTGTTTCTTATGTAAAGACCATCCTTTAGCTGTGAAAGATACCATGGATTGGCAAGATTTAAAAGATCAAAACTTAGCAATCTTCTCTAATACTTTTATGATTCATCATCAGCTGATGAGAAAATTTGAGAGTTTAAATATAGTTCCTAAGATTGCGCTTATGTCAACTTCATGGGACTTCTTACTAGAGTCAACAATAAACTCTGATTTCATTACAATGCTTCCAGGGCCAACACGCAATCATATTGTTCAAGATCGAATCAAAGAAATGCGATTTACCGTACCTTTTCCTTGGAAAGTTGTGCTTACTTATCCAAATAAAACACATTACAGTCGAATTGAAACGTATACACGAGATAGTATTTATCACTTCTTTAAAGATAATCAACCAATCGAAACAATTCAATAACACCTCCTTAGGGAGGTTTTTAAATGAAAATAAATGAAATAGATGAAAACAGTTGCAACATAATGAAAGATTTGTTAAACTCGTTACAAGAAAGGATTTTAAGATCATGACAAACCAACGAAATCTCTTTGTTATTTCTTATTACGGATATTATCACTAAATAGGTTTATATCACATTGTAGATATAAGCCCATTTACTATGGAAATATCTACGATGGTAACAATACACAAGAAAAATCTTTTATTGGCCACGCGTAGATGCGTGTTTTTTTATTTTATCCCCTCTTGAAAGGAACTCATTATGAAACAAATCATTAAAGCCCTAGCGCTTATTACTCTCTCCTTCACCATGCTTAGTGCATGTGTATCCACATCAACTCCTAATGAAGATGAAGTATTTACTATTGGTGTCATTCAGTTTGTGACTCATCCTGCCCTTGATGCTACATTAGAAGGACTTATTGATCATCTTACTAGTGAAAATCTAATTAGTCGTTTTAATATCATCGTGCAAAATGCACAAGGTGATCCAGCGGTTGCCGCAACGATTGCTCAGCAATTTGTAAGTGATGGAGTTGATTTAATTTATGCAATCGCAACTCCTGCTGCGCAAGCTGCATTTAATGCGACCACTGATACAAATATTCCTGTAGTCATCAATGCAGTCACAAGTCCTGTTGGGGCTGGTGTTGTCGTTAGTTTAGAATCAAGTGAGACCAATGTTACAGGTGTCACCAATGCTGCTCCCCTTGAACCTCAATTAGCTTTAGTCAAAGAAATGCTTCCTCTGGCACAAAATATTGGATTCCTCTTTAACCTAGGTGAGGTTAATGGCCGTGTTCTTGTGGAAGAAGCACAACGAATTGCTCCATTATTAGGCATGAATGCGATTGTAATTGGAGTTTCTAATATCTCAGAAGTAGCAGCAGCCATGGGGCAACTTCTTCCACAAGTTGATGCAGTTTTCAATGTTACTGATAATCTTGTAGCAAGTGCTACCGCACAAATTGTAGACTTAGCACTTCAAGCAAACAAACCTGTGTTTGGTTCAGATCCAAACTTACTCAATCTAGGGTTAGTTGCAGTCGATGGTGTTGATTTCTTTGCTTTAGGTCAACAAGCAGGCGTTATGGTTATTGACATACTTCTTAACGATACCCTTCCAACTGACATTCCTATTGGTAAACCTACTGACACCCGATTATTTATTAATGAAGAAATGGCGCAAGCACTTGGAATCACAATTCCACAAAGCTTACTCGATCGCTTTGGTCAATAAAATGAATTTCATACTTGATGTCATTATTCAGGGTTTACTCTACAGTGTCTTGGCTATGGGTGTGGCACTAACATTCAAAGTATTAAGAAGTGCAGATTTAACTGTGGAGGGTAGTTTTCCCCTTGGGGCGGTTGTTGGAGCAATGGCTCTGATCGAAGGGTTCCCTATTCCACTAGTGCTTCTTTTAGCATTCACAGCGGGTTGGTTAGCGGGAATTGTTACGTCATGGCTGCAGTTGGTTTTAAAGATACAACCGCTTCTTAGTGGCATCTTGACGATGAGTGGACTATATACCATAAATTTAATTATTGCACAAAACCGCTCGAATTTGCCTCTGTTTCAAACAACTACGCTCTTTACTCGACCTTCATGGGTTAGTATTGATCAAACTAGATTTTATCATTTAGGGTTATTACTCGTTATTGTTCTTATTCTCAAACTATTAATTGATTGGTTCTTGACCACAAAAAAAGGCATGATGTTAAGTGTGGCTGGTGATAATCCACTCCTTGTGGTAGGTCTTGGTGAGAATCTAGGATCATATCAAACATTAGGGCTTTCATTGTCTAATGGCATAATTGCTTTAAGTGGAGCACTTGTCGTCATGATGACACGATTCTATGATCTTTCCTTAGGATTTGGAATGCTTGTGGTGGCTTTAGCTTCGATTGTGATGGGTGATTCTTTACTTAAATCAACAACTGCGAAATTGACTACCATGGCAATCTTTGGATCGATTCTATACCGCTTTAGTGTTGCTAGTGCTCTCGCATTAAGACTTCATCCAAGTGGACTTCGTTTAATGACGGTTCTTATCTTTGTAATTGCACTTGTGTTTCAACCGTCTCATATGCAATCATTTATCAAATCAATGAAAGGAGGTTGGGGCTTTGCTACATCTTCAAAACATTCAAAAATCATTTCATTCAAACACACTAAATGAATTGTCTCTTTTTAACAATTTTAACTTATGTATTAATGAAGGAGAGTTTGTAGTTGTGGTTGGTAGTAATGGAAGTGGTAAATCTTCGCTTCTTAATCTTATTGATGGACAACTTGATATTGATGATGGAAAGATTTTGTTTATGAATCAAGACATCAGTCATTTGCCTTCATTTAAGCGACGTCAATCCATCTCAAGGGTATATCAAGATCCTTCATTAGGTACTTCTCCCTCACTTACAATCTTTGAGAATATGAGCTTAGCTTTAAATAAAGGAAAACCTTATAACTTATCACGATGTGCACATGTCTCACAAAGAGATGTGATTAAACAATACGTTACATTACTTAATCTTGGTTTAGAAGATAAACTCGATGTTAGTGTCTCTTGGTTGTCAGGAGGACAACGTCAAGCACTAAGTCTCTTAATGGCAGTGTGTTCTCAACCTAAGTTATTGCTACTCGATGAACATACTGCTGCACTTGATCCAAAATCTAGTCAACACATGATGAAATTAACTCAGAAACTTGTGGAAGATTTCAAGATGACGACAGTAATGATTACTCACCAAATTAAAGATGCTTTAGAATATGGTGATCGCTGTGTCATGCTTCATGAAGGAAGTATTGTGCTTGATGTGTCCGATGAGCAAAAGCACAAGCTTCAACCTAAAGATCTATTAACTTTATTTCATTCTCTTTCCTTATAAAAGCGCATTGTAGTGCGCTTTTATTATGAACTAAAAAAGACGTTTGCACGTCTAGTTTTTTGGAGTTATTGTTAGATTTTCAATAGTGCTTGATTGCGACCAACCACGTACTCCTGTGAAGTTTTGACTTGAATCTTCATTTGCATTTATAACAAAGTTATTGACACTCTTCACTCCATTCACATACACATTAAGATATTTCTTAGTAGGATCTGTTGGATGTGGTGAGACTTCTACTTTTAATTCTTGATTTTGGTTCCACCATTGTGGTGATGTATTCTTGTTTTCAACACCTATGGTTGATCTTACTAAAGGACTAGATTCTACTCCATTGGTTCTACGGCGGACAACAATTTCACCTGTACCTAAACCACGATCAAACTGAACAATATAACCACTATCACGTACAACACTACCACTCTGTGTTAGCGATGATTCTACATAGACTCCAAATCCTCCAGAAGAAGAAGTATTATTAAGGCGTCCAGTTGTTTCAATGGTGTATCCTTCATTTGCATTTTCTAAGAAAACACTTCCGACATTACCTACTAATCCATTGCTTGTGAGTGCCCAGTTGTTAGAAGTGGATGTTCCATCTGCACCTTTACGAAATATACTCATGTCCGTAAGTGATGGAAACAGATATTGTGCTTGTTGTATTGCTGCAATTTCAAATTTGGTGTAAATCCAAAGCTTGAGTTGACTATTCCATTCAATGTCATATTGACTTGACTTTGCCTCAACACGAGTTGATAAATATCCAAGGTTTACTAGATGATCTTGTCTTAAATCATCATTTGCAAAATTAGTAAGTAAGTTCTCATAAAGAATGTTTTCACTATGACGATATATTTGAGTTGCAAGATTTAATTGTCTAACATGAGTCATATCTGCTGACTCATTCGCACGTTCCACATTACTAACAACCGCAGGAATAATTATCGCAGCTAAAACAGACATTATTGCAATAGCGACAATGAGTTCTATAAGTGTGAAACCTTTTTTGCTGCTCATATATTTGACCTCGTGAAAATTATAACATGCAAGTTAATGCAATAATATAATTAGTTATTAATGGTATTTATTAGGTCTGGGACAATATCATTCGATCCCAAACATCTTGATGAGCATTGACTTGAGTTAACTTCCCTTCATCGACAACGTAAATCTTATCATAAAGTTCTAAATGTTCTTTAAAGATAATATGACTGACATTAATAATGGTTTTAGGAAGTGATAGTAAATCTTTTTCAATGCTTTGAGCGATTTCAAGTTCTAAAGATGCAAAGATTTCATCACAAAGAATGACACTAGTTTCTAAACATAATGCTCGTGCTAACATGAGTCTTGCTCGTTGTCCTCCAGAAACATTTGAACCATTGTTGACGAGTTCATCGTCTAAGTTTAATTGGGACAAACCGACTTGGTGTAGTGCTTGACGACACTTCTCATCACTGATTGATTGATATAGTGTTAGGTTATCTTTTACAGATCCTGAGAAAATAAATCCAATTTGATCAACTGTCGTAAATAATGAGTAATAGTCTATTGGTATCATTGAGAATATATCATCGCGATTAAGGGATACTAGTCCACCCTTTGGAACAATATTTTGTCGTATCGTTTTAAGGATTGTTGATTTTCCTGCACCACTTCGACCTACAATAAGAACTTTTTCATTAACATTAATTGATAGATTAACATCTGTAAGTATGGACTTCTCTTCATCTTCATATCCTAAGTCTGCTTGATTAAATGCTAATGTTTCAAAATGATCGACATGAAGTGAGCGATTAAGAACGGGAACTTTAAGATTAAGATCAAATTCATCCAATACTTTAACAATCCCTTTCATTTGAGTAATCACTGGAGAAAACTGAGATAAAGGCCACATGACATTACCAAAAGCTGATGCGACTAGAATAATACTTCCAAGTCCTGCATTCGTAGAGCGTGCAAACAAGATACCTGACACTACTAATCCAAAGAGAATAAAGGATTGAATGAACTGATTTAGCGCAGCAACTTGAGTTTCTTTAACATCCACTCCATAATTATCTTTTTGCACAGCAACCGCATGACTTAAAAATAGTTCATGACGTTGTGATTTAAGCTGATGTTGCTTAATAATATCAAATCCTTGTAAAGTCTCTTCCACAAAGCTTGTGTATTTTTGGAGTGACGCTGATTTTTTGGCCTCACTTTTTTGAACTGGTTTAGAGTTGTTGGATGTGATAACCAAGAAAAGAATTAAAAGGATAAATGCTACAACGACAAGATATGGCGATACTGTAGAGACTAATATAACTGCCATAACGAATTGTAATGTCATTCTAATAAGTTGAAGTATATTAAGAAGATATTTGTCTTGAAAGCGATCAAAGTCATTAGTAAGATTTGAGCGATATACACTCACTTTTTCTTTTTGAAGTTGCGTGATATCTTGATTAAGTAACGAATAGACATAGTGTCTCTTCATTAGTAGTAAACTTTGCTCGATATATTGAGATCTTAAGTAAGTTCCTACTAAGTCAACAACAAGCCCAAGCAATAATAGAAGAATGATCCATCGAGCTGTTTCTAGCATTAGCTCTATTTGTTTGTTTAAACCGTAATCGGTGATAATTCGTAATAAATAAATATTAAATCCATTAAACACGGTCATCAAAACCATACCAATGATATTCAGTAGTAGCCATCCCTTATGGCCTAAATGAAGTTTTTTCATGCTTGACCTCCTAGGGGTTCTAGTTCAATGACTTTATCAAAGTGTGGTTTCAAATAGTCAATATGACGATGTGTAACACATACAATGGTCTTATCTAGGTTTAGTAATGTCTCATAGATTCTTTGTGAGGTGACATCATCAAGACTTGCAGATGGTTCATCTACAAACAACATGGCAAAGTCATGGTAAAGTTCACGTGCAATTGAAATGCGTTGGCGTTGTCCTCCAGAAATATTGGATCCATCATTAATAAGCATGTGTTCTTCTTTTTGTTCAAGGGTAAGTACCCAATCTAATAAATCAACGTCTTTTAATACTTTCATAAGCTTTTCATGATCATATTCTTGAGCTAAAATGATATTTTTCTTAATAGAATCATTAAACAAGAAATGGGATTGGCGAATATAGCCTGCTTCTTCAAGAAAACTTTCATGATTAATGTGTCGTAGTTCTACCTTATCGACATTCACTTCACCCTCATAGGATGAAAGATTTTGAGCTAGACAACTTACGAGAGTAGTCTTACCGGCACCCGATGGTCCAATAACGAGTACTTTCTCTTTAGGTTGAATAATAAACTTAAGTTCATCAAGTACTTTCTTATGTTCATAATTAAATGTTAGTGAAACAACATTAAGTTCATCTTCAAAGATCATATCTTCAACAGCAGGAGGTGTTGATTGAGTTTGAGTAATTCGATTAAAGATATCGACTGAAGTACGTAAGCGATTAATAAAGTTAAATCCACTAATCATACTCCAAACAAGTTGTCCAATAAGATTAAAGACTAAAATGAGGGCAGTAAGTGAAATTTGATCTTGTACAAACAAAAATGTTGCATAGACATAGATTCCCATTTGATAGGATGCAGCAATCCAATGATTAAGATTAGATTGAATCTCATCGATTTGAAAGGCTTTCTTTTTAATCTGTTCCAACACTCGAATAATGGATTCAAAAGGTGGTTTAAAGAATTCTTCAGCATGATACAACTTAATCACTTCAAGTCCTTGAAGGATATTTGAAAGTTGAGTATTATAAGAAGCATTTGCATCCTGAGTAGCAGATTTATTCTTTCGAGCAATCGGCTTAAAGTATGTTGTAATCGCATATAGAAGTAAAGTTACCCCAATGGTTGAAAATGCAATAATTGGGGAAATAAACATTAAGACAATAGTCCCTAAAAAGAAACTACCAAAGCTAAAGATGATATTAAGTAAAGACAAGAAGAAATCTTTCTCAAACAAATTAATATCTGATACAAGCATCGACATATAGTGTTCTTTTGGCGACTTGCGATAACTCTCATACGTATGATTCATGATCTTTTCATAAGCTAAAGTTCTTACTTGCACAAGAATGTCGCGCATGAAACCAATTCGTAAAAAACGAGATAACATTTGAACAAATATTGGGGTAAACGCGAAAATTGCCACGAAGATAATTCTTGTACGTATTCCCTCCCAATTAGCTTCTTCAATGATCCCAAAAGCGTTAGATAGTGCAAACGTTGAAAACAAACCATTGATGGTTGTTAAAAATGCTCCTATCATGTAGAAAATGAATTGTTTTCGGTTTTGTTTTAAAAGTTGTGATATGGTCATATATTCTCTTTCTAGACAGTTTTACTTCGTTCAAAATCTATTTTATCATAAAGATATTAATTTGAATGGTAACTTATCAAGAAGTTTATGCATTTGGCATAATCTTGGTAAAGGACATAACCACTTTACTTGACACTTAAGCATGAATGCGATACGCTTTTGTCCATGAAGTGAGGTCAAATATGACAGCGTTATTAAAGCGGAAAAATATTTCTTTATCTTTAAAGGTTTACTTCATTGATGCTCTAAGTGCTATGGCTCTTGGACTATTTTCAACATTGATTATTGGACTTATTGTCAAGACACTTGGTGATCAAACTCTCATCTGGTTTGGTGACAATGTTATTAGTAAGCATTTTGTTACCTTAGGACTTACAGCTATGGGACTTATGGGGGCAGGTATTGGGGTTGCTGTTGCACATCGTCTTCAAGCTCCACCTTTAGTCTTATTCTCAAGTGCCGTAACAGGTATGATGGGGGCAACCCTTGGTGGCCCTGCAGGTTCCTTTGTCGCTTCACTTATCGCTTGTGAGTTTGGAAAACTTGTTTCTAAAGAAACACAACTTGATATCCTTGTGACACCATTTATTACATTACTTACTGGTTCACTTGTTGCTTTATCAATTTCACCGTTAATTGCACAACTAATGACTGGTCTTGGGGCTATCATTATCGAAGCAACCACCTACCAACCATTCTTTATGGGTATCATTGTATCAATGATTATGGGTTTAGTTCTCACTGCACCTATATCATCGGCAGCTCTTGGAATTATGCTCAATCTTAGTGGATTAGCAGCAGGTGCTGCAACAGTTGGTTGTGCTGCACATATGATAGGCTTTGCAGTTATGGGACTTAAAGATAATAAACCTGCAAGTTTTGTTTCTGTAGGACTTGGTACAAGCATGCTTCATATTTCTAACATTGTTAAAAATCCATGGATTCTACTTCCTCCAGTCTTGTCTTCAATGATTCTTGGTCCTATCGCCACTGTTTACTTTAAAATGAGTAACATTGCAGCTGGTTCAGGTATGGGCACAAGTGGTCTTGTTGGTCAGTTTACAACCTTAACAACCATGGGTTGGACTCAAGATGTGTTAATCGCAGTCGGTTTACTACACTTTGTCTTCCCTGCACTACTTACTTATGGTTTTTATCGCTTATTGGTACATCGTGGTAAGATTAAAACTGCAGACTTAAAACTAGAAATTTAAAAGCACCTTTCACAAGGTGCTTCTTTTTATAAGATAGAGATTCCAACTCCTAGTAAACCAGGTCCTGTATGAACCCCTAAAGCTGGAGATATTTCAGAGAAGAAATAAGTAGCTTGATCATGAAATAAAACCATTAAGTTTTCTTTCAAAGCTTGTGCATCTTCGCTTGCATTAGCATGGGCAATACCAATTAGATACTTTTTGTTTGGATCAAAGAAAGATTCAACTTTGTTTTGAAGAGCTTTCACTGATTTTTGACGACCTCTCACTTTTGCAATGGTTGTATAGATGCCTTGATCATCACAAGTGATGAGTGGTTTTAACTCAAGTGCAGTGCCTAAGAATCCACTAACTTTACCAATTCTTCCACCTTTAATAAGGTATTCAAGAGTTGACAACACAAAGAAGACTTTAGTATTCGCAATTGATTCTTCAATATTGGCTTTAAGCTCATCAAAGGATAGTCCATCTTGTACCCACTGCGCAGCTCTAATAGCAGTTAAACCACTTCCAATACCAATGTTTTTTGTATCAAATACGTCCATTGGAATTTCACTTTCCTTCGCATACAGTTGAACCATATTACATGTTCCAGAAAGTCCAGAAGATAACATTATCGCAACAATTCTAGTAAAACCTTGAGCTTTAATGATTGATACTAAATGTTCTAAATCTTCTCCAAAAGGAAGTGATGTCGTTGGAACTTCTTTGTGTAAGTTTTCAAGAACTGTTTTCGAGTCAATATCAACTCCATCACGATAACTTCTTTCTTTATAGTTAACTTGAAGCGGTAGAATAAAGATAGGATGAGTTTGCATCATGGATGCAGGAACATCACTACCTGAGTCGGTCAAAATCGCAATTTTTTCTGTCATTGTTTTAATTCGATGAATTAATCCACTGTTGAGCTTTCTTTTGATGTGCTATGCATTGTGTTGCATGAAACATGATTGGACTTATCCCATCATGTAATACCTTTGTATTTTTTGGCTCTTCAAGTGCATATGCAAGTGCTTCTAAAAAAGCATTATACGCTTCTTTAAGTCCTAAACGTTTTGTTTCAGTAATAATGCCTTGTTTAATAAGGGATATGTCAAACCCTTCTTTAAGAAACACAATTACGAATAAATACGCAATATGAAGGCGTTGATAGCGCTTTTTAACTGGAGGTGGAATAAGACCTAACTTGACATAATTGTTAATCATTGCCTTAGTAAGAGGCTTTACATGCACACTTACACAATAAGGATTAATGAGTGATAGTACTTGATCAACATATAAATCAATCTTTGGTAGTTCTTCCCAGCGTGGTAGAGTTGAATTCATCGAGGATCCTTTCTTATTACATGAATTATAACATATAGTTATTATAATTACATGTGTAATTATTTAGATTGTGTCTATTCTACCATGAATGAATGAGATATAAAAAGCTATCTTTCGACAGCTTCATTATTAACAACTTGATTTCGGCCTTGTTCTTTTGCCTTATAAAGAAAGTTGTCAGCATTTCGAATACACTCTTCTAAACTTAAGTCGACGTTGCAACAGTTGTAGAATGCACCGATGCTTACGGTAATGTTGAATGTTTGATTGGTTACTTCAATGGGTGTGGATTGAATAAGTTCTAGAATGCGTTGAGCTTTTTCTCTAAAGAAGCGAGCCCGCTCCATTTCCATGATTACAAGGAATTCTTCGCCACCGTATCTTACTACTAGATCTTCTTCTCTCATGCTCTTCTTTAACAACTCGGCAACTTTAATAAGAACTTCATCTCCTATTAAGTGACCATAGGTATCGTTAATTTTTTTAAAGTGATCAATATCAATCATCATTACACCTAAACCTTTAAATTCTTTATCAAGTGTATTATTGAGATATTGATTTAAGCTTAAGCGATTTGGAAGTCCTGTTAGGTGATCTTGTTGAGCAATCTCTTCAAGTTTAGCTCTATTTCGCTTAGCAATATTTTCATAGTAATATGCCGAGTGAGAAACGGCTGTGATATTAAAGAAGACATTCAGTACAAAGAATATTTGAATAATATAAGGTTCGACAACTGTAAGTGGAGGATAAGTTTGAAGATAAAAGAATGCTGCTATATATAGTAGCCCTTGAACGACAACTCCAATAATTCGGTATTGATTTGACCAGTTAGTATAAACAATTAAAACGGCCATATTTAAGTGAAACAAGCCAAATCCACTATCAAGTCCAAATGCAATCGTTTCCATACTTGTGACTATAGTAACCATAGTAATGAATATAAATGAAGCATACCCATAGTGTTGTTTGCGATTAAGATATAAAACGAAAAGTGTAACAAACATCGAAAAAAAGTTGATATAGAATATAATCATATTACCAACATAATAGAATAATGGAAGAATAATGATATATGAAAAGAGTGTACTTAAGTACACAATATTAGCTTGTCTACTATATTGCCAGTATTCAATATCATGTTTTTCTGATAGTAGTCGCATAGTGTTGTCCCCTGTTAGAAATATGATACTTGCAACATCAAAGTATTTCAAGCAATATCATTTATTAATCATTATCTTAGTTAAATGAACATTAAAAAACCAATGCCTTACCGCATTGGTTTTATATGATACTAATTATCAAGGATTCTTTGCAATTTGACCATTAGCTTGTAAAGCATATGTTCCTGTAGCCATTGGACATGAGAATGAAGTTACAACTGTTCCTGATGAAGCAGCAGTACAAGCTCCTGTTGAATTTGGTAATGTCGGTGCAGTTGGCGCTGTACCAGTAGTTAATAATGAAACAGTATATGATGCATAAGCAGATCTAACGTTTGCCAAATCTCTTGCTTCATTTGCTCTATCTAAACTTGATGCAACTGTAGGAATAATAATAGCTGCTAAAACCGCTAAGATAGCGATGACGACGATTAATTCGATTAAGGTAAACCCTTTTTTATTCTTTGCTTTCTTGAACATGGTTAATGTCTCCTTTTGTTAGTATAATTAAACATCAACTGTGTAAAATTGTCAACACAGTTTGATATAAGTGTGTGAATATAGTCGTTTATATGTGATTTAAGAATCAGATTAAACGTTTTAAGTATTCTTTATTGCTCGAAAATTCTAACGCAGTCTCTAAATCAATCGCTCCGTGCTTAATATATTGAGCTAACGATGTTTCTAGTGTCTGCATTCCGATACGTTGACCTGTTTGAATACTTGAGTTAATTTGAACAATTTTGTTCTCACGAATGAGATTTCCAATAGCATCTGTCATGATCATAATCTCATGAACCGCAACACGTTTTTGCTCATCAATTCGAGGAATTAAAGCTTGAGATACAACTCCTTTTAGTACAGAAGCTAGTTGAGTTCTAATCTGTGATTGTTGGTGAGGTGGGAAGACGTCTATGATACGATCAATAGTACTTGCTGCTCCCGTTGTATGAAGAGTTGATAACACTAAGTGTCCTGTTTCTGCAGCAGTTAATGCTAGTGATATAGTTTCAAAGTCTCTCATTTCACCTACAAGGATAACATCAGGATCTTCACGAAGTGCAGAGCGTAGAGCACTTTCAAAACTATGTGCATCACGATGTATTTCGCGCTGATTAATTAATGATTTCTTTGGTAGATGGATATATTCAATAGGATCTTCAAGAGTTAGAATATGTCGTGCCTTTCTCTCATTGATATAATCAATCATTGCGGCTAAGGTCGTAGATTTCCCACTTCCTGTTGGACCAGTGACAAGGATTAATCCACGAGGTTCATCGGCAAGTGTCTTTAATATAGATGGTAACCCCAGTTGATCAATGGTTGGAATCTTGCCACGCAACAAACGCATTGCGATTGCTGGCATTCCCTGTGCACGAAAGATATTAAGTCGATAACGACTTTGATTTGCATCAGTAAAGGCTGAATCAACATCATTTCCTTCTTGATATGATTTTTGCTGATGTTGATTCAACATGACGTTAATCCAACTTTGTACTACATGACTTTCCAGTGTAGGATAATTAAGTTTTTCGAGTACACCAAGTTTTCTTACAATAGGTGGCATGCCTGCCACAAGATGAATATCAGAACATTCATGGTCTATCGCATATTGTAGAATTTCTTCAAACATTAAGTTCACCATTAGTCTGTAGAGTAAAGAATATTGACACCCTCTTCAACACTAGTAATCCCTTCTTTTATTAAATCAATAACTTCATCCGCAAGCATTCTCATGTTTTTTGACTTAGCATATTGCTTAAGTTCATCCATACTTGCATTATGAGAAATGAGTTGTTCAAGTTGACCATCAATTAAGATTGTCTCAAAAACCGCAGTTCGACCAGAATATCCTGTGTTACCGCAATATTTACATCCACGTCCGATATGTGAATGAACTAAGTTAGTCCCTAACAATAGATTATCTGCACTTTCTACTTCGACTTGTGTCTTACAATGGGTGCAAATTTTCTTAACTAGTCGTTGAGAAATAACACATTTTACAGAAGATGCTACTAAATATGGTTCAATACCCATATCAGTTAAACGAACTACTGTTGATAATGCATCATTGGTATGGATTGTTGAAAGAACAAAGTGACCAGTAATCGCAGCTCGGATAGCAATTTCAGCAGTTTCAGTATCACGAATCTCCCCGACCATGATAGTGTCAGGGTCTTGGCGTAGAATGGAACGAAGACCACTTGCAAAGGTTAATCCAGCTCTAGTATTGACTTGCACTTGGGTAATTGACTCAAATTTGCGTTCAATCGGATCTTCAATTGTAACAATAGCTTTGGTAGGATCATTAAGTTTCGCAAGCATTGAATATAGAGTTGTTGTCTTACCACTACCTGTAGGTCCTGTAACTAATAAGATACCGTGAGGAACTCTTAGTGCTTTTTCAATCATATTAATTGTATAGTTTGATAAACCTAAACTATGTAAATCATAACTAATATTGCGATCTGCACCAAGCAAACGCATAACCACTTTTTCACCGTAAGCTGTAGGAAGTGTAGAAATACGTAAGTCAAAACGTACAAATTCATTTCGGAATCGTAAACCACCATCTTGAGGAATACGTTTTTCAGCAATATTCATACCACTAATAATCTTAATACGAGTTGTAATAAGTTGATGTACATCGTGAGTGAACTGACTATACACTTGTAAGTCTCCATCAATTCTAAATCTCACACGTGTAAATGATTCTTCTGGTTCAATATGAATGTCACTAGCATTTTGCTGATAAGCTTCCATGATAATACTATTAACAAGTTTAACAACTGGTGCAGATTCAACACGCTCAGCCATACTTATGTCATCAAGATCTAAAACGTTCAAATCTGACACTAGACCATCTGATCGGATGTCATCCATGAGATCATCTGTATTGCTTTTGCGATATGCTCTCTCAATTGCACGATTAATATCTGATTTCGAAGAAATAACTGTTTTGATTTCAAGTCCAGTAATCATTCCTAAATCTTCAAGACATGTGAAGTCTAGAGGGTCATTTGTAGCAATCGTTAAAGTCCCTAGTTTAAGGAACAATGGAAACACCTCATATTTACGAGCAAAGGTTTCTGGAACTAAGCGAATAATATCAAAATCGATGAGCATAATTGGATTTTCAATGAAATCGATTTTTAGTCGTTTAGCAAGCGAAAGTAAAATATCACGCTCACTTGCATAACCTAAATCGATTATGACTTCCCCTAAACGTTTCTTCATTAATTTTTGGCGAGATAGCGCTTCATTGAGTTGTTCTTGTGTAATGATACTCTCTTCTAACAATAATTGTCCTAGTGGGATAGAAATCACAAACAGACCCTCCTTTTGTTTGATTCTGATTAAACTTTTTGTATAATGATACTCATAGAGGTAAACATATGGATATCGTCATTAATATTAGTGTATTCGCATTTGGAGCAATACTAGGATCTTTTTTTAATGTAGTGATATTCCGATTACCTAGGAAATATTCAATAACTCATGGAACTTCCTTTTGTCCACATTGTAAACATAGAATTATGCCTCTTGAACTTGTCCCAATATTAAGTTACTTATTTCTTAAGGGTAAATGTGCTCACTGCCATGCTCCTATCTCAATAAGATATCCAATTATTGAGTTCATTACAGG
Source organism: Erysipelothrix sp. (assembly GCA_018335655.1). Lineage (GTDB taxonomy): Bacteria > Bacillota_I > Bacilli_A > Erysipelotrichales > Erysipelotrichaceae > UBA6182. The sequence goes on from JAGXRX010000027.1 coordinate 18,750, forward strand.
ATTATCATTTCTTTTTTCGTATTTGAGATTTGGATTAAGCTATGCTTCAATCATTGCAATGATTTTAGCTTCACTATGTATCATTATTGCTATGATCGATATTGATACGATGGAAATCTTTGATCGATTTCATCTTATGATATTCGCATTAGCATTAGTTCATGTACTCTTCATTTCTCAACTAGATATTGTGAGTCATCTCATTGGTTTTTTTATTATCAGCATTCCCCTTTATGTGATTGCTGTGATTACCAATGGAATTGGTGGTGGTGATATAAAGTTAATGGCTGTTAGTGGGTTCTTACTTGGATATCAAGCAACCCTTGTTGCCTTTTTCTTTGGTGCGGTTTTTGGTGGAATGGTCGCTGTGTACTTACTTTTAACTAAGCAAACACAAATGAAATCCTTAATGGCATTTGGCCCATATCTTTGTATAGGAATATATATTGCCTACTTGTATGGAATGGATATATTCACTTGGTATATGAGTTTACTTACTTAGTACCAGCAGGAACACTTGGTCCTTTTATTTCATCAGGATGCTTTCCAAAATCTTCTAAATATATTCCTAAGACTTCTGAAGGAGTTATTTTTTGCACTCCATATACACTGATTGTAATTGTGCCTTCACCAGTTGCAAAGTCATAATTGGCATTGCTTATGAAATATGTAGTGTTCCACTCTTTAACTTCATCAACAATTTTAATAAAGTTTTCAAAACTTGAAACAAACTGATAGGAGTATTGTGCAAAAAGCATTTGTGTTGTTGATTCAGGGAGTGGTTGTAATGGTTCAACATTTATATCATTATAGTCTTGAATAAGTTCTAGCAAACGATACACTTCTGAACTAACTTGAGTGAACAACAATTCTGGTGTTGCGATTGTGGTATCTGATAAATCAACATTCGTAACACGTGCATTATATTCTGTGAGTACAGGTAACATCCAACGCTCAAATTCCGAAGCATGAAGTGGATCTGCAATCGCTTGGATTGCTGTTTCTGTTTCCGTTAATCTTGTAGCTTTACGAGTTCTAAGTGCAGGAATCACACTTAAATTTACTTCTGTTTGTTGCTTTTGAAATTCTAACTGATTCAGTCTTTCACGGTTTACATTAAGTTCTTCGTTAATTGGATTTATCAGGAATGCAACAAATAGACTAGATGTTACAATCACAGCCATTAGAAACAACAAGAATACTTCTCGTTTTGATAATGATGACATCTTATTGTCCCCCTTTCAAAATAATAACCAGGTTTGAATTATATAGACCATTGCTAAATTCATAGCCACTGTATCTTACTTCTTGGAAATAATCTAAGCGACGTAAGCGTAAAACATAATCTGATATCGAGTAAACACGAGTTCCAGAAATATCGAGAACAACAGAATCTCCAACATATGTGATTTCGTTGATTCTAACAGTTCCTGGTCTTTCAGCTAATAGTATGTTCATTGTTATTGAAGTAAATTTAGGTTGTAGTTCAAAAACATTTTGTGCGCTTCTGACTTCACTCAAAATATCTTCTAACTTCTTGATATCATCATTAAGCTTGTTAGCTTCATTACTTCTTTCAGCAATTTGAGGGCTATTGAGGTAGTCTTCAATTGTCTTTATGTTTTGTTTAAGAGCAGTGTTTTCGAAAAATAATGTAAACCAATAAGCACCTGCAATCAACAATGCACCAATGAAAAGCATAATATAAATTCTTCCAGTAGCATCTTTATTAGCTCGAACTTTGTTGATCTTTTGATAACTCTCGAGTAAGTTCATGTCTTGTTTTTTCATATTATCACTTCCTTAACAATACGCCAATCGCGTTGACATGTTTATTTTCAAAACTGCTTTGATTGTCTTTGTTAATAACTTCATTAAAGATTTTTCCAGGAATATTTAGTGTCTCTTCAACTCCATTACTCAACTCTTTAAGAACTGAGTCTAACCCTAAATATATGATGTGATTTATACCTTTGTTATTGCGAGTGAATGTAAATTGATTCATCTTACTAATTGACTCAATTATTTCATCAACATTCATTGCCTCTTCATCAAGATTTGAAGTAAGTTTTGTGTTTCTTGCAAGGACATAGACTCCTTCATCAAAGAGATAGAGTTTTAGTTGTCCTTTCTGAACATCAGCCACGATAAATTGACTTTCAGTTTTTGAAAGTCCAAAAGTATCAACAAGTTTAATAATTGAATTAGTGACTGTGTCGATGGTGTTAACCTTCAAATTCGCTTTTTTCAATGTTTTTAGATACGACTCAATAGCAACCTCAAGGATTGCTACCGCCAAAACCCTATACATTGGATGTCCATCTCGCTCTACTTCTTCCAGAGGCACATAATCAACAAGGTAATCTGGAGTTAAGTGAAGAGCACTCATCATTTCTGATCGAACTAAAAATGGAAGCCTTTTTTCATCAACTTTTGGTACTAAGATCTCACGATAGATAATTGAATTGTTGTTTATACACACATTACAATTCTTTTCTCTACTCTTGAATTGACTAAGTTGTTGGGAAAGTACCAATGAGAAATTGTCTGAATCTACAATTCCTTGCTGATTAATCATACTTTCTTCAAATCCAAATGAATGGGTTGATTTCACTTGAATTCTGTTTTTAGTCACCTTAGCATCTACTAAGATGACTTCATTGTTTTTTATCTCAATGGCTAAACTCATGGCTAGACCCCCTTTGTGTCCTATTGATATATCTCATACATTTGAAATATCGGTTGAATGATAGAAATAACGATAAATCCAATTACAAACCCTAATACAATAATCATAATTGGTTCAATCATTGAAATAATTCGCTGCAGTGCACTATCTGCTTCATTATCGAAATAATCTGCAGTTGAATCAAGTATATCTCCAATAGCCCCTGTCTCTTCCCCAACGTAGATCATTGATGAAAGCATTGGATCAAAGGATTTTGTTTCAGCAATCGATTTAGAAATAAGTTCTCCCCTACTTACTTTATCGATTATTTCTAGAAACATGTCTTCTAAATAGACATTACCAAGCACTCTACCTGTCGTTTCCAACATATCCAATATTTGAACACCACTCGAATAAAGCGAAGATAATGCTCTTGCTGCACGAGCAGAATATATTGTTTGATTAAGCTTACCTAAGACAGGCATAAACAGTTTAAATTTATCCCACTGTAAGCGAATACTTCGAACTTTTAACAAAAGATTAATGGTAATAACAAGAAATATTAGTCCAATGATTAATGTGATCCAGTTGTTGAGTAGGAAATCGCTAAAACCTAAAATGATCTGTGTTGTCCAAGGAATGCGATCAACTGAAAACATTGCTGTAATTGTAGGAAGAACAAATGTAACTAATGCAAGTACAACACCAACGGAAAAAACACCAAGGACCATTGGATATATACTTGCACTTCTAATCTTATTCTTAAGTTTAGCTTCTTTCTCAAAATGAGCAGCCATACGCTTTAAACTAATATCGAGAGTCCCACTAAGTTCGCCAGCCATAATCATGTTATTAAGAAGCTCTGGAAAAACTCCCTCCTGGCCTTGCATTGCTGCAGAAAGGGAATTACCTTTTTGAACTTCTTCAAATACATTTCGATAGACTCGCTTTGACTTTGGGGTATCTGCTTTTTCTAGCAACATACTTAATGACTGCATAATAGGTATCCCAGCTCCAATCATTGTTCCTAATTGGCGACAGAAGATAACAAGACTTTTAACTGACAATTTTGATACTGAGTTTGATGATGATTTAGTTTCACGATACTCAACCAAAAACAAAGACTTACTTTTGACATTTTGAATTAAATCTTCAATGTCTTCAGCAAAAAATAAATCATTAACATTTCTTCCACTAGCATCAATTGCTTTTACTTGAAAACTCTTCATATCTCCCCCCTATTGTTCCGTTGTTCTATGAATTCTGAATACAATAGTATGTACACCATCTGAGCGGGTAGTATCAACTATTGGTGATTCAACTGAAAAAGGAAAGTTGGTTAAAAATGCTGGTTCATACTGAACGATTGCATTATTTTCCATAGTAACGTTATTTGCAATAATCGCACCTCTAACAATACCATTTTGCTTAATAGTAACATTAGCATTAGGTGCATAATAAAGTGCTGTAAACACGTCCGCATTGTTGCTTAGATTAACTGTTAACCCGCCTGTCATCAAATATCCACCAAAGGAAACGTTATTAGAGAAGTTCAGATTAGCATTGTGAAACATAAATGATCCGAAAATACTACCGTTATTTCCTGGAGTGACTGTCATCGCAGGACTAGTTTCATCGACATATACTAAAAATAGATGTGGATTATTATTGCGCCCCACATTACCGTTATTCAGATTTTGAAGAAGTGTAAATGTACTACTAGAAGACATATTACGTCGGACATAAAACTTCACTTCCCCAGTTCCAGTAAAACTAACATTTCCTTGGAAATTTAAACTATCAGTTACAATAAATACATCATGATTCGCATTGATTGTTACATTATTTGAATTAAATCTAACTTCTGGAACATAATATGAACCTCCCGGTATTGTATAAGTCCCTGCGGATGTTGGATTTATATTGTTTCCTGAAGTAAGTCCTGTAATATTAGGAATATTATTGTTAGAACGATTCAAAACCTGTGCTGCTAGTGTGCGAACTGGTTCAAAATCAAGTTGCGTAAATTCTTGAACGTTAAGAGTTTTACTGATGCGACTTGAAGTTACATTCGTTACGTTATTGTTTGCTCCAGGTAATAATTCAACCATTCCTGTGTAATCCCCTGGTTTTCCGAAAGCTATAGCACCTTGAGTCGATGCTGTTGTCGCAACCCATGCTGTCCCCGTAGGATTGGCAGCTTGAGCGGCCGGTGAAAGACCTATTGTAAAGTTATTTGCTGTTGAAAACGTATTTTTAACCAATACTGCATGTTTAACCGCAAATCCTTGGCGATTTCCTGCTCCTAGGCTGTAGTCTAAATCAACAAAAGTTTCTAATGTTCTTGTTTGATCATTAACTATACCAGTAGATACAACTGTAAATTGAAATGTGTTTGATGTTGAATTATGAGCTACATTTTTAAAACTGATGAGTGCATATGAGTCAGCACCTTGATTTGATGAAAGGTCAAGACGCGTGTTGCCATGATTTGCAATGAAGTTATTAAGCGCAGCTACAAACTGTGCCTGAGTTAAGTCACCTTCTTCAACGCCAATAACTCGTTTAAAGTCACTCACCACAAAAGTAATCCCTGCCTCTGCTGCGTAATAAGCTGCAGTATTTTGAGCACTAACCCCTGAAACTCTCAAATTCCCCTCAGATGAAATAGTAAGTGCTCCTACCATGAGCATCATAACCATGAAAAAGAGCATGACCGACATAATGGCCACTCCACTTTTTTGCTTAATTATTCTGATGAAGTTTAGTTTCATTTGTTCACCTCGTTACGTTCCCGCTTGTCTTAAATATATAGTGTAACTTGCCTCGACTTGGACACCTCTAGAATCTGGAATCATCTTTATATCAACAATTATTCTGCTTCCATCGGTTGTAGTTAGTGTAAATGTTGCTACGTTTCGTGCAACTACAACACCATCTCTTGTGACCTCTCCATTTGAGAAGCAATACTCATGCGATGTTGTTGTTCCATCTCCTAACCCAATAATGTAACAAGTCCCACTAAAGTCTATCATTTGATCAGAAGTCCTAATATCCTTCTCCATATTAAGTATAAGTATTCTCATATTCTCTTGACGATTGAGTTGTTGGGTCTCATCTCCAAAGAAACCAGAGAAGAATCCTACGATAGACGCCACCATCCCAAATACAATAGCTGCTATAAATACCGTGACTATTACCTCAACAAGGGTTAGTCCTTTTTTATTTTTTAGTAATCTCATGGTTCATTCCCCTTAATCTAGCGAAATGATGGTTTCTAGTTGAACACGCTCACCCTCTATTTCGTTGGTTGAACTTGAAACTGCAACCATCAGTTGAAATAATCTCGTACTATTAATTTGTGTAAGCGTAACTGAAATAGTATATCTAGCGTCAACTCGCTGATACACAAACCTGCTTGCAGTAGACTCATCAACTTGGAAAGTATAATTCATGGTATTTAAAATGTAATTTCTCACATTGACTAAGCTGTTGTTTCTACTCTCAAATATTATTTCTTCCATATCCTCTTGAGCAATATATGTAGTATCCAATTTCTCAAATGAATATGTGTTCATTAAGTTAAGCACTAAAATCGCAGGAAAAATTGTGACCATCACAATTCCAAAGATTGCAATTGCCACCACTACTTCAATTAAAGTCATCCCCCGCTTATTTAATTGTCGCATTTCTTGCACCATAAACTCTTTGTACATTAATTATATTACTTTTAAATATTTTATTATATATATGTAATTCAAAATTGCATGATTTTTGCTCTTTTTATATCAAAAAATTAACTTATAAGTTTATGTATGTAGATTTATTACACACAAAATAACATTTTTTACAAAAAAAGATATAATTTCCTCTGTTTTAGTGATTTTTTCTTGCTGAAAATACTTTTTTTTCTCGTTTAAACTGTTCTATAAGTGCACCTATTTGTGAATAATATGCTCTATCACAAAGGATTTACCAATATTATATCTGTTAATGTGATTAATCACATTGACTTGGTACTGGTTTAAGAATTAGCTTTTCTAGTAAAAGAATTATCAATTATTGAAGTCATCGACAATAGCACTCAGTTTTCGATTTTGTGACATTGTGGGTTAAATAGAACTGTCAGTGAATTATGGTATAATAAATGAAGAAAGGTGGTAAACATGAAAAAACTTATCGCATTAGGCTTAATAGCTGCTGGCTCAATCGTGACTTTCGAAATCTTACGTCGTAAGGGGGTTATTGCTCAAATCGGCGGCAAAGTTAAAGACGTGGTTGGTTCAATCACCGATGATCCTGGATTAAGATTAGAAGGCATGTTTGACTCCGCTAAAGGAAAAGTGATGGAAGTCTCTAGTAAAACAAAAGACGCATTCCACAAAGCTTTTGACAAAGCTCAAGAAGAAGTAGAAGAAGTATCATAATCACTTCTTCCAAATTAAAAGGCATCAAATGATGCCTTTTAATTTACTCAAACTATGATTTGGTTGTTTCTTTTTTAGTAATGTACCCTATCGCAAAGGCACCTTTACCTGCATTCAATCCAACAATCGGTGAAATACTTTCAATATAATCTGGATCTAAATTAAGGATGGATTTGATTTGTGTTTTAAAGTCATCAAGATCATGAGGATTATCAGCATAAACTAAAGCATAACGCTCAATCCCAAACTCTTGATGATCTTTTTTAAGTGCTTTAAGAATAGATTTGACTGCACTTTTTTGAGTAAAAGACTTATAAGGTATTATTCCTTTTCCTGTAGAATCAATGGATATGACAGGCTGAAGTTTCAGTTTTGATAATATCATTCCTGTTACTTTAGACACTCGACCTCCTTTAATCATATATTTAAGGTCTTTAACACTCACATAAATTTTAACTCGCTCAATGACATCTTCAAGTTGAGATACTATCTCCTCAAAATTATACCCAGCCTCTTTTAATTCAAGTGCCTTCATAACAACTAATCCTTGGGCAATTGAGTTTGCTTTTGAATCAATAAGTTTAACCTTTTTGCCTTCAAGGTTTAGGTTTCCTAATGCTTTTTGCATAGTATTATAAGTACCACTCATTTGAGAAGATACAAATATACCGATGACTTCATCATAATGTTGAAGGACTGATTTAAATAATCGCTCAACACTAGAAACGGTAGGTTGTGATGAACTTGGATTTAAAGTGTAGTCATCCATGTGTTGGTAGAAATCACTTGATGTCATGGTTACCTTATCCATGTAAACAACTGAATCGATGATTATATTAAGTGGGAAAATGACACAATGTTGACTATCTGCAAGTGATCTAGGGATATCTGCAATGGAGTCTGTAATGATTGCAATCTTTGATAATGGCTTATGAATCATGTTTGCTTGAAGCCACATATCATCCACTTTATGAGAGATGACATGTCCTAAAGAAACACACGTTTTCATGATTTCTTGAGGTTCATTGGTGTGAATATGAATGCTGACGACACCATCCATGCCATTAACAACACATGAATCTCCTACTCCTTGTAGGATATTTTGAAATTCATCAGGACTTGTTGTAGTATTGACTAAATATTGCGCACAATATCGATAGTCCCCTACTTCAGCACTCATCATAATTTCATCAACAAGTTCAAGAGTTGCAGCTTCAAAATTAATATCATCAAGATTTCTAGTTTTGATGAATCTTAAAACTCCTTCCATGAAATAGAAGAAAGCCATTGCTCCCGCATCTACAACATTATTGTCTTTTAGAATTTTAAGTTGTTGTTTAGTATCTTCAACACCTTGTTTAAGCTGTGAAAGGATGTCTTCAAAGACATTCTCAAAATTGTCACTCATTTGCTTTTCCCATGATTTAGCCCACAAATTCATCACTGTAAGGACTGTTCCCTCTTTAGGTTGTGACACCGATGAAAATGCTTTTTCAAAACCTGAGCTAAAACCTTGCACAAGTTCTTGAACAGAAATCGTTGCTTTATCACTAAAGGCTTGTGCAAATCCATGAAAATATTGTGCAAATATCATTCCTGAGTTACCATATGCATTGTTTAACGCTAATGAAGCAATGTGATGACTTTGCTCTCCCACACTATTTAGTTTGTTTGCACCTTGAATAATCATATTCATGGTGAGAGTAAGATTAGTTCCCGTATCCCCATCTGGGACTGGAAACACATTAATCTTATTTAAGTTCACTTCATTAACAACTACATTTTTTGCACCTGAAATAATATAAGCATACAATTCTTGACCATCAATAATTTTCATTGTTTGACCTTTCATAGTCTCTTATTGAAATAAACTAGACATAATTATTATAACTAGATTCGCTTATTCATACACCTGACATGCTTCTTCTTTGTTCAAATATCTTAGTGCTCCAAAAGCAAGTGCTTCAAGTTCATTTTCTCCAGGATAAACTGTAATTGGGGCAATAAACTCTACACGCTCTTTTAGCATGTTCATAAGACTCTCATTATAGGCTAATCCACCTGTTAAAATGATTTGATCGACTTGTCCTTTAAGAACAGTCGCCATAGCACCGATTTCTTTAGCAACTTGATACATCATCGCTTCAACGATTTCAAAATACTTTTTATCTTCTTGTGCTAATGCCATAACTTCTCTAACATCACTGGTATTGGTGTATGACATCATACCTCCAAGTCCTACAAGTTGTTTCTTCACTGCATTCACATCCCCATTAAATTTATCAAGAAGTTTAAGTACATCCATAGAACTAAGTGATCCAACACGCTCTGGTGACATTGCTCCTTCACCATCAAGCGCATTATTGACATCAACAACTCGTCCATGATCATGAACTCCAACAGAAACTCCACCACCCATATGGGCTACAATAAGGCGAAGTGATTCATAAGGTACATTTATAGATGTAGCGTATTGGCGAGCTTGTTGTTTTTGATTAAGAGCATGAAAGACGCTACGACGTGGTACTAATGCATGACCACTGTAACGTGCTAAAGGTCCTAATTCATCACTAATTGGTGCATCCACAAAGATAACTTCTTTATTGTATGTTTGTCCCCATTCATAGCCAATTAGGTTTCCAACATTAGTTACATGCATACCATATTGACCACTTAATATATCTTCAATGACTTTATCAGTAACTTGATAAATTCCACTGACAACAGGCTTTAATACACCTCCACGAACACAAATTATATCCAAATCTGAAATTGAAACGTCAATCGTTTTCAACCATGTTTCAAGACTCTCTTTTCTATAATCTTTTTGATCTAGTGTTGTTTTAAAACGACTTAAATCTGAAGAATCATGACGAAGTGTTGTTTCGAATGCACAATGTTGATCATGATATATAGCTGCCTTTGTAGAAGTTGATCCTAAATTTGTTACAAGTATTTTTTTCATATTGTCCTCTTTTTGATATGTTTATAATAACACGAGATATCTAAATGAACTATGCTAAATTTACGTTAAATTTATTGTACTAAGAACACATTATGTGATAAGTTATTAATAATAAATGAGGTATTTTAATGAAAGCACTTATAATTAACGACGTCCACAAGAAGTATCATAATGGTGTCCACGCCGTCAAAGGCATCTCTTTAAGCATTGATGAACTTAGCTTTACTGCTTTTTTAGGAAAGAATGGAGCTGGTAAATCAACACTCATGCACATGATGAGTACTCTGACAGAGATCACTTCTGGAAGTATTAAAATGTTTGACTATGATGTTACTAAAGATGATGAAAAGATTCGCTCACTGATTGGAATTGTATTTCAGCATAGCATGATGGATGGTATATTAACTGTCTATGATAACTTATCCATTCGTGGATCAATGTATGGTCTTAGTAAGGAATCACTTCATAATAGAATCCTTGAAGTAAGTAAGACTCTAGATATTGAAGAATTATTAAAGCGTGAGTATGGATCATTATCTGGTGGTCAACGACGTAAAGTCGACATTGCGAGAGCATTACTTCATCAACCAAGAATCTTAATCCTTGATGAACCCACTACTGGTCTAGATCCTAAAAGTCGACAAGAACTTTGGGAATACATTCATCAATTAAGAGTATCATCATCAATGACTATTTTACTTACAACCCACTACTTAGAAGAAGTAATGGATGCTGATCAAGTCATTGTGATCAATGAAGGATTAATGATTGAAAACGCAAGCAGTCATGCTTTGCGTGAGAAATATACACGTACTAAACTTTATCTAAGTGGAAACGGACCTCTTGAGCAAAGTCTTATCCAAGATAGCATTCAATACGTTGTTCATCAAAATAGGTATGTAATTCCTTTAAGTTCTCCTTTTGAAAGTGTTGAAATAGTCTCGAAGTATCAACCATTAATTCAATCCTTTGAAGTCATTCAAGGGACAATGGATGATGTATTCTTCGCTTTAACATCGGAGGACCAATAAATGTTAATTAAACTTGTTGAGCGTAATTTGAAACGCTATCTTAAAGACTATATGGGCGTATTCTTTAGTTTCTTATCAGTCATTATGGTTATCATTATGTATGCCGCATTTTTAGGAGATAACACTTTAGCAGGTGTTAAAAACTCTGTAGGTGATATTCCTTATGTTGATGGACTAGTCATGGCATGGCTTATGGCAGGTATTGTATTTATTTCCACAGTAACTGTTCCTGTTTCAGTCTTAGGTTTATTTTCAGAAGATCGTGCAGCTAAGACACTTGATGATTTCTATACTTCACCGATTCCAAGATCTCGCTTTGTGTTGAGTTATTTATTATCTTCACTGATAGTCACCACGATTATGGCTAGTTTTAATTTCTTCTTAGGTCAGCTCTATATCTTAACTATGGGTTATGGGTTTATTCCTCTTATTGATGTACTTATGGTACTTCTTGTGATTATGCTATGTTCTATGACTTACAGTTGTATCTTCTTCTTTATTGCGGTAATTATGAAATCAAATAAGGCTTATGGATCACTTGGAGGTATTGTTGGAACACTCATTGGTTTCTTTGGGGGTATTTATATTCCTATTGGAGTAATAAGTGCATCCGTAGCATTGTTTGTAAATCTACTCCCATTTGCTTATGGGGTTACACTCATGAGAATTGCTTATATGCCAGTTTTTATGACTAAAGTGTTTGAAGGTGCTCCAATTCAGATCGTCGAGAACTTCGAATTATTCTTTGGTATGAGCATTAAGTTTGGTTCTACAGTCATGACTCCTCTACTAATGATTGGTGCAATGCTACTATATAGTGCTGTTTTCTTTGGACTAAGTATACTCGTAATGAAGAAACAAAAATTTGTTGCATAGTTATCGAATATCTACTCAAAATAGATTACATAGAAAAAGGCTCACAATTTTGCGAGCCTTTTTAATCTTATAAAAATATTATTATGCAGTTACTTTTTTGTTAAATAAGCGAGCAATAATCACAAGTCCACTACCTAAGACTAATAGTAATCCCATCCAAACCATTAAATTATCATCGTTAGTTTGCGGAATTGGATCATCAAGTGTGAAGTTAGCAGGTACTAATACTGTGTCAATAACATGGACAACACCATTAAGCGCTAGTAAATCAGCAGCTGTGACATTAACTGATCCATTAATAATGACTGAACCTAATGTGAAGGTTAATGAATTGCCAGTATTTAGTGTTTCAGCAACTAAACCATCAGTAATATCTCCAGCTTTTACTAATCCTGGAACAACATGATATAGCAATACTTTAGCAAGATCACTTTGTGCTAATAATTCTTCAGCTGTTAAATCTAATTGAGTTAGCAATGCAGTGAATGCAGCATTAGTCGGAGCGAACACCGTGAATGGTCCAGCACCTTGTAATGCTCCAACAAGATCAGCAGCTTGTAGTGCAGCAACTAAAATTGAGAAATTATCATCAGATAATGCAACATCAACGACTGTATCAAATTCGATAAAGAATGCTTCTGGAATTAATACTTTATCAATAACGTGAATGACACCGTTTGTAGCAAATACGTCAGGAAGTACAACTTCTGAATCGTTAACGAATACTCCTCCAACGAGTGTGAATGTTAGTTCTTCGCCCAAACCTAATGCCGTTTCCGTAGTTAACCCTTCAGTAATGTCACCACTTTCAACTTCACCAGCTACTACATGGTATAACAACACTTCTTTTAGACGTGGATGTGCTAACAACTCTGCAGCTGTAACATCGAGTTCTGCTAATAAATCTGCGAAAGCAGCATCAGTTGGTGCAAAAACGGTAAACGGACCATCACCTCTAAGCGTTTCTACTAGGCCAGCAGCTTCAAGAGCTTGAACCAGAATTGTGAAACTGCCATTATCGATTGCAGTATCTACAATATCATCAGCAGGCAACGCGGTGATGGAAGTCATAGCGAAAAGCATCATTGACAACAACAAAGCAATAAACTTCTTCATCTATATTTCTCCTTATATGTCATAAATTTGACTTTCTACATTGTAATTAATAAAGATAAATAAATAAAGAAGTTTGCCCATCAAAGTAATTTATAATAAAGATTGATCAAAGTGACCAATCTAGTAAGCGTTTTTCTCCTTCAAGATTCATGATTGACGTAACATCTTGAGTAAGTTCAATGACACCTTGATAGACTCCCTGTGCATCGCGCATCGCAAGATATTGTATGTGTAGTTTTTTACCTTTAAAATTTATCCAAAATGTTGCCACATCTTGCTTGTTTTGCTTAAAGGCATCTAGAATTTGAAGGACTGTATTAACACTGTGACTTGGATGGCAGTTAACAACATTTCGGCCAATAATTGATTCACTACGTGGGAAGAAACGCTCTTTAGGATTGTTAAAATAAACAACTTGATCTTTTTCATTTACAATAGTGCAGTCAAGTGGAAGCATATCCAAGAATAAAGTCAATTGATCATAACTAAGTTGACCTGTTTTCGTGGTATATATCCATTTCGAAGTTGATGATGTTTGAATGGGATCACTTTTTCGATAAATCGGGGTTTGAATAAATGCAAATCCATAAGTAAAGCTTTGTTCTCTCATGCTTTCGAGTTCATTGAGCGAACACTTTGAAAGGACTGGGAATAATATATACGTTTCCTTTTGAACTAATCCATATGCATGAAAGAAATAGCGTCCTATTAACTTACTTATTTCTTCGAAAGTTATATCACCTTTTAAAGAGTTAATAAGTTCCTTTAGGGTTTTTCGAGTTTGATCGTGGAGTGTCCACATAAGTGATACCCCTTTAAAAACATCTTCTTTCTTCTCAAGAAATGGAAAAGCTATATTCTCTTTCTTCAAATAATGTGCATCAAACACAAGACATGTTTCAAAGAGTGAAACTAACGTTTCAAGATGTGTTGAAAAATCTTGTTTCTTAAGAATTTCTTTAATGTGATCTAGATGCTGAATAAAAGCAATATTTTCTTGATGCATATGATCAAGAAAAGAATCTTCAATAGGAGTTATTTCAAATGTTTTAAGTCTAGGATAAAAGACCATCATTAAACGTTCTAAATATCCTAAGATGGTTTCATGAGATTCATTCATTTCTAATCGTTCATCCATAAGTAGAAAGCACTCATGAGGAGTTAGCTTTTCAATATCTGCTTTTACTTCATTGTACTGTTCAACTGATGTTTTAGAAGTAGCTAATGTTTGAATGTATTGCCTGATTTTGTCGATATGATTTGATGTCATAATATTTCCTCACATGTAACTTCATTGTAAATGAAATTCAATGATAGTCAAATAAGCAATAAAGATTTTGTTTTGAAATAGAAATTTACTATAATAATCTTGACTCAACATTTACCACAACGCTCTATGCTAATGTGTCAACCATATACTATTTGTCTATTTATAATGAAAGAGAGGATAACATATGCTCACACAGCGTCAACACGAAGTCTTAAATTATTTACTCATGCAAAATTCAACCATTTCGATTGAAAATTTGTCCCGTTATTTTAAAGTAAGTCAAAAAACGATGCGCAATGAGATTCATGCCTTAATCGATATCTCAAAGATCCACTCACTAAGCATTCAAGTAAAACCTTCTCAAGGAATTATGGTTCATGATAAACACAATCTAGGTTGGACGAAAATGCTGTCTTCTATAAGCTATGTTGAACCTAAGACACGTCAGTGGTTGATTTTACTCGAAGCATCACTTAACCACAAGATATCTGTTCAAGCGTGTGCAACCTCCTTATCAGTGTCTCGTCAAACATTAACAAGAGATCTTAAGAAAATCCACACTTCATTTGAATTAAGTGAAGAACAACTAATTCAAACAACACACGGTTTTCACTTAAATCTTGACGAAGTGTTATTGAGACATAAATTGACTCACGTGTGGTTGATTCCACATACTATAAAAATCACATACGAGTATTTAAATAAAAAGAATAATCTCTTGATGCAAACTATCCAAACTTGGATATCAGAATTTGAAGATTGTTACAAAGTTAAACTTGAAAAACAATCACATATGTACATATCAAATTTAATTGCACTTCTTAGTTATCGCTCAACTTTGCATCCTCTTAATTCTGATGCCACTAGCTTCATAACGATATTATGGACAATGCCACTAGATCAAGATGCAATCTTTCGCATTGAGTGTGCCTTACTTGCAGCACGCTACAATGAAGGGTCACTCGTCGTTAAGAGAAACCAAGATGAGTTAGCTCATGAGCTTCTAAGTGATATTTGCAACGCACTAAACATTTCACTTCAAGAGGACAATCCACACATTCAGAATTTATTCATGCATCTTAAAGCTACATTGCTTCGCATTAAACATCAATCTTGGATAGACAATCCGATGATTGAAGATGTACGTGTTAGTTTATCTTTAATATACGACATGATTCAACAATGCCTTGTTGCATTTGAAAGTAGACATAACTTAAGTTTCAATGATCATGAAATATCGTTTATTGTCATGCATTGTGGTGTATTAATTCAATCTTTAGGAATTGTGGATTCTCAACTCAAAGTTGCAATTGTTTGCCCTCATGGAATTGCAACTTCACAACTTCTTCTCAATCGTATTCAAAGCATACTACCTCACCATTATATCTATGGTCCCTATTCGATTAATGAATTTAATGCAATGAGTTCCCACACTGTTTTTGACACAGTTATTACTACAGTATCACTCCAGATTAATAACGAAATAGTAGTTCATCCTATTCTAAGTGTTAATGATCAGGAAAAAATCGAGAAAACTGTCTGGAATGCTACATATCAGAAGCAATGTGAACGGATATTAAATACTTATCTTGTTAATCAACAAGATGTTCTAACGATGTCAATGATGATTCAACCTCATCACCTTCAACTCTCTACAGATTTAATGAGTTGGAAACAAGCAATTCAACATGCCTCACTTCCATTGCTTCAAGATGGTCGCATAAAATCTTCATATATTGAAAAAATGATTTGGGCCGTTGATACTTTAGGTCCATACATGGTCATTCTTCCTCAAATTGCCTTTGTTCACGCAGCCCCAGATGATGGTGTCTTGCATAATGGAATTAGTTGTCTTCGATTAAAAGATCCTATAACATTTGGTGACAAAAAAGGAGTCGACGTAAAAGTTATATTTGTGATTGCTTCTAAAGCAAAAGAAGATATGGGATTAGTCAAACTTATAAGAATTTGTGAGCATGAACACAACAGGAAGACTTTACTTCATTCAAATTCAAAAAAAGACATTCTATTAATGAAAGGATAATTACCATGTTAAGAAAAGAAAATGTCACCATTAATCATCAACCTACCAATCCTATTGATGCTTTACGGGCTATCGGTGATGTATTACTAACTAGTGGAAGTATCACACCACAATACATTGAAAACATGGTTCAGAGTTATCTTGATTTAGGTCCATACTTTGTTATTGCACCAGGGATTGCAATTGCTCATGCGAAACCAGATGATAGTGTACTTCGCAATGACATTGCCCTGATGGTATGCCCTCAAAAAATTCATTTCAATTCACACAATGATCCCGTTTCACTCATCTTTGGATTGTGTGCTACTTCTGGTCATGGTCATATGGATGGTTTAATGGCTTTATCAGAATTACTCAGTGATGAAGTTACAACAAAGCTTATATCAAAAGCTAATGATATTGAATCTATTATGAAACTTATTCAACCATACAAACAAGGAGAAAATGTATGAAAGATTTAAAAGTTCAAGCAGTGTGCGGCTTTGGTGTAGGATCATCAACTCTATTAAAGATGAAACTTGATCAAGCTTTTAAGAAAAACGGTATCGTTGCTAGTGTATTTGCAGGTGATGTAGCTACAGCTTCATCAGTAGAATGCGATGTTATATTTACATCACTTGAACTTGCAGAAACACTAAATAAACGCGCTAAAGTACCTGTGGTTGTCATTCATAGTTTTGTGGATAAAATTGAGATTGAAACAAAGGCTTTAGCTTTTGTTGAATCACTCAAGTAGCCGTTCATGAAAAGCCAAGAATTCTATCTTGAGTTAAGTAAACAACTACAAGAACAATTCACTCAAGAACAAGATTCAATATTAAAAGCTGCTTCTTTAATGTGCGATGCAATTGAATATGAAGGACTCATCCATGTTTTTGGTAGTGGTCACTCACAAATGTTTGCGCTAGAGATGTTTTATCGCTCTGGTGGTTTAGTTCCAGTTAATGCGTTATTGTACCCACAAATGAGTGTTCCTCCTATAGCACTTATGTCATCTGTCTTTGAGCGACTTGAGGGTTGGGCAGACGCAGCTTTAGACTTTGAAAATGTAAATTCCAATGATGTCTTTATTTGCGCATCAGTGTCAGGTCGTAATGGATCTGTTATTGATATGGCATTGGCTGCTAAGAAGCGAGGATGTAAGATTATTGCTCTCACATCCATCAAGTATTCCAGTCAAGTATCATCAAGACATTCAAGTGGTCACCGATTGATGGATCTTGCGGATGTTGTCATCGATCTAAAATGTCCTTTAGGCGATGCATCACTTTCAATAGAAGGTGTAGAAAGTAGATTTTCACCTACATCTTCAATATTAGGAATGGCCGTTATTAATGCCCTAGTGGCTCAAACGGTTGAAAACTGTGTGAAAAGAAACATTGATCCACCTTTGTGGGTTAGTGCAAATCTTGATTCAAGAAAGGGGGAGATGATCAACAAAGAACACGTTAAAAAGTATTCGTCTCGGATTCGTTTCTTATAAGGGGTCGGGAATTATTGATCCAAACAAGCAAAAACTTGTTTAATAGAGGAGGAAATTATGGCTGTACTAGATTTTATCATTCAGGAGATCTTCGGTAGTGCTCCTATCTTCTTGTCCTTGATTGCACTTATAGGATTGCTCTTGCAACGCAAGTCATTCCCTGAAGTGTTATCTGGAACTTTCAAAACTGCACTTGGTGTTGTAATTCTAACCAAAGGGGTAGACATCGTCATCGGTGCTATTTTACCACTTGCTACTGCATTTGGAGTATTTAGTGCAGATAGTGGACAACCTATTATTTCTATGGGTTCTGCGGCATTTATGAATGAATATGGATCAACCATTGGTATTGCAATGGTATCCGCATTTGCTATTAACTTACTCGTTGCACGCTTCACAAAATGGAAGTCAGTTTTCTTAACCGGGCATATGTTGTACTGGTTCCCATTCATCTTTGTAGCAGCAGGTGTTGATGCTGGTCTTAGTGGCACAACCCTAGTATTGGTCGCTACATTATTTACTGCAGCGTACATGGTTATTACCCCAAACATTATCCGTCCATTTGTTAAAGAAGTTACTAAAGATGATTCATTCACATTAGGTCACCCTACTGTGGGATTATCCTTAATTGCTGGATACATTGGAAGATGGTTTGGAGATAAAACTAAATCAACTGAAGATTTAAAATTCTCTAAAAATTTATCATTCCTAAAAGAGATTTCAATAACTTCATCTATTGTAATTGTTTTAGTCTACAGTGTCTTAATGCTTATCTTAACCTTTAGTGGTCAAAATGCACTTGAAATATTTGGTATTGCTTCTACAACTAAAGTGTTTAGTTTCTTACTCACTATGGGACTTACCTTTGGAGCTGGTTTAACTGTATTGCTCCTTGGTGTTCGTATGATGATTGCAGAAATCGTGCCAGCGTTTACAGGATTCCAAGAAAAACTTATTCCTGATGCTATTCCAGCACTTGACTGCCCATTACTTTTCCCATATGCGCCTAATGCTTTAATTATTGGATTTGTTGTGTCAATGGTAAGCTCAACTGCTGCAATCGTTTTACTTGCTGTGGCAGGAGTATTCCCCTATGTAATTGCTCCATTAACAATAACTTGTTTCTTTGAAATTGGAACTGCATCCATTATTGGAAATGCGACCGGTGGACGTCGTGGAGCTATTCTAGGTTCAGCCGTTGCAGGGGTAGTTATGGTTCTTCTGGTTGGATTCTCTATTCCATTCCTACAAACAACTGTAGCTGATTGGATAATTATCTTCGGTGGTAATGACTTCTCGTTATGGGCTATCCTTCAAGGATTATTTGCTCGCTTAATTGCTTAATCGTAAAAAAGAGAATCGTTATAGGTGATTCTCTTTTTTACTGTGTGAAAAACTTCCCCGCATGACATCCTGTGCTCATCGCAATGGTAATGTTAAACCCACCTGTATGAGAATGAATATCTATCGCTTCTCCACATACACTTACAAATGGATACTTCTTAATGATTAAAGTCTTAGGATCAATTTCTTTAACAGAAACTCCTCCCCATGTGACAAAAGCTTGATTAAACCCTCTTACATCATGAACAATGATTGGCCAAGATTTCAAAAACTGAACAATACTTAAATCCTTAGATAAAAGTTCATATCCCTCGATTAAACGTTTAGGAAGTTTAAAATGTTTTAGCACTTCACCAAGTGACATTGTGTGTAACATTGTCTCAAGCGTCGCGATTGAAACACTAGGTAAGCAATCAATCACCACATGAACCTTTTTATTTTCCTCAAATGCGGGACCAATGACACTACTGCATTGTAATGGACCAGGACCTGATAAACCAAAGTGAGTAAAAAGTAAATCATGGACTACTTTCTTCTTTCGCTTACCATCAATAAATAATGAAAGTCCCACATCTTGAAGCGAAAGACCTTGAAGACATTTTGATTGAATTAAAGCTTCCTGACAAACAAGTGGAGTTTCAGCTGGATATAAAGGTGTGATCTCAATGTTTGATTTTAGTTCTTGAAGTATTAATCCATCACTTCCAGTATTAGAATAACTAGCCCCTCCACTTGCGATAATAAGGTGATTAAAACGTAAGATATCATCAGCCGTCTTAACTAAACGGTTTTGAAGATCAATTTGTTGAATATGCATATTAAAAAGGAACTTAATGTTCAATAATTGAAGCTCTTTTAAAAGTACATTTGCGACATCATCAGCTTTATGGGTGATTGGAAATAATCGTTTATGATCTTCTTCAACTAGTGGTAAATCACGTTGAGCGAAGAATTGTTGAATATGAATTGGATTCATGGTTTGAAGGGTTGCGTACAAGAAACGACCATTTCGTGGGGTTTGCTCAATGACAGTTTCGATTGAAACATTGGCACTAATGTTGCAACGTCCACCTCCACTTAGTCTTAGTTTTTCACAAATTCGAGTATTTTTGTCAATTAAAACAACTTCCCAATGAGGATGATTTGTCTTTGCGCTAATGGCTGCCATACACCCTGCAGGACCAGCTCCAATGATAAGTAATTTTTTCATATGTACATCCTATCACAATAGTGTTTAATTTTTAAGTATAGTTTATTGCATATAAAAATAGTCATTAATTTATGCGACAATATCCGACTCACAGTCCATTTCTTTTGCCTTTAATCATTAAAAGTTTTACAATGAAAGCGTATACACTCATGGTGTATTGTTCTAATGATCAAAAGGAGGAAACCATGAAAAAGATTATTAACAGACCAGAAGACATCGTCGAAGAAATGATTAATGGCCTAGTTGCCACCCACGAAGACATTGTCCATCGCGTCAATGACACACGTGTTGTCGCTCGTAATTACGAAGGCAAAGGCAAAGTCGGGCTAATTTCAGGAGGTGGAAGCGGACATGAACCATCTCATGCAGGTTTTGTAGGAAAAGGTATGCTTAGTGCTGCTGTATGTGGTGATGTATTCTCATCTCCAACTGTTGATCAAGTGTATGAAGGTATTAAAGCAGCTGATAAAGGTGCTGGTGTATTCTTAGTTATTAAAAACTATACTGGTGACGTCATTAACTTTACAATGGCTAAAGAAATGGCAGAAGAAATGGATAATATTCAAGTTGATTTCGTCATTACTAATGATGATATCGCAGTTGAAGACTCTACATGGACAGAAGGACGTCGTGGTGTTGCGGGAACAGTTCTTGTTCATAAGATTCTCGGTGCTTTAGCTGAAAATGGTGCTTCACTTGAAGAAATCAAAGTTGAAGGTGAAAAACTCATTAAAGAAATGGCAACCCTTGGATTAGCATTAACTCCTGCTATCGTTCCTCAAGCTGGAAAACCTGGTTTTGAACTTGGCGATGATGAAATTGAATTTGGATTAGGTATTCATGGAGAACCTGGATATCGTCGTGCAAAACTACAACCTTCTAAAGAACTAGCTAAAGAATTTATTGATAAGATTGTAGCTGAATTAAAACTTAAACCTAACGAAAAAGTAGTAGCATTTGTAAATGGACTAGGTGGCACACCACTAATGGAACAATATGTCTTTATGAATGATGTTCTTAATTTACTAGGTGAGCACAAACTTGAAGTTGTACGTAAGTTTATTGGAAATAAGATGACTTCCATTGAAATGCAAGGTCTTTCACTTACAGTATTAAGAGTAAAAGACCCTCGTTGGGTTGATTATCTTGATCAAGAAGTGAAAGTAGCTGCGTGGTAATATGTTAACTCCTCTCGCATTTACCAAATGGTTTGAACAATGGTCACAAGACATTCAGACACATAAAGAATATCTGAGTGATCTTGACAATGCGATTGGTGATGGTGATCATGGATTCAATATGGCAAAAGGCGCAAACGCCTATGCTGAAGCCCGCCTAACTAAAAGTGATTTGACAATTTCCGAAGAATGTAAACTTATTGGTATGACACTACTAAGTAAAGTTGGAGGAGCATCAGGACCGTTATATGGTTCTGCCTTCCTTGCAATGGCTAAAAATATTGGTGATCGTACTGAAATATCTCAAGAAGAACTTACTGATGCATTACAAGCAGGTATTGAATCTATTATGCTTCGTGGCAAAGCAACACGCAATGAAAAAACAATGATTGATGTGTGGCTACCTGTTATAGAAGCAATGAGACAAAATGAACTTAATGATGAAGCAGTTGATCGATTCGTTAATGATACAGCTCCTCTTAGAGCAACTAAAGGTAGAGCGGCATATCTTGGTGATCGATCTATTGGTCACATTGATCCTGGATCATTCTCATCAGGACTACTATTTAAAGCATTACTTAAAGTTATGTAAAACCAAAAACAATCAAGGTTTACCCTTGATTGTTTTTTAGTTTTCCAACTTCTCTTAGAATTGCATCATATGATGGATCAATCATTGCTTGAACAGCGGCAACAAATGTTCCTTCCACAAGTGGTGCATCAATATAAATGCACTTCTCTCTCAATATTGGATCAATGAGATCTAATACCATTTCAATACTCATAATTGAACTGCCGATATCTCCAAATAAATAGATGTTTTCACTTTCATGATGCTCTTCAATGAGAGATTGGATACGCATTGGATCTGTTCCAATACCTCCATCTTCTGTACCACCTGCAGAAAGAACAGTCACATTATCTGAAGGAACCATCTCAGCAATCATGTCTACAATTCCATCACTAATTTTTTTACTATGAGAAACTACCACAATTGTGATCATTTTGTCTCCTTTATGTTATCCATAAATTTAAAAAACGTAGGATTTTACTCCATACGTTTTTTCATCCAAGATGAGAGAAAGATTACTCAGGTTTGTATCCTTGAGTAGCTTTAACAGCAGTTTGCCATCCTTTGTATAGTCCTTCGCGCTCTTTAGCAGGAAGTACAGGAGAGAAACGAGTTTCAAGTTTCCAGTTGTTGGTAACTTCATCAGTTGATTTCCAGAATCCAACAGCAAGACCTGATAAGAAAGCAGCACCTAGAGCAGTAGTTTCTTGAACAACTGGTCGATCAACTGGCACACCTAAAATGTCACTTTGGAACTGCATTAAGAAGTTATTCTTAACAGCGCCGCCGTCAACTTTAAGTTCAGCAAGTTTAATACCAGAGTCAATTTCCATAGCAGCTAGAACGTCGCGTGTTTGATAAGCGATTGATTCAAGAGTTGCACGCGCGATATGTTCTTTAGTAGTACCACGAGTTAAACCAACGATTGATCCACGAGCTTTGTCGTCCCAATATGGAGCACCAAGTCCAACGAATGCTGGAACTAAGTAAACACCATCAGAAGAAGTAACAGCAGTTGCTAATGCTTCTGATTCAGGAGCAGATTTGATTAGACCTAATCCATCACGTAGCCATTGTACAGCTGATCCAGTAACGAAGATTGATCCTTCAAGTGCGTATTCAACTTTTCCATCAATACCCCAAGCTAAAGTAGTCAATAGACCATTCTTACTTGGAATCCCTTTTTCACCAGTGTTCATTAACATGAAGCTACCAGTTCCATAAGTATTTTTCGCCATACCAGGTTTGAAGCAAGCTTGTCCAAATAGAGCAGCTTGTTGGTCACCAGCGATACCAGCGATAGGAACTTCTTGACCGAAGAAATGATAGTCAGCAGTCTTGCAATATACTTCTGATGAAGGTCTAACTTCAGGAAGCATTTTAGCAGGAACGTTTAGAATATCTAATAATTCTTGATCCCATTTGAGTTCATAAATGTTGTACATTAAGGTACGTGAAGCATTAGAATAATCAGTTACGTGAGCTGCCCCACCTGATAATTTCCATACTAACCAAGTATCGATTGTACCGAATAATAAATCCCCTTTAGCAGCTTTTTCGCGTGACCCTTCAACATGGTCTAAAATCCATTTGACTTTAGTTCCTGAGAAGTAAGCATCGACGACTAATCCAGTCTTATCACGGAATAATTTTTCTTTCCCTAAAGCTTTGATTTCGTCACAGATAGGCACTGTTTGACGGCTTTGCCAAACGATAGCATTATAAATTGGAAGCCCAGTGTGTCTGTCCCAAACTACTGTAGTTTCACGTTGGTTAGTGATCCCGATTGAAGCAATTTGTTCTGGTTTAATCTTTGTTGATTGTAAAACTTCCGCTAACACAGCAAGAACTGTGGTCCAGATCTCGTTGGCGTTATGTTCAACCCAACCTGGTTTAGGGAATATTTGAGTAAATTCTTTTTGAGCCACTCCAACGATATCCGTCTTGTGATCAAAAATAATCGCACGATTACTGGTTGTACCAGCATCAATTGCTAAAACATACTTTTCCATGAATCCTCCTTTTTAATTTGATGCCATGACCATGGTAGTCATAGGCATTTTATTCTAGATTATAAATATAAAGATAAGATAAGTCCGCCTAAAATACCACCGACTATAGCAGCAAGAACGTTAGGCATTGCTTTAGAAGCATTTCCACCACGAACAACAGAAGCAACTAATAAACCAAACCCAGCAGCAAACGCCATATCGACCCATGCTCCACCTTCTGATTGAACGATTAGACCTGTACCATGGTTAATTGCCCATGTAGTACCGACGATAAACGCAGCAGCCATCCAACCACCGAATGTTCCAAAATTATCAACTAATTTTCCCCAAAGTAAGCGAATAAGGAACGGAAATATAAATCCGCCAGCAACTGTCGCTAATGCATGTTGAATTGTCATGATTATTTAGCCTCCATACTTTCTTCTACTTTAGCAGCGACATATCCCCCGAGGACGCCTCCTAAAATAACTAAGCCTAATGTTGGTAATGTAGCTACTAGTGGGTCAACAGATCCAGCTAAGAATACATCACGCATAACCCCCGCAACACCAATACCTAATGCCATATCTACCCAACCTGAATCTGATTCATGTGGAATTAATCCAACATAGTGGTTTAAGAACCACATTGGACCAATGATTGCGAATGCAGCAAACCAACCACCGATAATTCCAAATGACTCTAAAGACGCCATTGGACCCCATACAGACATAACAAACATACCTGCGATGGCGTATCCTAGTACACTTCTAAGAAACTTCATAATAATCTCTCCCTTTCTATAGCTTTCGCTATCTATGTTGACTTGATGAATTAATGACACAGTGGATGAAGTTGTGAATCAATTACATCAAAGTTCAATCCTTATTTATATTAGGGTAATACTATATGCCCCTACGCTTAATTTTAAATTATAAGCGCTTACATTTAAACCCTTTGGGAGCGACAATATCCGACTGGCTGTGAAAGATTGATGAAAGTGAGCCTTAGATATTGTCGCGAGGGAAATAATTTCTCACCTTTGACACTATGAGTGAGAACGATACATGTCTTCCTTAATTTTTTCTAATATCATACTCATATATTCCGAGTTCGATGGTTTTTTAGTTGGATCCTTATAGTTCATAGAATTCAGAAACTGATTTAGACGATCCTTGTTATGTTCATAAGCTAATGCAACACTATGTCGCATTGCCTTGTCCACGTTGGCACTGCTTGTTTTGCATGACTTCGCGACAAATGGATATATGGTCTTAGTAATTGAAAATACATCGAGTGATTCTTTAAGAACGTGTTCGATTGCTAATCGAAAGTATTGGTAACCAAAGGTATGTGATGGTAACCCGCTATCCTTTAAGTGTTTAATAATGTGTGAATTAATGGATGAATGCTCCGAAGTTTCATCGTCTTTTTGAGATGTAAGAATTCGTAGTCTTTCAATCAATGTTTGCATCGTGAATGGTTTAAATAATACGAAGTGAGCACCCCATTTTAAAGCTTGTTCAATAACATTGTCATCTTGGATTTCAGATAATACAATCACTTTGGTTTGATCAAGTAAATTGTCGATGGTTGCTTGCTTAAGAAATCCTAAGCCATCACATTTCGGCATAAAGAGATCAAGGAGCACAACATCAATGTTTTGACGCTTGAGAATTGCAATTGCTTCATAACCGTCTTTAGCTTTTGCAACCACATTGAAATCTCCACTATTCTCAAGCATTTCGACAATTTTTCGAAGACCGAAATGACTGTCATCAACGACCATGACCTGCTTAACTTGCTTCCCCATCGCAATATCTTCTTTTGAACGAGCTTGAATTGACATTAATTTACTCGCTCCATACTTCTTGATGCAATGATATTAATACCTAAATCACATACATTCTCTACAATAATATCATTCGCTTTAACAGGGGCTACTACCTCAACATTTGCTAAAGCTTTCATCACTTCAAACATCATTCCTTTTGGAATATCTGAAGATGTAATAACTGGTAAGCGATCATAGATTGCTCCAGAAATTTTAACTGTACTTGTTAACATACGTGTTGGATTAGTGAGTTCTTTTCGTGCATAGATATCACCACGATTACATGAGTTACCTGCAACACTAAGTACTGCACCAGCATCGTCGACATCAATGACTAATCGACAACTCATAGGACATACAATACAAATCATTTCAACTTTTTTCATGCTGCAACCTCCACAACTTCAATACTTAATGAATGTTGACACTCAGCCACATCAGATGCTTTTAAAATAACTTTCTCCATTTCAGCTGGAGCAAGATGTTTCTTTTTAATAACTCTTAAAACTTCATCATCTTTTTTTATGACAAGTTCTACATTCTTATATTGTTTTCTAACTCTAAACATAAGTTCAACTGTTTTATCACAGTTTATTGCTTGAATTCGTTGAGGTACGATATATCCAATACCTTCTTTAGGGATTGTGATAATAACGCTTCCTGATTGAAGTTTTTCATTGATGTATTTAGCTGCTGCTACTCCGGCTTTGCTTCCTTCTTCAGCAACAAAATCTACTAAATCATGAACATGTAAGACATTTCCACATGCAAACACACCTTTGAGTGATGTTTGATAGGATTCATCAACTTTTGGTCCACGTGTTTTAGGATCCATGTCAATATTAGCTTCCTCACTTAATGCATTCTCAGGAATTAAACCAATCGAGAATAAGACTGTGTCTACATCAAACGTTTTTTCTGTGCCTTCAATAGGTTGCATGGATGCATCCACTTGAGCAATAGTAACTCCACTTACACGATCTAATCCATCAATTTTGGTTATAGTGTGGCTTAAGAAAAGTGGAATATCAAAGTCTTCAAGACATTGTTTGATATTACGAGGTAATCCATTTGAATAAGGCATAATCTCAGCAACACCTTTGACCTCAGCCCCTTCAAGGGTTAAGCGGCGTGCCATGATTAAACCAATATCTCCACTGCCTAGGATAAAAATCTTCTTACCAACCATGAAACCTTCCATATTTAAGTAACGTTGTGCAGTTCCTGCACTCCAAACTCCTGATGGACGATATCCTGGAACTGCGATTGCTCCACGAGTTCTTTCACGACATCCCATTGCGAGAACAATAGCTCCAGCTTTGATAACAACATAGCCTTCTTCTGGGCTTACATATTCAAGAATCTTATCGTCATTCAAGTGAATGACCATAGCATTAAGTTTATAGGTAATATGTTTTTGATTAACTAAATCAATGAAACGCTCAGCAAATCCTGGGCCTGATAGTTCTTGTTTAAATGTGTGGACACCGAATCCGTTATGAATACATTGTTGGAGAATTCCTCCAAGTTCTTTATCACGTTCAAGAATTAAGATATCGGAAACACCATTGTCATATGCACTGACTGCTGCTGCAAGACCTGCGCTTCCTCCACCGATAATAACTAATTGATAGTGTTTCATGCGAGGTTCTCCTTTGTTTCTCCAACTAAAATGGTTGAGTCATCCGCATCTAAGAGAACTTGAGTTGGTTTAATGTTTAATTCTCTTGCTAAAATTGCGATAACTCTAGGTTCACAGAAACCACCTTGACAACGACCTGCTCCTGCTCTAACACGACGTTTAACAGCTTTGACAGTACGTGCTCCAGCATTACGATGAATAACATCAATAATCTCACCTTCACTAACGAGTTCACAACGGCAAACCATTTGTCCGAATTTTGAATCTTGTTCAAACATGTTTTGCTTCTCTTGAGGGTTCATTCGATTTAAGATGATCCATGGACGACGTGGTGTTCTAGGTTCGGTTTTTGCTTTTAAAGGAATCATTTTTGAAATGATTTCTTCTACATACTCAGCAATTGCTGGTGCAGATGCTAAACCTGGTGAATCGACACCAATAAGATTGATGAAATTTTTGACATCATCAGCTTCTTGAATAACGAAGTCATAATCAAGATGTGAAGGACGTAATCCTACATAAGTGCGAATAATTGTGTGCATAGGGATATTCTTAACAGTTTTAGACACTTGCTCTTTTACATAGGCTAATGCTGCTGCGGTATTATCTTTTCCTTCTTTATCAGAAATAATGTCAGAATTAGGTCCAATTAAGATATTGTCATGAATAGTTGGAACAACAAGAACTCCCTTTCCTTTTTCTGAAGGAAGTGGATAAATAGTACGAGATACAACTGGTTTTGCTGCACGATCTAATACATAATACTCACCACGACGTGGTGTAATTTGATAATGTGAATTATTTGAAACCATAGCATATATCTCGTCTGAGTAAACGCCTGCTGCATTAATGACTACCTTAGCTTGGAAAACTCCTTTAGCAGTAGTAACATCAAAATATCCGTCTTTTTTATCAATTTTTACAACTTTGCTATGAAGAAACAATTCAAGTCCATGATTCATTGCATCTTCCACTGCCGCAATTGTCACTTCCCAAGGAGATACAATTGCAGTCGATGGTAAGTCTAATGCTTCAACAACTAAATCACTTAAGTTAGGTTCAAGTTCAATAGCTTCTTCACGTGAAAGAATACGACTTGGTACTCCACGCTCTTGTGCTTGTTCATGTAGCTCTTTTAAACGTTCTTTTTCTTCATCATTAACTGCAACAACAAAAGCTCCATTGCGAATAAAATCCACACTTAGTTCTTTGCAAACATCTTCCCAAAGATGATTGCCTCTTACATTAAGCTTTGCTTTAAGCGTGCCAGTTTTTGGATCGTGTCCAGAATGAATAATTGCACTGTTAGCAGCCGTTGCTTCGTTGGCCACATCATTATCTTTTTCTAACAGAGCAATCTTTAAATCAAACTTCGACAATCTCTGTGCTAATAGTCCACCATTGATCCCGGCACCGATAATCACAACATCATACATGCGATATCCTCCTTCAAATGAAAAACACCAAAATAGATTTGTAATACATCTACTCTGGTGTCTCTGTGTGGTTATTAACTTGTACTTACATTATAACGCATGACATTTGTTCATGCAATGCTTTTTTTTAACTATGTAAAGCGGTTACATCGTGACAAATGTGAACGAAATAGGAAAAGATTTACAAATATTCAATATTTATGAATATAGACATTCATATTATATGAACTTATAAATTATTCTATATTCTGTATCATAACCTTCACGTTGAGTAATTGATATAATAAAATATACAGAAGATCGTGTTTCTTGATTAAAAACACTAAACTCGATGGAACCAGTATAGTCTTCATTTAAAGATGTTTTTTGCTTCTCTACCTTATAACCCAGATAATCTTTAAATTGCACTTCATACTGACTGATAATTTCATTTCTAGTACTTTTCGTAGTGTAGGATTGTATAAACTCAAGAGAGTTTTGGCCACCAACATTACTATAAAACTCTTTGTACTGAATACGTAGTTCATTTGAATTAGGTAAAGGTTTGATGTATTGAGGAATATTTTTGAAATATTTCTCTTCAAGTTCACTAGCATCTTCTGGAATATAAGATCCATAAAAATTTACAATTGTTGAATTATTAAATACTGAAAAACTAACATTAAACTGGGAATTATCTAGATCAAATGTAAATGCTTCTGTCATTGAGTTTGAGTAGTCTGGTATTAGTTCTATATCTGAATTTTGGAAATATTCTTTAAGAACTGTAGTAAGAGCTGTACCATCTCCTCTTAAATTATGATTTAACCAAAAATGAATTTCTCCATCAGAATTCTTGTCAAAGTAATATAATGATGTTTCAATCTCCTGAATATCAGGTTTCAAAATTGGATGAAAATCATCTCTTAATAGCCCAACATAGTCTTCATATGATGATTTTAGAAAGTTGTCTGTTTTTTTCTCTTCTTCTGTTCTTGTATCAACTGGTTCTTTTGGGGTAGAAGGCGAGCATGCACTTAAAAAAACTAAAGAAATAAGAAAGCATAAAATGACTCTTTTCATAATGTTTCCCCCATTTGATTGGTCATAATAATATTAGATCATTATATATATAAATTCAATAATATTCCCAATAATTATGTAGAAAAAAGTTATATGCAAATTAATCCTCATGCATTGATTGACATAAACATAAATCACTCACTGTGAACGCAAGGCAACCTGCTTCTAATCCTTCCTCAATATCTTGTTTGCTTTTTAGTAAACCTCCACCAATAATCGGAATATCAATACGACTACTAATATATGGGATGATCTTATATGCAATTGCTGGCATCACTTCCACAATATCTGGTTGAGATTTTTGAATGGTCTCAATTCCTCGCTCAATTGATTTACTATCAATTAAGAACATACGTTGAATGGCAATCTTCTTGTTCTTTTTAGTTGTTTCTATGATGCGCGTCTTACTCGAGATGATACCATCAGCACGTAAACGCTGGCATAAAAACTCTGCTCCATGTTCATCACTTGATATTCCATGAACCATATCAATGTGCACCAAAGCTAACTTATTATTCTCATGCAGTGTTTTAATCATGTGCTCTAAAAGAGATATGTGAATATCTTGTAAAACACATACTTTAAGGTTTGAATCAATAAATCTTTCCATTCGTTTCATACTTGGAACAACTGGAACGCAGATTTGATTTTTTATAATTTCAATCATAGGGTGTATTTCTTTCATTCTGTCATTATTATACACCATTATTAAAGTCCTTGAAGACGAGATGTAAGTCCTGGCAAAATCATTGTATTGGTTATGTCTTTCGCGATGGCAGGAGCACTTGCTATACCTGGTGATTCAATACCAGCTAAAGTAAAGAAATATGGAACATCCGGGTGTTCATGAATCACAAAATCATCACTGTCGACACGTGGCCTAAACCCAACAAAGCGATCAATTTCAAGTTCATAAGGCACATTCGATAGAAGTTGATTCATTTTAGATTTCATATCTTCCACACTCACATCCAAAATAGGATGTGGGTTAAAATCGTCAACGTCCACAGCATTTGGTCCAACTAATGCTCTACCACTAATGGTAGGAACATAAAGAACTCCTTTACCAAGTAGTGATGGAACTGGATAAATAATGCGTGATGATACTGGTGGATTTTGTGGGGATAAAACAATATATTCACCTTTGCGATATTTCAATGTAAATGTAGCATCTCCCACAAGTGCTTCAATTTTGTCTGCATATAACCCAGCACAATTAACAATTATCTTTGCTTGATATGTTCCTTTATTTGTCTCTACTTCAAAATATTGAAGCTTTGGTTCAATAGAAATAATCATTTCTTCAAAATGAGCTTCTCCTCCATTCATAACACCCTTTTTAACTGCTTGTGATGATAGATGGGTTGGATCAATAATAGCTGTAGTTGGCATATCAAGTACACTAATAATATCTGGATTAAGATTGGGTTCTAATGATAATGCTTCTTGATTCGAATATCTTACAACATGAACCTGTCGTTGTTTTGCTCGCTCTTCTAAAAGATCTAAGTGTTTGCATTCTTCTATATCTTTAGCAACGACAAAA
Source organism: Erysipelothrix sp. (assembly GCA_018335655.1). Taxonomy (GTDB): domain Bacteria; phylum Bacillota_I; class Bacilli_A; order Erysipelotrichales; family Erysipelotrichaceae; genus UBA6182. The sequence continues at coordinate 50,444 of JAGXRX010000027.1, forward strand.
GCCCCCACTCTTTTAAATGGTGTTTCTAATTCTTTAGCATAGTCTTCATACATGGCTTGACCCATAAGATTATATTTTGCTTTTAGTGTGTTTGAATGAGGGTCAATCCCACTATGAACAATTGCACTGTTATGGCCACTGACTTCAAGTCCTGCTTCTTTGTTTTTCTCAAAAAGATGGACGTTTTTTACCTGTTTAGTTAACTCATAAAAGACAGTACTGCCAATTATTCCAGCACCAATCACGATAATATCGATCATAATAGTTCCTCCTTCCAATGACAAAAATATGCTCACAGAAGGGTTTTCTCTAACTCTCTACCCAATATTAACTTTGATTTTATTGTACCTATGTTTTTATGAAAGCGCAACCAATAACCTTCAATCTTGTGAATTATTGCTTATCAATATCTTGATGACTCAACTTCTTCATTAGTTCATATAAAAAAAGTAACAATGACTCGTTACTTTTTAAGTGATGCAGCAATGTCTCTTAGTAATAGAATTTCTTCACTTGGTTGAACTACTTTTTCAACAACAACTTCTTTTCTTTTTAGCTTACTCATGAATTTGATGACTATGAATATCACAAACCCAATAATGACTAAATCAATGACATTTTGTAGAAATGATCCAATAAGTATAGCAACCTCTGGTGTGGTTTCATTACCCTCCGAAATAACATATTTTATTTGAGTTAAATCTAACTTACCTAATAATAAACTTAGTAATGGCATGATCACATCATTCACAAGAGAAGTGACAATTCTTCCCATTGCACCCCCAATAATTACCCCAACAGCAAGATCAAATACGTTACCTCTCATAATAAAACTTTTGAATTCTTTAATCATAGTATTCTCCTTTAATTTCGATATTATAACATGAAATAATAAAATAAAAAAAATGGAGATAGACTCCATTTTTTGGGGAATTATATTATTTTATACAGATGGTTCTTTTTCTGGTTTGTCCTTCATAAAGTTCATCACGAAGAATACAAGTGCCATCATGACATACCCTAATGCAACCTCAGGAGCTGATCCAACTTTAATCTCAACGGCATGGACAAATCCAAAGTATGCAAGTACAGCTGTAATAATTGAGTATGTTGCTGCTCTTAAGAATTGGCGATCAATGACAAAGATTGCGATTGCACATATTAACATCCCTACAAGGATATCTCCTCCTGCTAATCTCTCCCATCCAAGGAGTGGAACACCATTAGCTTCAAGAATTGCATAATCTTTGACCGCCCCTAATGCTCCTATCGCTGAATTGATCTTTAATACTGTAAACCCAGCTATAAGTGGTAAGAACGATAATGCAACTGCAGGCATATGACGTTTCTCTGTCACTGCGAAGGCTTGAGCAGTAATGACTAAACCGATATATACTAAGATTGGAAGAAGTGCTACTAGTGGAATTAAACTTAAGATAAACTGCATGAGTCCTGTAAAGGCTAAGACTAGGATGGCTACACCCGTAACCCATGAGTATCCAATTCTTGCTCCTGTGCTCTTCCATCCAGGATGTCCAATATAAATGATTGTTGGGAATGGTGACCCTAGTACTGCACCTGTCATTGTTAAGACACCCGGAATTAACATTGCGCGTGTAATATTATAATGTTCACCAGATGCTGCTGCTGATTCTAAGTTATCAAGTGACTCTAAGAAATCATAGATAGCAAGTGGAATTGCTGCTGGTAAGAATGGAGCAATCGTTGCAAAGCCTGTTAACATCAGATTTCCAAAATAACCAGGTAGTGCAAACCCAAAGTTTGATAATGAATCTGTAACTCTTGAAGCATCCATGTATCCTGTTGCCCATGCTAGTAAAGTACCTACCATAATAGCGAAAGCACCTGCAGGAATATTAAATGGCATTTTCTTAAGTGCTAACCATCCAACTAGGATAATAGCAAATGAGAGTAGTCCTATGTATGGAGTAGTAAACATTGCACCAATAGGATTCATAGAAATATACGTGATCGCAAGTCCTGCAAGTGCTCCAAGCATTGCACTTCTAGGAATATACTTATTAATCCATGGTCCAACAAATGCACCAATAGTCATGATTACACCTTGAACCATATTCCAAGCTAGACCGGTCGCAAAGGCAATGGTCCAATCTTGAGTAGCTCCATAAACAACTCCAATTACACCAAATGCTACCGCAAAGTAGTGAGGAACACTGAGACCATAAGGCATTGCGGTAACATCAAGATTACCAGTTTTAATGGATAGACGTTTTGCTTGAAGGGCTAATAAGATACCTCCTAACCCTACAATAATAGCAGTTGCTGGAACGACGTTTTGAAACACTACATTGTTTGGCATACCGATAACTAGCAACAAACCGATCGCTGCTAAGAAGTTAGTTAAGACGTTTGAGAATAATCCAAAGAAGCCATTAAGGTCACCTTTGACCCACCACTTTGCTCCTGATTTGTAGTTCATATTTCTTTCCTCTTTTGTTTATTTAATGACATCTAGTAAGACATCTGATGTTGTAGTCCAACCAAATATTCCACCTTGTTGATGAATCATACGAATTGCAGCTTCTTGATCTGCTGGATCAAATGCTGCAGTTCCATCTTCCATCATTAGACATTCATATCCACGATCATTCGCTTCACGAATGGTTGTATGAACACATACATGGGTAGTAACTCCACAAACAATAAGACTTTCAATACCTCTATTTTGAAGAATTAGCTCTAGATCTGTTTTGTAGAAAGAACCTTTCCCTGGTTTATCAATAATTGGTTCGCCAGCGAGTGGTCTTAATTCTTCAACAATGTCGTGTCCTACTTCACCACGAATGAGAATTCTTCCCATTGGGCCATCTTCTCCAATCGCTTTAGAGCGACGTAGTTTTGAAGGTGGGCAATCACTCATGTCAGCTCTATGGCCTTCACGAGTATGGACAACAAACATTCCTTTTGCACGTGCTGCATCAAGAATCTTTTTAACAACAGGAATGATACTCATGGTTGGTGTAACATCGTTACCTAGAGCTTCTCCAAATCCTCCACGAGCACAGAAATCACGTTGCATATCAATGATTAGTAATGCTGTCTTTTCTAAATCAAAATCAAATGCAAATGGTTTGGCGTCGACGACAAACTTTCTCATACCATTTCCTCCTTTTTCTTCATGACTATGTTATATCCAAAGAGTATAACTGCTACTCCTAAATATCCGATACTCATGCCTGGATTCATATTTAATCCAACCCCACTGCTATGAATAATTCCAAAGAAGCTTAAGATACTTGCAAGTAGTGATGTAATACTTGCTTGTTTAAATTTTTGATCAATAATGAATACAGTTAGACTTCCTAATACCATCCCAACTATGATTGCCCCTTGACCTAAAGCATTCATTCCTTCATAGTTTAATCCATTAATATTTAATAGTTGATATCCTACAGCAATGGCATTTGTGTTTGCTGAGTTTAAGGCAATATCAACTGCATTGCGTGTCCAATCTGCTAGTGATGGCACAATAGCCATAACTACTGCTGGAGCATACTTTTGCTCATTTGCACTAAATGCTTGAGACGTTATCACAAGTCCGATATAAAGTAGAATCGGAAGTACCCCAACAACAGGAATAATGTTGAGTAGTACTGAGAAAATTCCAAGAGAGGTTAGTATTAATACACCAAGTCCTGATGCAAATGAATACCCAATTCTAGCTCCTGCTTCTTTCCAACCAGGATGTCCAATAAAGATCGCTGTTGGAAATGGGCTACCAAAGAAACTTCCAAGAATTGTGGTTACTCCATCTGCTACTAGAGCTTCTTGAGTATTATATTCATCCCCAGCTGCAGCTGCACTTTCACAGTTATCAATAGTTTCAATGAAATTATAGATTCCAAGTGGTATTGCAGCAATTAGGAATGGTGCAGCACTTGTGAGTCCATCTATCCAACGCATAAAGGATGGCACTGGAATTGAGAATGCTAAACCATCAAATGAAGCAATTAACACATCTAGCTTCATGACTCCTGTAGTCCAACCAAGAACAACAGCAACTAATATCGCAACAAGTCCTGTTGGAATATTGTAAGGCATTTTTACTTTTCCAATAAATCCTAACAATACAATAGCTAATGATACTAATCCAATATAAGGTAAGGCGAAAATGCTAAATGCAGGATTTAAAGCAATGAAGGTTAATGAAACCCCTGCTAATGATCCAAGCATTGCAGCTCTTGGAATCCATTGTCGCATCTTAGCACCAATGAGTGATCCAATAAGTTCAATGATCCCTTCAGCTAGAGACCAAACAAGACCTGCACTCCATGCTAATACAGCATCCCCTGTACTCCAATAAACTGGTCCAATAATAAGAAATACAATGAGAAACATATGTGGAACACTTGATCCTGACGGTAAGGCAGTGACATCATTTCTGCCTGTTTTCTTAGCTAACGCAACAGCCATTTTTGTGTAATAAGCACTTGCTAAGAAAATAGATAATCCAACTGCTGGAAGAATTCTTCCATAGACTATATCGAATGGTAAACCTACTACCACGGATAGTAAACTTGCCATGACTAAAATATTAGTAAGGTTATTACTAAATAGTCCGAAGAAACCATTCCAGTCACTTTTTACCCAGTATTTCATATCTCCTCCAATCTTTGATATATATAGTTTAAATTAAATACATTTAAATGTATTTATCAAGATTTTACAATTTAAAGCGCTTACATTTGTACTAAATTACAAAACTATGTGGGAAAATATGGGAAAATGACGTAAATCACTTATAGATTTAAATACAACACAGAAATAAAATGATTTAAATGCTAACTTAGTAATATTTTTCGTGATATGCAATACTATCATTAAATCTATAACTTGAGCGATCATTCTATTGAATTGTAATCAACTTGAACTTAACTTTGAATAGCAATTACTCTCTATTTTAAATACATTCGAATTTTCTATTAACTAATTTCAGTTTAGATTAAATTATTGAATTAAAAAAGAACCTTTTCTTGAATGTTCAAGATTTAGGTTCTTAGTGACAATTCAATACTTTATTCTGGAAGAAAATAACTCAATAAGATTGCTACTACAGCTGATGGAACAACTCCAGAGGTAAGCATAAGTCTAAAGGACAAAGGTACAAATGCCAATGATTCTGGAATTAAATTTAAGCCTACACCTAATCCTAGTGATAACGCAATAATTAGCATATTTCGACTAGTAAATGGCGCTCTCATAACTAGTGAGATACCAGATACAAAAACCATTGAGAATGTCACTAAAGTGGCACCTCCTAAAACAGGTTCAGGTACAATCAGTATAAGCGCTGCTAATTTAGGAAACAAAGACATTCCAATTAAGATTAATGCTCCAATCTTAACGACAATATTACTAAATACTCCCGTTAAGTTAACAACTCCAATATTCTGTGTATATGAAGTATTTGGAAAACCGTTAAATATCGCCGCAATTGAACTTGCGATACCATCTGCTAAAACTGCACCTTTATTTTCTTCAGGTGTAGCCTCTCTATTTCTAGACACAATGGTCAATGCAGACACATCTCCGACTGTTTCAACTGTTGTTGCAACATACATAAATAACATCGCTACAATAGCAGTTAAATGAAACTCCCACTTAAACGCAAATGGTGTTACTAATGAAATCCATGCAGATTGATCAAGTATACTAAAATCGATTTGATTAAGCATTATCGCAACGATATATCCAACAAATATTCCAATCAAAATCGAAGCTGATTTAAAGAACTTACTTTTTGATCGATAACATAAGACAATTGTAAGAATGACTAATAATGATAGAAACCAATTAATTGGGGCACCATATCCAATGAGTGTTCTTGAACCTGCGGCTTGTCTTATCCCAACTGGAATTAAAGTTATTCCAATAGTCATAACCACAACACCTGTCACTAAAGGAGTAAATATGTTTCTAACTTTATCTAGATAATTACCTAGAAATGTTTCGAAAAGTCCTCCAATAAAACTTGCACCAAGTGCAGCTCCGATTCCAAACTGAGTTACGATTGCCATGACAGTAGATATAAAAGCATTGCTTGTTCCCATAACAATGGGAAGTCTACTTCCGATTTTTTTGAATCCATGAACTTGAATTAGTGTTGCAATCCCAGCCATAAGCATCGCGCTTTGAATTAATAGAGTACCCTCTTGAGCGCTTAATCCTAATGCTCCTACAACTAAAATAGGCAAAGTAACATTTGCTGCGAACATAGCAAGAATATGTTGAAGGGCATAAGCATATTTTTTATACCCTTCAGGAACATCTTCAACATTATATAGTATTTCTACAGTTTGGTTATTTTGCTCCATTAATTGACCCTCTCTTTAAATAAATACGAATGATAAAGCAATCAATAATGCGAGTGATACTAAAACAAACTTTAAGTTATTCTTACAAATCTGTAAGATCTCAACTCCAAACCCTTCAGAGAGTGCAGCCACGTTGATTTGAACTGGACTAATTTGAGTTCCAAATCCAACCGCGATAGCGACAAACCCCATAGCCTGTGATGGCATTCCTAATAATGACAAAGTAGGAAGAATAAGCACTAATACCCCTGCAGCAAATGCCCCAGATGGAATAGCTATAAGGAAAGCCATAATAATTGCAGATGGAACGATTAATCCAGTAGGAACATTAGCCACTAAACCAGCTAGTTGTTCAAAGGTTCCAAGACGTGCAATCAAGTTAATGAATGATAAGAATATACCTACTCCAAATAGTGTAGTCAAGATATAACGTGATCCATCAATTAAAGCTTCTGATGTCTTTGTTATTCCTAATGGAGTAAGAACTGCTGTAAGAATTGCGGTAATCATAACAGTCGTTACAGGAGTAAACACAACAAATCCTATTAATCCATTAATTCTTGATCCTAAAATAACGAAAGTTAATAAAGCGATTGCTGGAAGTGCTCTAACAAATAGATTTCCATCAAGGGTTACTTTAATAGCATTTTTATTATTTGAAACTAAAACCCCTCGTTTAGAAACACCATATATTGCAAGCGCTACCCCTAATGCTACAAATAATAGTGTTAATGGTTGCATGTTTGCAGCATGTTCAATAACATCAATACCTGCTGCTTCAGCAGCTAGAACAGTTTCAGTTGAAGCTGGTGAAGTCGTAAATCCTACTGCAGTAACAATTGCCATTGCAGCAACAACTTCAGGAACTGCACCTACAGCCATAGCAACTAGAGGAGCAATAACCATTGTATTCCCTGCACCCATACCAGCCATATATGTTGCGGCTGCTTGAATAAGAACTAAAATCCCTGCGAAAATAGCAATTTTGCCTTTAAAAGCCTTTTCTGCCATTTGAACTACTGCTTGAACACTTCCACCTTTAGCGACCATCATTGCAGCCGCTGCAAATAAAATTGGTGCAGTATATGAGAACATAGTTTTAATACCTTCCATAACTGCTCCATTAACATCACCTAGAGAAAAACCACCAATAACAAGTGCAACTGCTCCCCCTACTAAACCTGCAAACAACATATGTTGTTTGAGAAATAATAAAACTAATATAACTGCTAATGGGATTAAATTGATAAGTAACTCCATGGTTCCTCCTTTTTATCAATATTAATTATAATTTGACAATGACCGCAACTGGTCCACCACCATCAGGGCCTTGATGTTCAGCTCCACCTGATACGTAAACCATTGGGTCTTGAATAACTGATGCAACAACTGCATTAACGACTGATCTTGCCTGACGTGTATGATTGATATCACTATCAGTAAGCATCGTAGTTCTTCTATTCAAGACAAATCCATTTGAACTACTTTCAGCCTTTGCAAAGACATTAACTACCTTCTCTGTAATATCTGAAGAAGGAAGTCCTTCAAATTCTAGACCAGCATTCTTCATTGCTCTTAACACAGCCTGAATATCAATAGAATTGTTCATGACATCATGACCAATGAAATACTTTCCATTGCCTTGCATTGAGTTACCCATGACGATAATCTCGCAGTTTTCAAGTTCGATACCAGCTGATGTTGATGCAACGGTTGAGAATAATGACCAGTTTTGACAAATATCTTTCTCAGCAACATTATCAGCTGAGATTTCTTCAAGTGCTACAGCAACTCCTAGTGCGCTTGCACCACGATTGTAACCCATTGATTTATATGTGTCGTGAGTAACAACAGATTGTCCTCTATTTTGAGCGTCTTGAATTCGCTCTGAAGTCAGTAAAGGACATTTGATTTGTACAAAATGAACATCATTTACCGACTCAATTCCTGCTTCACTCATTAATGTTTTGACAACTTTTGCCACTTCATGCATCATCACTAGTCTTCCTTGCTCTTCTGGAAGGAAGTTACGAGTAAACCCTGACTTAACCACTAATGATTTCTTTCCTAGCCCTGGTGCATTTACGAATTTTGATGTAAACACTACAGCATGTGGAGACATGACCCCTTCAGTTCCTCCAGACATTACAAAAGCAACTTTATGTTTAATCTCCTTCTCAGATTTACCAGTTTGTTGCTGTAAATAATGGCTAAATGCCATAGTTGCAAACCCTCGAGTAAAGTCATTAACACATCCATTGCCTTCAGTCTTTCCTAAAATAGCAATTACATCATTAGGATCAACTAATTTTTGCTTGACGAGTTCTTCAAGCCCTCTTAAATCATCGGGAGAAGACATTGGAATCTTGTATACTCTTGAATCAATCATTTTTGCACCTTTTCCTTTCTACTATAAAATAACCCATGTGCAAAGGTTAGTATTCATAAACATGTAACGAAATTAAGCTATTATAGTTGTCAATCATTCACAATATGATACACTAGACAAAAGGGAGGATTTATGTACATAACCATAAAAGACCTTATAGATCGCAATATCTTTGATAAAATTGAAATCCACTCAGGAGCTACTCAACTCAATCGAGTTGTAAAAAGTGTTTCAATCATGGAAACCCCTGACTTTGATAAATATATCCTTGAAAAAACACTTGTTTTGACTACACTTTATCCTATTAAAAATGATGTAGACCGTTTCTTACTTCTTCTAGATTCTTTACATCAGAAGCAAGCATCAGGTTTGATCATAAAAATTAAACGCTATATCGATGTAATCCCTGCAGTGATTATTGAAAAGGCAAAGCATTTAGATTTTCCTATCATAACTTTAGAGTATGACGCCAATCTTTCATTACTCTTTGATTCAATCATTGCGGAACTTCACTATGCACAGTATAGCACACATAATTTCAATGCTTGGTATAGTACTATTCTTCATGAAATCGTAGACAAGCCTTCGACCAAGTCACTCATACAAGCTATTAAGTCAATCCCTGATATTGAAGTTTTAATTGTGAATCTTATTAATGGTAAGATTCATACAACAAGTGATCGAATTCAAACAATCTATGATGAACATCCTCTAGCACAATCCTCATATCACGTCCTAGATGAGCAGTTAATTATCAATGAAGTAGTCACATATGAGAATGTGGATGTATATCGATTAATGGTTATGACCTCCTATGAACAGCGTCATATCATATATAACTACATTGAGATAATCAAACTCATGATTATCCTTATCTACCAAAAGAAACAAGAAAATGCACTTAAGCAAAATCAATTTCTTATAGACTTTGTCACCAATATGACTGCCAACTATCAATCGAATACCGAAGTTACTGAGGCTGGTAAAATCTTTAATTGGAGTATTGCATTTCCGATTATGCTTATGATGATTGATATCAAAGAAAATGTCATCAGGGCACATCAACCAATGATCTTTTCACAGATCAAACATGAAATTGTTAACACATGTCATATTCACGAAAGTGAGTTAAGACTCATTATCTTAAATCATCATGTTTTGATTATTGCGAATCTCAAGGATACACAGAACTATAAAACTATGATGATTACATTACATAATCATTTAAAGACACATTTTCAAGACGCTTTCGTTCGTGCAGCTTATTCAACACCCATCTATGAAGCACGTGAGATTCCATCAACATATACTTCCCTATTTGAATCACTTAATCATGCCGCTAAAAATCATTTAAGTAATACACTCATCCACGATCATCATGTTCGTATGGTGAATGTACTAAAGAAACTTGATACACCTACACTTCTTGACTATGCTCGCTCAATTTTAAAGCCATTAATTGCATACGAAGAAAAACATGATTTACCACTACTTAATACTTATTATCATTATATAGAATGTCAGTTTAATGCTAAAGAGGCTGCACAAAAGCTATTTATTCACTATAATTCTCTTCGTTATCGACTTAATGTAATTGAGTCATGTGGCTATCCTATCTTTAATGACAAGGAATCTCATTTTGAAGTATACTTTGCCTTAACAATCTATACTTACTTTTCTCATCAAATTTGAAATAGTATTAATTATGGCATACTGATATTAATAAGGGGGACTTATGCTACTATTCAACATCATCTTGTTTGTTGCTTTGATGACCTTATTCGTCTTTGTTCGTATAGATTACTTTAAGCATCGTAAAAGACGAATTATAGGTAACATCGTACATGCTTTTTTCTTTAAAAATCTATATGATGAATATGATGATATCATTGAAGCATCTGAAAAATCATAAACTTCAATAGATATCTTTGACTCTAAAGCTAACTTAAAAACACTGGATTTACTCCAGTGTTTTCTTGTCTTTTAACTATTAAACCATAAATCGATTTCAAACTCTGCAGCTTCCACTGAATCTGAAGCATGAATAAGATTTCTAATCATACGTCCAGCTTCTTTAGCAAGCACCAATGAATCTTCACCATAGCGGCCTCTGATACTTGCTGAATCTGCAAATGAAGGATCAGTTGCTCCAATCTTATGTCTTACATTTTGAATTAAATCATTATCTTTTGATTCGCATTCAAGAATTAGAACTCTCTCATCCTTAAACTCATTTAAAACCATGTCTTTAAAACCTGGAATATTAAGTCTTACAATGACTTCATGATAATGCTTTAAAATGACATCTTCTTTAACGATTACTTCTTTAATACGGCGCACTACACATGGAACAGACTTCAATTCATTAAGAATGACCTGATCAAGTTTACGCTTCATTGCGTCAGGCTTAATTAGTACAAATGTTCTCATTAATCACTCACAATGCGAGTCCCTGTTTCACCGCTTAATGCTTCACTCGCTTTATCTAATAAGGTTATAATTGTTGTCTTATTCTTCTTTCCATTCACAAAATCAAGCGCAGCTTCTACTTTAGGAAGCATTGAACCAGGTGCAAAATGTCCTTCTTTAATATATTGCTTAGTCTCTTCAATACTCATGGTAGTTAACCATTTTTGTGAAGGTTTTCCATAGTTAATGGCTACTTTTTCAACTGCTGTTAAAATGAATAAAACATCAACATCTAACTGAGAAGCTAGAAGTGAACTTGCACTATCTTTATCAATGACTGCTTCTACCCCTACATAGCCTTGGTTTGTAGAAACAACAGGAATACCACCACCACCTGCACATACCACGACATGATGATTCTTTAATGCATCCTGAATGGATACTAAGTTGGTTATATTCTTAGGTTTCGGTGAAGCAACAACACGACGATATCCTCGTCCTGAATCTTCAACAACCGCTACTCCTTGTGCCTCTAATGCTTTTGCACTTTCTTCATCCATAAATGCTC
>JAGXRX010000028.1 GCA_018335655.1 Erysipelothrix sp.
ATCAACATTATTGAATCATTAGTACTTGGTATCTTATTAGCTATCGTATTATTCTGGAAACGTATGCCTAATGTTGTTACAACAATCAATGCTGGTGCTGCTGGATCCGTTCTTGCAATCATCAACACATCTGCTGCTGTAGGTTTCGGTGCTGTCGTTCGCGCGGTTCCTGGATTTACACAATTAACTGATGCTGTATTAGGTATTGAAGGTAATCCACTTATTGCTGAAGCTGTTGCAGTTAACATCCTAGCGGGTGCTACTGGATCTGCATCAGGCGGTATGGGTATTGCTCTTGCTGCTCTAGGAGAAAACTTCGTAGCTCTATCAGCTTCTTCAGGAATCCCTCTAGAAGCGTTCCACCGTATTGCTTCAATGTCATCAGGCGGTCTTGATACTTTACCTCATAACGGTGCGGTATTAACTCTACTTGCTGTTACTGCAATGACTCATAAAGATTCATATCTTGATATCTTCATGGTTGCAACATTAATTCCAATCGTATCTGTTATCGTTGGTATCTTAATGGCAGGCGTAGGCATTCTTTAATCTTAAAAACATAGTGTAAACCAATGCTTTCCAGTTAACGCTGGGAAGCTTTGGTGCTATTTATGGAGAAAAAACATGAAAATCGCAGTTATCGGATCAGGAGTAATGGGTTCAGGCATTGCACAAGTGCTTGCAAGCCAATACATTGTGGTCATTAGAGATATTCAAAGTGAAGCTTTAGCGAAGGCTAAGAAAACTATTGAAAAAAACTTATCACGTAGTGTTGAAAAAACAAAAATCACTCAAGAAGTCATGAATGATATCATGAGTCGTTTAGTTTTCTCTTCAGAGTTAAGTGACATCCAAGATTGTGACTTAGTCATTGAAGCAGCTACAGAAAATGCTAATGTCAAAAAAGCAATCTTTAAAGAACTAGATCAAGTTGTAAAGCCAGAAGCTATCTTAGCTACGAATACTTCAAGTCTTTCTATTACTGAAGTGGCTATGGCTACTAATCGTCCGCTTCAAGTTATTGGACTTCATTTCTTTAATCCAGTACCAATGATGGCACTTGTAGAAGTAATTTCAAGTCAACTTACTGATCCAAGTGTAGCAGAGAAGATGAAGGAATTAGTTCTTTCTATTGGCAAAACTCCAGTCATCGTCAATGAGGCTCCAGGATTTGTTGTCAATCGTATTCTTGTGCCTATGATTAATGAAGCAATAGCTTGCCTACATGAAGGTGTAGCAAGTGCTGAAGACATCGATACCGCAATGAAACTTGGTGCTAATCATCCATTAGGACCTTTAGCATTAGGAGATCTTATTGGTCTTGATGTTTGTTTAGCCATTATGGAAACACTATTTGATGAACTTGGTGAAAAATACAAACCTCATCAACTACTTAAGAAAAAAGTTCGTGCACACCAACTCGGTCGTAAAACAGGACAAGGTTTCTTTACATACTAGAAAATATAAAAACTATCATTTTTGATAGTTTTTTTACTTCTTCTTGACACGGTCTTCAATTCTGTTACGATTGAAAAGAAGTGTAAATCACATTGGAGGATCATATGACACAACACATCTGTATTGTTACAGGTGCTGCAAGTGGGATTGGCTTAGCTATCTCAGAAGCTTTTGTGGCCCAAGAATTCCAAGTATTAATGGTAGACGTACAAAAAGAAGACTTATTATTACATTCAAAACGACTAGGATGTCCATCATTACAAGCGGACATCTCTTCAAGAGAAGACTGCAAATCAATTGTTAAGACAGCAGTTGATTTATTTGGTCATGTAGACATTTTAGTGAATGTTGCTGGCCTTCAACATGTCTCCTCCATCGAAACATTTGATGAAGATAAATGGGATTACATGCTTGATGTGATGTTAACAGCACCATTCTTACTTACTAAGTATGTATGGCCAAGTATGAAAGAAAGAGGATGGGGTAGAATTATTCATTTGAATTCAATTCATGGATTAGTCGCTTCAGAATTTAAATCAGCCTACATCAGTGCAAAACATGGACTAAGTGGTTTAACTAAAGTATCAGCTCTTGAAGGGGCACCATATGGCATTACTGTTAATTCAATATGTCCTGCGTATGTGAAAACACCTTTAGTGGATAAGCAGATTGCTGATCAAGCACGTATCCATGGAATTGATGAAGACGATGTTGTTACTAAAATTATGTTACAAAAATCAGCCATTAAAAAATTAATTAAGACAGAAGATATTGCATCGATGGTACTCTATTTATGCAGTCATTCAGCAGACATGATTACAGGATCTACGATGACTATTGATGGTGGTTGGACTATCGCATAATACTTAAGAATACCTTAATAAGAGTAAATAACGTTCAAAATAATTTGAACGTTTTTAAATCCTAAAATTAGTTATATTTTTAACAAGTAAAACCAAAGTTTATTGAAATTCGAAAATTCCAAGTCTATAATTATGATAAAGAGTATAACTCAAGTGGGGTAAAATAATGACCTGTAAACACTGTGGACAACCTATTGATTTAGATAAGGAACATCAATGCATTGTGAAAGAGAAATATAATCAAAAAACAATCTCTATCATCATGCCACCCGCACCACATCGCTCTTCACCATCCCTAGATCAAAGTGTTTTATCTTTATCAGGAAATCATCCAGAACATATCACATTAGAACAAGTACTTGATTTTAAACAAGAAACTGAAGGCTTTATTAAAGAAGTTTTAAATGTTGTAAAGATTTGGAAGAAATTTGTTAAGAAGCCCACAAAACAAAACATTATTCTAATAATTTGTGGTGTTATTGCTTTCATACTTTGGTTTTGGACAAAATATGCCCCAGGAGGATTTAATTACATGCCTCCAACAGGATTAAAAGCAGTATTTTCCTTTTTAACAGCGAGTTTCAATAATGTACCATCTCGTATCCTTCATTTCTCAGCTTTAGTTACACTTGTGAGTGCCTTTTTGCCTGCTATCTTAGGAGGGCAATATGAAAAAGTCATTGCTAACGTGAATGGTGTTATCCAGCTGATTATTAAAGTTATCTCTTATAAGAAAAGCCAAGTCTTTTATACGCTCATTATTGCTGCTGGAGCAGGTTTATTCTTTTCTAACTATATGATGAGAAACAACTCTATTAACAAATACTTCGCTTGTTTTACTTTAGGAACTATGATTATGTTATCAACTTCAGGCCTTTTTAAGTCAACATTTGTAAGACTTATGAAAGGCCTTTTAAATGACATAACAAAACTATTAAAGATTAAGGATTTTTATACTAAGTATCAAATTGCAATTCAGTTAGGATTTGGTGGAGGATTAGTACTTTCCATTGTTAGTTCATTAATTCGAGATATAAGCAGTAGTGCTTTCACAGACAACCTTGGTTACTTTCTTGGATTCATAGTCTTTGTCACTGGAATTACTTTAAGTTTTCAAAACCTTAAGTTAAAGAGAAAAGCAGTATGATTCAACACCGCTTTGACTTTAAATATCGTTATGTGACAACTTTTGATCCAAAGTCTGGAGAGTACTTTCGATCTAATGTGTTTGATAAAGATGGAAGTGATACTGGCAAAGAACCTTTTATGGGAGATTTTCCACACTTATTAGATATTGGCATTAAAGGCTTTTGTGAGCATGGCTTGTCAGGGAAATGTATGGAGGCAGGGACATATTGTTATCAATTAGGTGCAGAAGTTTCTTCAAAAGACATGTCATTAGAAGATTACACCCATATTATTAAACAATGTGAAAACAAGACTTTTCAAGTTGCATTAGGAGGACGAGGTGATCCAGATTGTCATCCAGACTATGAAGCAATATTGAAAGTAACACGAAATCATAATATCGTTCCAAATATTACCACATCAGGATTTCTATTCACAAAAGAAAAAGCTCGCATTACAAAGCAATATTGTGGTGCAGCAGCAGTGAGTTGGTATAAAACTCCTTACACATATAAAGCTATTGATTATCTTCTTGAGGCTGGAGTTGTGACTAACATCCACTTCATCCTTCATGAGAAAAGTATTGAAGAAGCGATTGATTTAATGCAACGAAATGCTTTTCCTCAAGGGATTAGAGCTGTTATCTTTTTGCTCTATAAACCTGTAGGTTACAATCGCACTGATTTAGTTCTAAAAAAAGATAATCCATATTTAAAGCAGTTCTTTGAACTCATGAATGCTGATAATCAAACCTTTATGATGGGATTTGACTCATGTTTAGTGCCTGGTGTAGTCAATTACTGTAAAGATGTTGCACCACAATGTATAGAACCATGTGAAAGTGGTCGCTTCTCTGCATATATTAGTCCAGATAATAAAATGTATCCTTGTTCCTTTATTCAGTCACCACAATATGAATGTGACTTAAAACATTTAAGTATTCAACAAGTTTGGAATAGTTCTGTTTTTGAAACATTTAGAACACCTCAACGAATAGCCTGCCAAGCATGTTCAAAAAGAGAATTGTGCTTAGGAGGATGTCCTGAACTAAACATAATCAACTTATGTCAAGATAAGAAAGAGGGGATCAGAGAATGAAACAACGTCGAGGATTCGTCACTAACTCAAGTTCAACCAATGATATCTTTGTTGCGCTAGGAACAGCTGGTGCCGCTGCAGCACTAGGAACTGTGATTAACACTATTCAAGTGTCTAAGAATACTGAGATAGTTTCCTATGCCATCTTAGACACACTTCATCAACCTGAAGAGCCACGACCTCCTGAGATTAGAGTCAATGATTCTGAATATGTCGCATGGTTTTACTCAGGAGTGAGAATCATTGATGTTCAATATGCTTTTGATGAAGAAAGTCAAGAAACTCAAATTACTGTGTTAAGAGATGAGTATGATAGTAGTTATACTTCACAGATTAAATATAGTATCCCAGAAGCTTATATCGAAAAATGGCTCACCTTTGCAACATCAGGAGAGGATATTGCAACGATGAGTGGAGATTATAAGGTGTGTGGATTTATGTGTGAGTCTTGGGAAAATGATAAACCACGAAGTCAACGCCAAGGGATTGCTGGAAAAATGAGTTTTGATGTGAGTGTTGATGTAGCAGGGAAACCACTGTATAAAGGAAAACAAGTTAATATTAAAAATGAATCAGACTTATATGCTAGTGATGGGTATGCCCTTAATGATGCGAATATCACAACAACTATTCCAATAAGGTTGATTAATCCTGATAAGTATAAGTGGAAACTTAGTTATGAAGTTTCAAAGAGTGATTTAGAAAAATATGCTCATGTTGAACTTAGACATAATAAAGATGAATCAAAACCTAGTGTTTTAATCTATGATTTAATCATCAAACCTCATGGAAATCCGCTAGGAAGTAAGGAGAATCCTCTAAATAGTATAATTGCTAGACTTGATATTAAAGGTGAACCAAGTAGTAATCATATAAGTGACGTTTGGGATTATCTAGAACTAACGCTTATCGATGAAGGAATACTTTTCGAAGGCAAAATGGATGAAGAATCACGCTTAGAAGTAGTATCTTACTGTGAAGAATCATCTGAAAGCACAGAACCTTCTAAAGAAATTCCAGCAACTCCATTCACACTAAAATGTGTTATTAAGGTTGAATCTGAAGATGAATCAAGTACCGCACAATTTGTGGACATGAGCGAAGCAGAAATTTCCTTTAAACCACTTATTGGATCTGATGATGCAACTGATAATCTTGTGAAAGCTTATGAATATGAGATTAAGTTTGATGGGCATGCAGGAAATTATCGCTTTGAGCCTAAGATGCAACTTCCAACAAGTAAAACTCCTTATGTGGTTAAACTACCAGTAGAATGTAACGTCAAAAACAAAACATATCATTTAGATTTACCAATTCAACTCATTGGAGAACCTTATGGTAGTAAACAGGCTTGGGAAGATGAGTATCGCAACTTACGTATCATTATTAGAAAATACATTCCAGCAGAACAATGGAGTGATATTTTAAGAAATATTGAAGATAATAAAAACCGCTTAAGTATAGAACAACTTCGTCTCATGCGACGTAGTATTTATGAGACCGCACGTGATCAAATCACTGCCCAGGCTCAAGGCTATCAATCGATTGCTAATATATGTGAGTGGACAGAATGGGGACTAGAAGGCGTTAAATGGTTAGGTGATCAAGCATTTTCATATCTTATGGCAGTATACACAGGACCAGTTGGAGAAGCATTTATTGTGCCATTTAAAGATGTTTTAACAATGGTTGTCGCAGATGAAGTTACTGGATATATTTGGGGTGGTGCAGGAGCATACAGTGAAGATCAAATTGCAAGAGGATCTTTATCCGCTATTTTCACATCCTTTGAGAATGCAATTAACATCGGTGCTGATGATATGGTGGGTGCACAAAGTCTAAGTATCAAGCAACTAGGTCGCTATCTTGCAGCATTCGCAACCATAAAGTGTTTAAATCATTATTTCAATGACGTTAAAGATGATGGAAGCCCAATAGGATTTTGGGATGCCATTGTGGAAACATGTAAAGACCTCAGTATCAACTTCTTTAAAAATATCGTGGCTAAGAAGTTTGAAGCGATGATGAAATCAGATAAGGCTGGTGAATTATTTGAAAAGTATGTCTCTAAGCAATTTAAAGAACAATTATTAAAAGTGATACCAGATTGGGATAAGGTAGGAATATCTGATCCTCGTAGTCTAGAAATCTTGGGTAAATATCTTTCAGAGTTCGCAGGATTTGTGTCATGTTCTGCTTATGGTAAAACAGTGAGCGTTGCCTCAACCAACGAGATTATAAGTGATCATAATGAAACCATCATTTCGTTTAATTTAAGTAGTGATGCGAATAATCCATGGATTGTCAAAATCAGCTTAACTAAGATTAAAGATTCCCTTTCAGACTATATCTTTAATTCTATGTTCTCTAGTTTTCCATTCTCATCATCTCCAATTAGTCCAAGTGATGATCCTACCTTCTACAAAGCCTAATAATAAAAAAAGATGATCAAGCATTGTTGATCATCTTTTTGATTTGAATTAAAGCTTTATGTTAAACACAGATAGTAATTGAGTATAGAGTACATACGTCACAATGAGGATAAGACTAGAACTAATAAGTGCTCCATAGAATGGGAAGTTCATTCTTAAGAAAATTGGAAATACGATAAAGAAGATAAGCGATGGAATAACCATCCAAAATATTATCTGTGAAAGATCAATCATGGATTGAACTGAACTACCATCATGATACATCCAAACTAAAGCTAAGATACTTGTGAGTGGTAAAGAAGCAATTAAGCCACCAATTGTCGTGTTTTTGCGACTAATATAGGCAATCACTGAAATAATGAATGCTGAGAATAATGTTTTAATTAAGAATTCAAGAGTAAACATAATGGTCACTTAAGCTCCTTTGATAGGTTTTGAATTAATGCATCAAGCCAAAGCGATAAAGTTTCTGATGCTTGTTTTGCCATTGCAACCACGTGAGCATGATCATGTTTCTTGTCTTGGATACCAGTCGCCATATTTGTAACAACCGCGAAGGCAATTGTCTTAACTCCCATGTGATTTAAGGCTATGGTTTCAGGAACAGTACTCATACCAATCAAATCACATCCAAGTCGTCCATAAGCTCTTATTTCAGCCCGTGTTTCATAATAAGGACCTGCAAAGAAACCATAAACACCAGTCTTAAAAGATATATTTAAATCCTTAGCAATCTTTTGTGCCCTATTAATGAGACCTTGATCATAAGGCTCAGTCATATCAGGAAAACGTGGACCTAGATTAACGTCATTCTCTCCAATTAGAGGATTATTGATCACAAGATTAATAAAATCCTCCACAACCACAATATCCCCAGGAGTATATGAAGTATTAATACCTCCACAAGCATTGGTAAGAATCATTGTCTTCACACCAAGTGCCTTTAAAACATAATAAGGAAAAACAACTTCTTTCATGGTATATCCTTCATAGTAATGAAAACGACCTTGCATAAACACAACACTCATTTCTTGAACTTTACCAAAAAGTAATGAACCAGCATGGCCAACTACTGTAGATAGTGGGAAATGAGGAATATCTTTATAATGAATTTCTTGGCGATCTTTAACATTCTCACTTAAACCTCCAAGACCTGATCCTAAAACTAAGCCTAATGTAGGGGTATGATGAATGAGATTTTTAAGATAAATTACACTTTCATTAATCTTGTCTGAATAGTTCATAAGCACCTCTTCGTTGTTGTTAATATCATATCATGAGACATTATAAAACGAATACATAAACTAGTTTAGTAATCTTTTTTTGGTGTGGTATACTAAAATTAACATAAACAATGAGAGGGAATCATGATGTTTAATATCAATGAAGTACTTTCACAGCTTACCCTTGAAGAAAAAGCTTCTCTATGTAGTGGACTAAATTTTTGGCATCTAAGAGGCATACCTCGACTGAATATCCCTTCAATCATGTTGACAGATGGACCTCATGGACTTCGTAAACAAACAGCTTCACCTGATCATATTGGAATCTCAAGTTCACATCCTGCGACATGTTTTCCACCTGCAGTAACACTCGCAAGCACATGGAATCCTCAACGTGCCTATGAAATGGGGGTTGCGTTAGGTAAAGAATGCCGCACTCAAGGAGTGAGTGTCTTACTTGGACCTGGAATGAATATTAAAAGACATCCATTTTGTGGACGCAATTTTGAGTATTTTAGTGAAGATCCACTCTTAAGCGGTATCTTTGCTAGTTCTTGGATTCAAGGCGTACAATCTCAAGGAATTGGGACTAGCCTTAAACACTTCGCACTCAATAATCAAGAAAGTATGCGCATGGTCGTTGATACCATTGTCGATGAGCGTACTATGCATGAAATCTATTTAAAAGGTTTTAAACATACCATCCAAGAAAGCCAACCTTGGACTATTATGAGTGCATACAATAAAGTAAATGGTCATTATATGAGTGAACACCCAACACTGCTTAACCCACTTCTAAGAGATACCTGGGGATTTAAAGGTGCAGTCATTACCGACTGGGGAGCAAATCATCATCGTGAGGCAGGTTTAAAAGCTGGGCAAGACATTGAAATGCCAGGTGGATACCAACATCAAATCGATGTCATCCGTGATGCAGTTTTAAACAAGTCACTTTCTATGGATGTCTTAGACACTAGAGTAAGAACAATCCTAGAATTAATTCAAAAAGCTTCATACACTTTAGAAAACAACTATCCAGACTACAGTATTGAGAATCATCATCAATTAGCACGTGCGATTGGTGCAGAAGGAATAGTATTACTTAAGAATGACGGTGAGACACTTCCAATCAAGAAGCAACAAAGAATTGCAGTGATTGGAGAACTAGCACAACGTCCACGATATCAAGGAAGTGGAAGTAGTCTTATTAATCCTCATCAGTTAAGCAGTCTTCTTGAAGCACTCAAGAATAGAAATATTGATTACAATTATGCTCGTGGTTATGATCTAGACTCCGATGAAATTCAACCTTTACTTCTTAATGAAGCAAAAGATTTAGCAAGTGATTCAGATGTCGTAATATGCATGGTAGGATTACCAGATCGTTATGAAAGTGAAGGATTTGATCGACAACATCTTAATCTTCCACATAATCATATTGTGCTTATAAAAGCGCTTTGTTCAGTGCACTCAAAGGTCATTGTTTGTTTATCCAATGGAGCTCCTGTATTAATGCCATGGCGTCATGCTCCTTCTGCAATCCTGGAAGCATATCTTGGGGGGCAAGCGAGTGGGGAAGCACTTTTAGATGTTCTTATAGGGGATGTTAATCCAAGTGGAAAACTTGCAGAAACCTTTCCGGAAGACATTGAAGATGTTTTATCTCATCATTATTTCCCAGGTGAACATAAGCAAGTTGAATATCGAGAAGGTCCTTATGTTGGATATCGTTGGTTTAATAGCGCTAATATCAGACCAGCCTATCCTTTTGGATATGGGTTAAGTTACAGTACGTTTAACATTGATTCACTAAAACTAGACGTTAAAGATGACATCATTCAAATCCATGGAAAACTAACTAATAGCTCACACGTCGATGGCTATGAGACAATCCAAATCTATGTGAGTAAACCAGATAGTGTCTTAATTAGACCAAAGTTATCACTTGTTGGATTTAAGAAGATATGGACACTAAAACAACACTCTCACCCATTTACAATCGACATTGATATTATGCAACTAAAGATATTTCAAGGTGAAGATAAACTAGAAGCTGGAGAATACATATTCTCTGTTGGTACAAGCTGTGAAGATATCATTCAATCCTTTACTGTTAATTTTTCTTCTCAAGATAAAATCACTAGTGATCAGGCATTAGCTTACTTTAATCCTAAAGAGGATTTTAAACCAAGTGATGAAGATTTTGCTTTGTTGCTCAATCGACCAATCCCACAACCTCAACCATTAAAACCTTATACGATTAATTCTACACTTGTGGATATTTCTGCTCATCCACTTGGAAGAATGATGTTATGGGGAGTACTTAAAATGTCAAAATCACTTAGTCAAGGTGTAGCTGATGAGTTTAATCAAGCCATGATTGAGCATATGATTAAAGAAATGCCATTAAGATCATTAGTGGACTTCTCAGGTGGAAAGTTAAGTATGAAGACAACATTGTCCTTGTTGAGACTTATGAATAAAGGATTAATTAAGACAATCATAAAAGGAAAGGATTAATATGTTTGAACATGCCACAATGAAGTTAATGAAAAAATCAATGGCTTCAATCGATAAACCTCGTCTAAGAAAACAAGGCCCTCCCGTGTATGAAGGAAAAATCATTGAAGTTGTCTTTGATGAAGAAAAAGAGACTAACTGTGATGTAGTCTATGCACTTAATCAAGAGGTAAATCCCGCAACATGTTTTATGATTCATGGAGGTGGCCTGTTTTATGGTGATAAAAGTCTAAATATTCATGCAAGTGTAGAAATGGCAAAAAGAGGCTTTAATGTTATTAACTTGAATTATCCACTACTGCAAGATGCATCAGTATTTGAGCAAGTAAATACTATCCTTAAGGCATTCCATTTTTTTGAACAACAACATTCTAAGTATGCTTTAAATATGAATGATGTGTATGTCATGGGGGATTCTGCAGGGGCATATCTAACACTTACGTCTTCGATTCTAACTAATCGTCAAGATTTGATAGCTAAGTATGGATTTACTCAATCAAATATAACAATCAAAGCTATTGGATGTATTTGCATCATGGTTTCACTAGCACGAAGTGATGCACTCATGTTTCTTCCTGTATTAGCATTTAGAGATGAAGATGATGAGTTTTTTCGTGAAATATTCTCTACACCACTCACACTTCTCAAAGATGCTCCACCATGCTTCATTATGGGAAGTGAAGAGGATTTATTAAAACACGACACAAATAGTCTTCTTGAAGCATGTCAATCCACCCATCATCTGCATGAAAGCTTAATTTTTCAAAAAGGTGAGAATTATCCACTTCATCATGTCTTTCCTATCACTCATGTTCATTATGAAGAAAGTCAAAAAGTATTTAATGAATGTAGTTTATTCTTTAGGGCTTATCAAAATAGAATTCTATAGAAAAAGGGAATCACAAGATTCCCTTTTAGATTTATAGAGTATTAGGATCAACCCCACATAGTTCACATGTTTTAAGAAACACTTGTGGGCTTATCTTTCGATCACGTGCATGTCTCGCAACTAATTCTAATGTTGTATAGTGATAGAATGCATTGCGTACATAGGCGAGTTCCGGTTTACTAATCAATGTATAAATAGCTTGCCCAGAGCGATGAGCATCTTTGAGTATAGGTTGAATGAATAGCTTACTGAAGAGGCGATAAAACCAACCATTGTTTTGACCAATATTTGTCTTAACATCTCCAGGATGCATTGCGTTCACTACAATATTTGAATTCTCTAATCGATCATTAAGTTCTAGCATACATAACAACTGGGCAGTCTTAGATGCTCCATAAGATCGTAATCCTGTATACAAACGCTTCTTCCAATTCAAATCATTTAAATTTAAACCATTAAATCGATGACCTTCAGAGTTTATAAACAGTACTTGGCTTTGAAGACTGTTTTTTAGTTGTGGAATCAATAACACTGTTAATAGAAACGAAGCACAATGATTTAATGCAAATACTACTTCAAGACCTTCTTGAGTTAGAACTCGCTTCGTTGAATGCATTCCAGCACTATGAATGAGTACATCAATGGATGAAGTTAACTCTGCAATCTTTTGAGCACTTGTTCTTACTTGAGAAAGTAAACTAAGATCAGCAATGACAACATCAACACTTTGTGCACCACGCTCTAGACATGATTTTGCAACTGTATTTGCTTTTGAAACACTCCGTGCCACAAGAATAAGACGAGCTCCATGATCTGCACACTCATAAGCAGCTTGAAGTCCAACACCAGAAGTTGCACCAGTTAATACAACTACTTTTCCTTGTATGGACACATCACTGATTAGTATTGGTTGTTTACCAGAATTCAAGAAGTTTAGTTCTTCAGGATATTTGATGTTCATATCCTTAACCGAAATATTTCTTCATAATTTTGCGATACATTTTATTCCAATGTGGAACATAGTTAAATATATCTCCCCATAAATCATAATAGTCACGTTGGCGAATAATCAAACCTTCTTCATTGAGGGTTAGAAAAGTACTGCCATAAAGGGGAGTTGTTGGTGACTTCTTAAATGACATCGTCATAACCCACTCCATGCTTATCACATTACCTTTTTGGTTCACGTTGGATAGTTGCATATGTAGTGAGCGACAACGCTTAGTTAGTCGCATACACATTGCCTCAAAATCTGTGAATCCTTCTACTTTTTGAATGGAATCTTGAAAAACAATATCTTGGTGATAGTAAGGGAAAATATGAGACCAGTCAGGTGAACCCTCTGGATTATAAGTCTTTGACCAAAGTTCTAAAACAAGATCGATGTTAAGTGGTGTTACAGATTGATTCATAGTGGTTATCCTTGTTGTTTTTTTAGTTTCTTTTCAACAGCATCTGCTGCTAGTTTACCCGTTAAGACTGCAACTGGTACTCCTGCAGGATTGAAAGTCCATTGACCTGCCTGACTTACATGTGGTATAGGAGTTTTCACAGACTGACTTACTTTTAAAAATTCGAAGTATACAGGGAAAGGCTTATTTGCAAAGGACCATCCTGTGACAGATCCTTCATGATTGTTTGTTCTTCCAACAATTGTCAGTGGAGTGGCAACAATCTCTTTGAATATAATATTAGGAAGTTCACTAATCTCAACAGTGAAGTATTCAATGATAACACGTGTAATGAGCTTCTTAAATGCTTCATAGTGCCCTGAGTCTGCAATGTGTTTACATAAGTGATAATCAAAGAGTGTTGAAATAATGAGTGCTGTTTCTCCTTCGGGAGAACATGCTGGATCACGAAGTGATGGAATTGAAACCTCAAAGGTATTAAGCCATAAATAACGAGTTACCCACTCAAAGATTTTATCAATATCATCAATAAAGGAACCATCTGATTTTTTTATGTCATTTAGACTTATGACATTTAGTCCTTGAAGATCTTGAGTGTAAAAACTATGAGGTCCAAACGTTGATAAAAAACGTGATGGACTTGCCTTAACAAGAAGATAAAGAGATAGAATTGAATCTGCTCCTTTTTTATCTTGAATTAATGTTTTAGTTGCTTGAATCTTTTGCTTAACTTTAGATGGAAGCATTTGATCATCTTTAAGTAAACGATACAAAGATGCTGTATCTCCAGCCCAAATACATTCCTTATAGCTAAATGATAAACCTTGTTTTGTGGTTACAAGATTTTGTGCTGAATCAAGGTGGTTTACTTCTTGCTCATTCACAATTTGTCCACCATTGTCTTTAATACTTTGAGTCAGTGCATTAACTAAGCTTTGAGTTGCCCCTTTTGGATAATGATATTGCATGTATAAAGTAAAATAGGATAATCCAAAGAAAGCAGGTGTTTTTTCAAAGAAGTGTTGCATAATCATCGATACTAAAGATTCGTTCTTTGTATATTTGCGTAAATGATCATCCACAGGATCTAGCATTTTCATTGCTTTACTCATGTTAGGAATAAAGCGAACCATCCACGGGAGTAAGGTTTTACTTAAATACTCCATTGAATAAGGTTTTGGTAAAAACAAAGGATTTTCGATACCGTATAATACATCCATATATCCCATGACTTTAAATATGTCATCCATTATCTTTTGGATGTTATTTACTTCCTCAGGGAATAGTTTGTTAAGCATTGCTTGATACTCAAGTAAACTTTCTTTACTAACTAAATCAACAGATTCCTTTCCTAAAACAATCTTAATAGGGTTATCAAGAAACTCAAGTTCAAGATTGAGTTGTTTGAGCATAGGAAATATGATTCCTGAATCAATGATGCCACGTGCACCTTTATCAAGAACATGTCCATCGACCACAAATGAGCCGATTAAACCACCAGACGAAGCGTCTTTTTCAATAACGACCACAGAATAATTTGCTTGAGCAAGATAAGCAGCCGCAGTAAGACCAGCCATGCCTGCGCCAACGATGACGACATCCACATGTTTATTTACCATACATACCATTCTTTCACGTTTATCTACATTTTAGCAAAACCTTAAACACAATGGAAATTATAAACTCTTTTCAACTCAATTTTTTACCACAGAATTGGAAACAGTTATATCATTATTATCTTTCATACAGGCACTATTGAAATATATATCAAACTAATCCTTAAGATTAGTCATATTAGTGCGATAATTCGTAAGATTGCAATCATCCAAGGGATAAGACATGTCTTCATAAGGTATAATAAAAGAAGATAAAGGATGGTAAATTATGACACAAACATTTAAAGCACTCGTTGTTAACAAGCAAGAAGAACAGTTTTCGTTAGAGATTAAAGATTTAACACTTGATGATCTTCCTCAAGAAGAAGTCACCATTAAGGTTGTCTATTCAAGTGTCAATTATAAAGATGGTTTAGCAAGCATTCCTGAAGGAAATATTGTGAGATCATATCCATTTATTCCAGGCATTGACTGTTCAGGCATTGTTATCAAATCACGAAGTGATCGCTTCAAAGAAGGCGATGAAGTCATTGTGACAAGTTATGGTTTAGGAGTATCTCATTTTGGAGGTTTTAGTGAATATGTTTCAGTTCCAGCAGCTTGGGTTGTTGCTCTTCCTAAAGGTTTAACTTTTAAAGAGGCAATGATTTATGGTACCGCTGGATTCACTGCAGCATTATCCATTATGAAACTTGAACATCATGGTTTAACACCAGAGCAAGGCTCAGTTGTTGTGTCAGGAGCAAGTGGAGGTGTTGGTAGTGTTGCGGTAGCTATGCTAGCAAAAAAAGGATATCACGTTGTTGCAAGCACAGGAAAAACTGAACAACATGAATACTTAAAGCAAATCGGTGCAGCAGAAGTCATATCTCGTGAAGATTTAAGTCCAGAGAAATTTTCTTCATTAGGAAAAGGTCGCTTTGCAGGAGCTGTTGATCCTGTAGGGGGTAATACACTTGCCTACATTTTAAGTACATTAAAGTATGGTGGTGCTGTCGCATCTAGTGGCCTAACAGGTGGAACTAAACTTAACACAACCGTATTTCCATTCATTCTAAGAGGAGTAAGTCTTCTTGGTGTTGATTCAGTGGAATGCCCAATGTCAATTAGACAACCACTATGGGAGAAGATGGCCAATGAGTTAAAGCCTGATGCACTCAGCGACTTCATTGGACATGAAATCACATTAGAAGGATTACCTGAAGTATTAGGTCAAATCTTAAAAGGACAAACTAAAGGTCGTATTATTGTAAAGATTGGATAACACAAAAAAGTAGAATGAGTGATCATTCTACTTTTCTTTTTGAGCAATAAGCGCAGCTAATGCAATTGAATTTAGTTTGTTTTTATCACTATCTGCACGTGACGTTACAACAATCGGAACATGAGCTCCCATCACTACTCCTGCCGTTTCACCTTGCGCAAGATAAGTGATTGTTTTATACATGACATTACCAGCTTCAATATTGGCGTGAAGAAGCACATTAATCAACCCTGCATTGGGGGATGTTATTCCTTTATGCTTCGCGGCTTCAATAGATACTGCATTATCAATCGCAAAAGGACCATCGACAATGCAATCTTTGATTAAACCTTCTTCATTCATTCTCTTAAGTTCAATCGCATGCAAGGTACACTCCATCTTTGGGTTGACCTTTTCGACAGCACAGATAACACCAACACGAACTGGATCAAGTTCAATCGCTTTCGCAACTTCAACACAGTGGCGAATAATATGAGCTTTCTGCTCTAAGTTAGGTAAGATATTCATAGCTCCATCACTCATAACCATTAGACGATCAAGAGCAGGCACTTTAAAGATAGCTACATGGGCTAAAACAGGGGATGCTTTTAAGCCTGATTCAGTTGAGACAACTTGTTTAAGAAGAACAGAAGTATCCACAAGTCCTTTCATGAGGATGTTGGCTTTTTTTGAATGGATGAGATGAATGCATTGTTTAACAGCTTGTTCATTTTCAGGTTCATGAATAATTTCAAAATTAAGATCCCAACTGTGCTCTTTGAGAATAGATTCAATTTTTGTCTTATCGCCAACTAAAATAGCATCTGCAATGTTTGCTTTTTTTGCTTGATAAACAGCACTTAAAACATCTTCATCATGGGCACAGGCAACCGCAATTTTATGTTGGTGAGAGGTAAGCTTAGCGCGTAATAATTCAATCATAGAGTAATCTCCTTAGAGATATTATACCAAGATTCATTGTAAATTGACTCATTGATTAATCAAATGAAATAATCACTGATAAAACATTTAATCAGTGCAAAAAAGATTAAGAATGGTATAAATCGTGTGATATAATTGGGTTAAATTGTTTGAAAGGGACTTCGTGTGAGCATCAAAAAGTACATGCAAATTCTGATAATCACTTCCTTAATGGTTTTGATGCCATTTTCTTTTTTTACTAACTCAAAAATACATGCTGATAGTCATATTGTTTTAAGAAGTGCTTCTGAATTTGATTATCCTCCATTTTCAGTTGTCAAAGACGGTGTTGCGGATGGCTTTTCAGTTGAACTGTTAAAGGCAGTAGCAAATGAAATGGGATTAGCTATTGAATTTAAAGTTGACCAATGGAATATCATTAAACAAGAACTAGAAGATGGAAAACTTGATGTTTTGCCACTTGTAGGGTATTCACAAGAACGTGATGAGGTTTTTGATTTTACGATACCATACATTGTCATGAGAGGTAATATCTTTGTTCGTGACGATTATAATGATATACGAAGTGAAGATGATTTATTTGGTAAAGAAATTATTGTTATGCGAGATGATAACTCACAGGAATATGCTGAGTTACGAAACTTTACTGACAAGTTAATCCTTGTGAATACTTATGCAGAAGCATTTGAATTATTAAGTTCTGGAAAACATGATGCTGTACTTGCGCAAAGTCTTGTTGGAGAGAAACTCATTAATGATTTAAATATTAAGAACATTAAGGCAGTAACTCGACTTGCAGACAATGGGATTGATAGAATTCGAGTGTCTTTAAGTGGTTTTGAACAGAAGTTTAGCTTTGCGGTACAAGAGGGTAATAAAGAATTACTTGCCTTACTTAATGAAGGCTTAGCCATTGTTATTGAGAATGGAACATATGAGAGACTTTATGAAAAGTGGTTTACTTTTTTAATTGATTCTTCACCTGACTATACTCAAATAGTTAATATATTCTTTGCGATTATTTTAATTTTAATTATGCTTATGCTTTTAATTTCATATTTAGTAATTCGCAAAGAGGTTAAAAGACAAACCTTCAAACTTAAGAATAATCTAGATAGAAACACCATTATGTTTAATACAATAAATCAAGAGCTTGATTCTGTTTCTGATTGGTTAGATTATGTTTTAAATCAAATGATCAAAATGACAGGCTCAGAATTTGGTTATATCTATTTATACCAAGAAGAAAACGATGAGCTTATTCTTAATGCATGGTCTCATGAAGTTAAACATGCATGTCGTATTGATGATGAAAAATCACGATATTCATTAAATGAAACTGGTTTATGTGGTGAAGTGATTCGTCAAAGAAAACCGATTACCATTAATGATTTCGCTAAAGTGGATAATCAGTTAATTGATTATCCTCAAGAACATATTTCAATGAAGAAATGGATGGGGATTCCTGTATTTGAAGATAATAGAATTGTTGCGAGTGTTGGATTAGCTAATAAAGTTGAAGATTATGATGAGAATGATATATATCAAGTAACTTTACTCATGGATGGAGTATGGAATCGTATAGAAAAAGCTCAAAACAGAGATGCTTTAGAGGTTGCTAAAAACAAGTATTTATCAACGATTGTATCAATTGGTGATGGTGTCATGGTTGTTGGTCTTGATGAAAAAATTGAAATGATCAACAAAGCATGTGCTGATATGACAGGTTGGCAAGAAGATGAAGCCATTGGAATACATTATAAAGATGTGTTTATGATTACACATGAAAAAGCGAATCATAGTATTACAGATCCTGTACTTGAAGTCTTAAAGACCAAGGAAAGACGTGAACTTAGAAATCACACAAAATTGACTTCAAAGGATGGACGATTTTTCATTATTGAGAGTAGTGCAGCACCTGTACATAATTTAAGAAATGAGATGCTTGGGGTTGTCTTAGTCTTCAGAGACATGACTATTAAACATAATCAAATTAAAGAGATTGAATACTTAAGCTACCATGATTCCTTAACAGGGCTTTACAATCGAAGATTCTTTGAAGAAGAATTCAATCGCCTTGATACTCCTCGAAATTACCCCCTTACCATTATCATGGCAGATCTTAATGGTTTGAAGATTACAAATGATGCATTTGGTCATCATGCTGGAGACGAGTTACTAAAAACAACCGCAACACTCTTTAAAACATATTTAAGATCAGAAGATATTGCAGCACGTTGGGGTGGAGATGAGTTTGCGATATTGATGCCAAAAACATCCTCTTCAGAAGCTGAACTCATTGTGCAAAGAATTACCCAAGGAATAGAACAGTTTAGTAAAGATGCTGGAGTATTGTCAATTGCATTTGGATGGGAAACAAAGACTGACAAAACAATGGGATTAGATGAGTTGTTTAAAAATGCTGAAGAATATATGTATAAGCGAAAAGTGAATGAAAGTCAAGGTATACGAGGTTTAACGATTAAGACCATCATGAATACCTTGTTTGAAAAGAGCCCACGTGAAGAACAACATAGCCAACGTGTTAAGGACATGGCAATAAAGATTGCGAAAGCATTGAATTTAAATCAACATGAAATTGATGATATCGCAACACTAGGACTACTTCATGACATCGGGAAGATCATTATTCCCACAGAGATTCTTGAGAAAAAAGGTCCACTTACTGATGTTGAGTTTGCAGAGATTAAGAAACATCCAAGTATTGGATATCGTATTCTTGTTTCTACTAAAGAATTTTCAAGCATTGCGGATGCAGTGTTGTCTCATCATGAACGATGGGATGGAAAAGGTTATCCTAATAAAATAAAAGGGGATAGTATTCCTCTTGCATCAAGAATCATTGCCATTGCAGATGCCTATGATGCCATGACTAACTCTAGACCTTATCGTGAGATAGGAATCTCACATGATGAGGCCCGACTAGAAATAATTAAAAATGCAGGAACTCAGTTTGATCCTGATATTGTAGCGCTTGTTATTAAAAATAAGATTATATAATGCTATATATGTAATTACCTGAATCAAATTTAATGAAGTTTTGCTAAGATAATGTAGCAAATATACTTCATTATATTTTTTTATCTATTTCTCTTCTTCTTTTTAGATAAATTCATATAAATACTAATTTACTTTTACAATCAAAGTATGTAAAATAATATTAAATAGACTACCTTACTCATAAAGGAGACAATGGTATGAAGAAGATAACTTTAGGGAAGCTAACGAAAGTATTGCTACTGAGTTTCGCCATTATTTTTACTGCTGTGATTAGTCCACACATCGTCAATAGTATTTCAGCAAATGGTTTTGATCCGTCAGTGATTATTGATATATTAATGGGTCGAGTAGAGAATCAAGATGAAAAGATTAAGCAACTTGAAAGTGAAATCGATGTTTTAAAAGAAAAACTAGAGAATGATCAAGTTAAAGAAGAAGTGGTTAAGGAACCTAAATTGGATGAAAAACCGGAAGTTCTACCAGAAGAACCAAAACCTGTAGAACCTAAGCCAGAAGAACCAAAACCAACTGAACCAAAACCTACTGAACCTAAACCAGTTGCACCAAAACCAATTGTTAAACCAGTTAATCCAACACCAATCGTCATAAAACCTGAGATTACAGTTTATATGAAGGATACTTCATTCAAGTTACTATGGACCAAAGAAGAAAGCACTGATTTTAAAGGTTACAAAGTCGTGTTTTCACCAAGTAATGATAAACCAACATATCCTAATGATGGTTACTTAACATGGATTACTGATAAACATTCAAACTACGTCTATGTTGATAATTCGATTAAATATAATGGTGGTGAAATCAACGGTTATTTAAAACCAAATACTGAATACTTTGTTGCGATTACATACATCTATCAAGACAAATCAGTAACAAGTCCTACTGTTAAAGTTACAACACCTTCATCATTTAATACTGGTGATAGTTTACCATTACCTCCAAGTTCATTGTCTGTAAGTGTCAAAATGAATGAGGATTCATTTAAACTCATTTGGACAAAAGAACCAAGCAGTAAGCTAGTTGAGTATAAAGTTGTGATTTCACAATTTAATGCTTCTCCATCTTTCCCAACGGATGGTTACCTTGTATGTATTGAAGAAAATCATTTACACTACACCTATGTAGATAATAAGATTCAATATACCGGGGGTGATTTCTATGGATACTTATTGGCAGATACAGAATATTTCATAGCGATTACTTATGTATATGACGACAAATCTGTTACAACCAAAGCTATTAAAGTTAAAACGCCAGTTAATCTGTATGTTCCTACTCGATAAATTTAATAACTAAAAATAACAAAAGCCGTGAAAACGGCTTTTTTCGTGTTATGGTTTTTTTTTGTACTTAAGTGTAATAATGCACAATAGAGTGATAAAATTAAAAAAAGGAAAGATATCCAACAAGTAATTAAGCAAAGGAGTAAACGTTACGAGACACCATTCAAATCCGAACATATCGGATCAAGTATTTTCACTTTTTCATCACCACCTCACTTACTTAGTGCTAGTTCAAAGTATGTTTTTTTCCTTTTTCTTCTTTATTTTTGTCCCTTTAACTACAAAAGCTTATGAAATCTCGTTGTCATTCTCAAAAATCAGCTATGTTTCACTTTCAAACTTTATAAGATTCATTATCAATCCTGTGACTTTATTATTTCTAATCATTATTTTTCTCATATTAAGTGTATTTTTACTAGTACAAGACTTTTTTCTTAAAGAATTCTTTTTTGTAAAACACCATAGACTTCCTTTTAATAGATTCAAATTAGTGTTTGCAAGTCTATTACATTCATTTAAAACTATAAGACAGTTTAAGTTCAAACATCTTCTTTCAGTTTGGATAACTATGGTTTCATTCAACTTACCACTTCTGTTGTTTACAACGCGAGGAAATTTATTGATTCGCTATGTATCAACAGAAACTTCAACAATCATTGTTTGGTCAGTGATTCTATCCTTATATTTTGCTTGTGTCATCATACTCTTTCGCCATAATTTCAAACTATTTAAGAAGCATCTTCTATGGAACATTGCTCAAGCATGGAGTTTATTTATAATATACATCCTTGGGGTTATAATAATATTATTACTAATTTCATTATTAATTCCACAAGACTATGCTATCTCTGCATTTATAAACGTATTTGGTCAATTCAATAAGTTTGTGAGTTTACTACTTTTTGTAGTAAGTACATTCATGCACTATGCATTAAATACTGTGACTTCATCACTTTCAGCAAACATTGATCATCACGAGTTATTTGAGCAGCAATCATTTGATAGTAAGTCAATATTTCAAAGTCCACGAAGAAAACTTTTCTTAGGAATATTAACATTGTTTCTAGTAGTAAATGTTTACTATACACTTGGAATAATTCGTCATGGATCAATACTTCAATCATCCTCTCTTAATCAAACTACAGTTACTTCGCATCGTGGGTATTCTAGTGTTACTCCTGAAAATACAATTGTTGCGATAGAAAAAGCTATAGAGGTATTTGCTGATGTCGTTGAGTTTGATGTTAGAGTAACTTCCGATAGCCAGTTTGTTCTACTTCACGATGATAATTTACTTAGAACAACTGGACTCAATATGTCTGTGATTAGATTAACCTTAGACTCTATTCAAGAACTAGATGCAGGAAAGTGGTTTAGTTCTGATTTTGAAGGCACTAGAATACCTACTCTTCAAGAAGCACTTGAAACTACGAAGGGTCGCATTAATGTCAATTTAGATTTGAAACTAAATGAAAATCAGATTTACCTGTTACCAAGATTAGTTGAAATCATTGATGAGTATGAGATGCAATTTCAAATAGTGATAACATCAACATGTTTTCGATGTTTACATGTAATCAAAGAATTAAATCCTAACATTCAGACAGGATATATCACATATCGTATTACGCCTTCCTTACTTAATGATCTAAACATCGATGTATTGAGTGTTAAAGCTTCATTTGTTACGCAATCAATGGTTGATCAAATACATCAATCCGGAAAGCAAATATTTGTTTGGACAGTTAACACACGCGCAGAAATTGAGCGTATGAGAAATCTAGGGGTCAACAACATCATTACTTCAAGACCAACCTATGTTAAAGAGGTTTTGTTTGAGTTATCTGCTGATCGTTTTATTTTGAACCTCATTCGAATCATTTTGAACTAGCATAATCATTGTACTTCAGAAGAAACATTGTGATTATTGTTCCACTACCTTATAATTAGACCATGAAATAGGAGAGTTTAGGTTTTATTCACTAACCTACAACATATAAACACATGGAAGTAAAATCATTCGCATTAGGACCATATCAAACTAACTGTTATGTTCTCACACAAGGTAATCAAGTCATCATTATTGATCCATCTGCTAAAGGTGAAGTCATTGCTAAATCAATTGATACTGACAAAGAAGTTTTAGCTATCTTATTAACCCATGGTCACTTTGATCATTTTGGTGGAGCTCAATATTTACTTGATCATTTTAAGTGTCCAATATATATCCATGAGGATGATGTTGAACTGCTTGAAGACCCACAAAAGAACTATAGTATGGAACTCAATCTAACACTCAAAAAAGATGTCTTAATACTTAATGAAGGTATGATGCAAATAGGTCCTTTCATGATTTCAGTATTGCATACACCAGGACATAGTGAAGGTTCAGTAAGTTTTCATATTGAAGATGCATTATTTGCAGGTGATCTAATCTTTAAAATGAGTATTGGTCGTACTGATTTATATGGTGGTAATGAGCGTCAAATGATGAAATCACTAAAGATGATTAAGACATTTACTGATAATCTTACTATTTATCCAGGACATGGACCTAAGACTACACTAGATTTCGAAAAGAAGTATAATCCATTTCTTAGATAATAGAGAATTATAGTATCCTAATGCTTATTTGCAATAAGTCATTATGAAAGGAGTACTAGTGTGAAAACAATTACTATAGTGTTTAAAGAGTTGCTTCGTCGATATAAAGATCATCAACTTGAATTGACAGGTAGTTCACTTGCTTACTTCTTTCTACTTGCTCTTTTCCCGTTCTTAATATTTCTCAACGCACTGCTCAGTTTCTTTGGATTTGCCATTCAAGATATCTTAATCTCGATTGCACCTTTATTGCCTAACTCAACTTTTGAAATTCTAGAATTATATTTAGAGTCGATTTCAGCTTATGATAATACAGTGTTATTATCATTTGGAATACTTGGTACAATATTTCCTGCCTCAATTGCGGTTACAGCATTAATGAAAGCAATCTTTAGAGCATATAATCAAAAGAATCATCGTAGTTGGTTAGCAACCCAAGGTCTATTTGTGTTATTTACATTGCTTATAGGTATATCTTTAATATTATCTTTACTACTTCCAATGCTTGGTCAAGGATTTCTTGATTTCATTGGTCAATACTTCATTGTCCCTAATACTCTAAGTGTTTTTTGGCATTTCTTTCGCTGGATCGTAGCTACCTTGTTTATGATGGGGACTTTAGCTGCAATCTACAAAGTTGTCCCATATACCCCATACAAACAATCCATATGGCCTGGAACTATCTTTGCAGTTGTAAGTTGGTTTAGTATTTCAATACTTGTATCTTTCTACTTTAATCAATTTGCTAACTTAAGCTTTGTCTATGGATCCATTGGAGCAGTGATTGCTTTAATGATTTGGTTGTACTTTACGGGGATTATCATTATCTTAGGTGCGGAACTTAATGATATTATTGATCATTTATAGAATATTCTACTTAGTTTCACTAAATAGACTACAATGGTTTTATTAAAATAATAGTGAAGTTATATAATAAAAATAATCATTTAATACCCAGTATTGATACATAACCCATGAAAGGTAAAAGATAATTTAATGAATACGTTGTATATTTGGTTTGCTCAGTTAAACCCAGTTTTACAAGCATTTATTGCGACAATGTTCACATGGTTTGTGACTGCAGTTGGAGCATCGATGGTTTTCTTCTTCAAATCAATTCATCGAAATGTTTTAAATGGAATGTTAGGTTTTGCGGCAGGAGTGATGATTGCAGCAAGTTTTTGGTCACTACTAAATCCTGCTATCAAAATGGCAGAAGAAGCAGGAGTAGCAGGTTGGATTCCTGCGGTTAGTGGATTTTTGTTAGGGGGCTTATTTCTATGGTCCGTTGATAAGCTTTTACCACATATGCATATTGGAGCAATGAAGAGTGAAGGACCTAAAACAAGTTTACAACGCTCAGTATTATTAGTACTTGCGATCACTTTACATAATATCCCAGAAGGACTTGCGGTAGGGGTCGCATTTGCGGCTGTTGCGTCAGGATTTCCAGGGGCAACATTACTTGGAGCAATTGCCTTAGCCATTGGGATTGGCTTACAAAACTTCCCAGAAGGTGCTGCAGTGTCTATTCCTTTGCGACGTGAAGGGATGGGACGATTTAAAGCCTTTCTTTATGGCCAATCATCTGCACTTGTAGAACCCGTTGCAGGTGTCATTGGTGCAATACTTGTCTTATCAATGCAGTCTATACTACCTTATGCATTATCATTTGCAGCAGGAGCAATGATTTATGTTGTCGTTGAGGAAATCATTCCTGAGGCACAACAAGATCAAGAAACTGATGTTGCTACGATAGGAGTCATGATAGGGTTTGCGATTATGATGTTTCTAGATGTTGCTTTAGGATAAAAGATGAGAAAAAAAGCATGAATCAATTGATTCATGCTTTCTTTGTATTTTGTTTTGGTCTAACAAGTAATCCTGCCACAATACCAATAAGTGATATCACGAAGTAGACATTAAACTTAGGAGCGGTAAACCCACCATAGATGACGAGTAGGGCACCTAGAGTTGCTAAGAGAGGAAACACAACCCCATTAATAAATGAGAGGTTGTCTTTTTTCTTTCTCACCATTACTCCGATATAAAGAGTAACATAGAAGACATACGTTAACACAATTGGTAATCCATCAATTTCAAGTCCATCAAACAACATAATTCCATATGTAACAACGCCACTTGTGCTCATGAAATGAAGGATAAGCCAAACGAAACTGATCACAAATGTAAGTAAAGCTGAAGCTAAAGGAATATCAAATTTCTTATGAATAACACTTAATTTTTGACTCATGAAGATTTCATCACGAACCGCAAGTGCATAAGGTAAGCGAATATAGCCTAAGATTAATCCATTAAATGTGCCCAATATTGAAATAACTACGGCTGTGAACACAAGTTTTGGTCCAATTGGTCCAAAGAAACGTGTTGCAACTTCACCCACTGCAGCATTTCCAAGTCCCATGACTTGATCAACACCAAGCAGTGAAGAAATACCAATAGTATATCCTAAATAGATAAGCATGATTAAGATTGGTGCTACTGCTAATGCGAGAGGAAGATTTCGTTTTGGATTCTTAATCTCATGCGCAATAGAAGGTGCTACTAACCAACCATCATAGGCAAAACCAATGGAGATTAATGCTACAAACAAGCCACTCATACTACCACCAGTAGAGGCAGCTCTTAAAGCTGTCACTGGATTTCCAAAGACTAGTCCTAGAAATGCTAACACTAGAAGTGCAGATACTTTAATGATTAATGCAAAAGATTGAAATCTACCAGCATAAACTGTTGCAAAGCTATTAAATAGGAAGAACACAACCATTAAAAGAACAGTTAGTAACCACGAAAATGATGTGAACTCGCCACTAGAAAATGGACCAGGCGCTCCAAATAGAACTAGAATATAACTTGCAGCAACCCAAGCAATAATGGCGACAAGAGCAGGATAGTAAAACACAACTTGAAACCAACCTGCTAGGTAACCCATTGTTTTACCCCAAGCCATTTCACTATAAGTAATAATACCTCCTACAGTATCCTCTTTTTTAGCATACTGAGCTACTGTAAGACCACCAAATATAATCCCAATTGCCCCTAAAACCCATCCTAATGAACTTAATAATAAATTACCCCCAACGGCTGATAAGATGTCATCTGTCTTAAAAAATATCCCTGAACCAATAACAATCCCTGCAATCATCGCAATGGTTGTTAAGAAACCAAACTTCCTTTTCTGTTGCACAATAAACTTCTCCTTTTTTATTGATTATCAAAATACTAAATGAATAAGTGAGGTGTGTCAATCATTTTATTTCGACTATTATTTGTATCAATGAGCAATAGTTTACTAAAGCTAAATGCAAATCATTAAGAATTTTCTTTATGGTTTATACAATAGTTTAATTATTTCCTTTTCTCATAATATTTACTTACAATATCCCTTCAAATTAGATTATTATAGTAGGGTGAAGTTTGATGATAAACATCCAT
Source organism: Erysipelothrix sp. (assembly GCA_018335655.1). Classification (GTDB taxonomy): domain Bacteria; phylum Bacillota_I; class Bacilli_A; order Erysipelotrichales; family Erysipelotrichaceae; genus UBA6182. The sequence continues at coordinate 27,207 of JAGXRX010000028.1, forward strand.
TAAGAAACTAAAGATTGGTATGATTCTATAAAAAGATAATTAGGGAGAAAGAGTATGAAAGTCATTGCGTATGCAGTAAGAGCTGATGAAATGAAAGCATTTCATCAGTATGCAAAGGAATTAGATATCCAAGTTACATTTGTAGCACAAAGACTAACCATTGAAAACGTTCATCTTGCCCAAGGCCATGATGGGGTATCTATCCTTGGTTATTGTGATGTAAATATAGATGTATTATCTAAACTAAAAGAAATGGGAATTCATTTCTTAGCAAGTCGAAGCACAGGATACGACAATATAGATCTTAATGCTGCGAAGGAACTAGGAGTTAGCATTTCAAATGCTCGGTATTCACCCAATTCAGTTGCTGAATTCGCATTGATGTTGATACTTATGGTCAATCGAAAAGTAGGTGAAGCATTCAAAAGAAATCATGTTAATAATTTCTCACTTAAGAATCTACAAGGATTTGAGTTAAGAAACCAAACTGTAGGTATCCTTGGTACTGGTCGTATAGGTGCAACATTAGCTAAGAACCTTACAGGATTTGGTTGTAAGATACTAGCCTACGATGAATGTGTGAATACCTCATTAGAGGATATTGTTGACTATGTTGATTTGGATACTTTACTTAATACATCAGATGTTATTAGTTTACATTTACCCCTCAATGATAAGAACTTCCATTTTATGAATGAGTCAAGATTTAAAATAATGAAAAACAATGCAATCATTATAAACACAGCACGTGGAGAACTTATTGACACTAAAGATTTAATACAAGCCCTAAAGAATAATGATATTGGTGGTGCTGGACTTGATGTCTTAGAAGGGGAGTTTGGAAAATTTCATCATGATTTACAATCCACACTATTTGATTGGGATGACTACACAACCTTGAAGCAAATCGATAATGTTATCATAACTAATCACTTTGCCTTTTATACCGATCAAGCTGTGAGTGATATGGTAGAGTGTAGCTTAATCAGTTTATCAAAGTTCAATCATGAGTTAGACAATCCTTGGATAATACAGTCTCGTTAAGTGATAAATAATAAGAAAAAAAAGAACCTAACTATCTTTTTCAAGATTTAGGTTCTTTTGTATTATTCCTATTTTCCTATTCTATATAGACGTCCTTGATCAGTAATCGCATATAACTCACCATTAAGTCCCATGGCTACATCTCTAAAGCGCTGTCCTTCATCACTCAGTAATCGCTCTTCCCCAATGACACGATTATCTTCAATGATTAAACGTGCAATGTGTTGCCCTCTTAACATGGCGACAAATAGATTGTTCTCCCACTCAGGAATAACATTAGAAGAATAGAACGTCATTCCACTTGGGGCAACTGCAGGATCCCAATAGTAAACAGGTTGTTCCATACCTTCTTTTTGAGTAATACCATCACCAATTGGAGCTCCAGTATATTCCTCTCCATAACTAATAATTGGCCAACCATAGTTTTTAGATGATTCAATAAGATTGATTTCATCCCCACCTTGAGGACCCATTTCACTTGCCCACAAACTTCCAGTTAAAGGATCAATCGCAAGACCTTGAACATTTCTTAGACCATAGGCATAAATTGGTAAGTGACTATTAGCTTGATTAATGAATGGATTATCCTGTGCAGGAGTTCCATCAACATTGATTCGTAGTATCTTACCATGTCCATTATTCAGAGATTGAGAATTCATGCGTGTTTGTAAACTTTGACGATCTCCTGTTGAAATAAATAAGGTGCCTTCTTTATCAAATACGATGCGACTTCCATAGTGTCCAACACCATTAAAGTATGGAGTAGCTTGATAAATAACTTGAAAATCACTTAAAGAACTTTGATCACTTGATAGTTTGGCTTTACCCACACCGGTGAGTGAGCCTTGAGAAGATCGAAGTGAGAGGGTAAAGTAAAGCATACGATCTTGCGTGAACTGGGGACTCACACTGACATCTAGAAGTCCACCTTGTCCATTTGAGTTAATGGCAGGAAAACCTTTAATGGCTGGTCCAATAGTTCCATCACTTTTAACAATCCTTAAACTTCCAGACTTTTCAGTGACCACTAAATCACCATTAGGTAAGACATCAATACCCCATGGTTCTTTAAGCAGAGTAGTTAGCACTGATTTTGTGAAGGGGGACGTAGTCTTTACTCCTGACACTCGTGTTTGTCCTTCAAAGGCTGGTAAATAACTAGTATTTGGTTGATTGGTTTCTACCGGATCAACAAACACAATTTCAGGTTTTTTAGATTCTTCATCAATAGGCTCTTCGATATCATCATCAATATTATCATCGATTGGTTCTTGAATAGTGGGAGCGCATGCAAATAAAAACAATGATAGTGCAAGCATCAATATTAGTGATTTAATCATAGTTCCAATACTCCTTTCATTCTTATTTAATAATCTTTTACTTAACACAAGTATATATACTCCAAAGCAAATTATCCACCATGACACATTCTGTGATCAATAAGCATAGTGACCAAAAGAAAACACCTGCTCATAGATTACGAACAGGTGTTTCTTACTTTGTTTAAATTGTGTTGCCTAAGCTAATTCAAGATTAGACTGTGTTAAACACAATCAATGCTTGAAGACTATTTGTTTAAAACAATCATCGCTCCAGCAGCAATCGCTAAGATAGATAGAATCATTCCAATTTCAGGGATAGGAATATCCATTACTTGTACTAATCCTGTAACAATTAACCAAATTCCTAATAGTAAGAAACCTAAGTTTTTAGTGATTTTCATATTTTCTCTTTTCTCAGTTCTTTAAAGAACTTTTCTTCCTTGAATCAATCTAAGTAAGATGATAACGATAGCAATGACGAGCAATATATGGATAAACCCACCCATAGTTGCAGAGGATACTACTCCGAAAATCCATAGTACGAGTAGAATGAGTGCAATTGTATATAACATTATTTTAAATCCCCTTTATTTTCATCATTATTGATATTTGTATTTGATTTGTATGGATCAGTATTACTGGTATTATCAGTATTATTGACATGATCAGTGTTGTTACCATGATCATTATTGTTAGTATGTTGATTACTTGTGTTTCTATTATAGTCAGTATTTGTATTATTAATATGTTCTGTTGTATTTCTTTGAACAAGTGTTTCTTGTGGCATTAACTTTGTGACTGCAATTGCTAATAACGCAATTACCACCATCGCAATTAATGTTCCTGGTTCAAACACAGAAGTTGTTTCTAAACCATTGTTTGTAGCTGGTGTAAAGATGTTAGCAAATACCCCAACAATAGGTTCAGTGATATCATAAAGCATTTTAATAAGCGCATTTGCAGGATTTGCTCCTGCTATTTTAAATACGAATCTAAACCCTAACATTGTTTCAAGTAGACCAAATGCCACAATTAGTATTCTGCGAATCAAAGATTGTTGGGATTGAGTACTTGTGTTAATATTTTCGGATTTTTTGTTATAGTTATTCATGTTGTCCTCCTTATGAGTACCTTTTAAACTTGATTTTCAAGTTTAAGTTAAATAGCGTTGGATGTATCTTTAAGTAGGGACTTTGTTTCTTTTTTGATTGAATCAATAGTGTTTTCAAAGAACTGGTCACCTTTTCTAGCAGTATTCTTGATGATCTTATGACCTTCGTCAAGTAACTGTTTAGGTGTTTTGTCTGAATCTTTTAGAATATAGTATGCGAGTGTGATGGTACCTAACGTTGTTAGAGAACCTAAGGCGAAATATAATTTTGAACTGGTTTTCATTTTGAGAACCTTCTTTCTTTGTATCCAATACACAAAGTAATACATACGTGAAAGTGCAGATTCGTTATTGTTAATGTTTTACAAGATTGAGTGAGATTTAATTCTTATGATTCTTGATCAATGTTAGAATTGTTTTAATCTCAGTCTCGTTCATATGTTCAATGCATTCAAGGAGTTCTGCGACTCTTTCAAACTCGGTAATAGAGAATAGAACAGCATCTGGTTGGTTGTTCTTGAAGACGAATAATTTCCCAATCTCTTCAGCTCTGTCACGTTGTGTCTTATAGTTTTTAATAATGTCTGAATTTGACACAATTGCCTTTTTTGGGATCTTCATTTTGTTTCCTCGATTTCTTTGTTAACCTCACTATACGCTTATTATAATCATTTGTCAAATTATTATACTAATTTAATGTACAATAAATATTCTAATAATTATTATAATTATCTTTAAAATCAATCTCAAGCAATGAACTATTTAACAATCAACCTCATAAAAGTTACTTCGGTACGTAGAATAATGTAAAACTAAACTGTTAATATTTCTCATAATGGGATTATATTATGAAATGATTTAAGATGCATTCTTAATTACTCACTATCCAAAGCAACATTTCTTCTTAACACTATTTGTTATAGTGTTATTTTTATTAGTAATCATGTAATATTAAACTAACGAACATCAGTCATACATTAATCACGGAGGCCACATGATGCACGATTTTGAGAAAATGGGAGTGTTCTACTTAGGGAAAGAATATGATATTGATTCAAAAAAGCAAAGTGAAGATTTGGTTTTATATAAGTCAAAGGATCTAACGACTCATGCAATGATTATTGGGATGACAGGAAGTGGTAAAACAGGTTTAGGGGTAGGCATGATTGAAGAAGCTGCTCTTGATAATATTCCAGTCATAGCCATTGATCCTAAAGGAGACTTAGGAAATCTAGCCTTAACATTTCCTCAGCTTCGCAAGGAAGACTTTCTTCCTTGGGTCAATGTGAGTGAAGCAACTAATAAAGGTTTAACTGCTGATGACTTTGCGCAAGCACAAGCTGATTTATGGACAAAAGGTTTGGCAAGTTGGGGACAAGATGGTCAGCGCATTCAAAAGTTCAAAGATTCAGCGGATGTCTTAGTTTATACACCAGGAAGTTCTTCAGGTATTGGTGTATCTGTACTTAAATCATTCAACGCTCCATCACAAGCTATCATAAATGACTTTGATGCATATCGTGATCGCTTAGATGTTACAACAACCTCACTGCTTGCTTTAATTGGAATAAGCGGAAATACATTTACAAGTCGTGAACATATTTTGCTTTCTCATATTATTGATCATGCATGGAAGCAAGGTAATAACATTAATCTTACTGAGATTATTATGGCTATTCAAAATCCACCTATGAAACAAGTCGGTGTCCTTGATATTGAAAGCTTTTTCCCAAGTAAAGATCGCACAAGCTTAGCCATGATGCTTAATAATGTATTAGCATCTCCAAGTTTTAAAGCATGGCTTGAAGGGGTTCCCCTTGATGTAAATCGCTTTTTATATAATGAACAAGGTAAACCATGTGTTTCTGTATTCTCAATATCTCATTTATCAGATGATGAGCGTATGTTCTTTGTGACCATGTTACTTAATGACATTATTTCTTGGATGAGAAGTCAACCAGGTACTGGAAGTCTTAGAGCGATACTTTACATGGATGAGTTGTTTGGTTTCTTACCACCTGTAGCAAATCCACCTTCAAAGATGCCACTACTTACACTCCTTAAACAAGCACGCGCATATGGTTTAGGTCTTGTTCTATCCACTCAAAACCCAGTTGACCTAGACTACAAAGCATTATCTAATGCAGGAACTTGGTTTATTGGACGCTTGCAAACAGAACGTGATAAAGAGCGATTATTAGCAGGACTAGAAGGATTAGCTTCAGACAAACCTTTTGATCGCAAAAAGACTGAACAAATAATATCTGGTTTAAGTCAAAGACAGTTCTATCTACATAGCGTACATGAGTCAAATCCAGTGATTTTCTCAACCCGATGGGTATTATCTTATCTTGCAGGTCCAATGACACGTGATCAGATTGCGTCATTACCTCAATCAGGAAGCTTTAAGTCAAGTTCACAATCAACTTCTAGACCAACTCACACATCATTTAGTTCATCAGTTCAATCCAATCAATCTCAACCATTATTATCGCCTCAAATCCCTCAAGTGTACTTACCTGTGAATTCTTATGGTAATTCTAAAACACTTTACCAACCTGCGCTCATTGGAGTGAGTGATGTATTCTATCAAAGTGCTAAACATAAGGTGTCTTTATCACAAAACTATGTCTTCTTAGCACCAATTGATGATGGTGTAGTAAGTGTCGATTGGAGTGAAGCACAGCGTCTTGATCTTTCACTTAAAGATGTAAGTCAACAAGCTCCTGATAATGCTGAGTTTGCACCATATCCTCAACCTGCTGCGAATGTGAAAAACTATGATCTTTGGACAAAGTCTTTAAATCAATTTGTTCGAACTAATGTAGGACTAAAACTAGTGTATAGTCCTAAACTTAAATTATTATCTCAAGTAAATGAAGATGAAAGAGACTTTAAGATTCGCTTGCAACATGCAGCGCATGAAGCACGAGATGAAGCCATTGAAGTTTTAAAGAAGAAATATGCAACTCGAATAAGCACACTTGAAGATCGTTTAAGAAGAGCTCAACAAGCTGTTGAAAAACAAAGTGCATTATCCAATCAGAAGAAGATGGATGCCTTTGTATCAGCAGGGACTGCTATCTTTGCAGCATTGTATGGACGTAAAACTGTCAGTGCAACTTCAGTATCACGAGTGGGTTCAGCAGTGAAGAGCACATCAAAAGCATTAAAGAGTGGGCAAGGCATTGGCCAAGCACAAGAAACTCTTCAATCTGTTCAAGAACAACTTAATACACTAAGTTTAGATTTAGAAAACCAAGTGATGAAGATTTCTGAAGACTTTGATGTAAGTTTTGAACAACTTGAAGAAGTTGAAATTAGAGCAACAAGTAACAACATTACTATTCCTCTAGTTGCATTAGCATGGGTACCTAAAGAGTAATTATTATATATAGTAGGATAACAAAGCCCTGGTTCTAGATGAACCAGGGCTTATTAATTGAAACAATTCATTATTGTTCTTTGTGAAGGATATTGAAATTCCTGAAATAGTAAACTATTTATAACTTGTAATTATTTCAACTTCATTTCATCTAATAATCTTATATCTTCAGGACTTAACTCAAAGTCAACTTGAGCATTCTCAACCATACGAAAGTGCTTAGTAGTCTTTGGTAATGGCAGTGTTCCTTTATCAAGACAATAGCGAATGCAGAGTTGTGCAATCGTTACTCCCTTATCAAGTGCTATCTTTTTCAATTGAGGATTATCAAGAATACGTCCTGTTGCTAGTGGGGAATAAGCCTCGACAAGAATATTATGTTCCTGACAGAATTTAACAATTTCTTCTTGAGTGTCACTCACATAGAATCGTATTTGATTAACATGTGGAACAAATCCAGTTGCATCAATTATGGCTTTAAGATCTTTAACTGAAAAGTTACTAACTCCTATTGAGCGAATTCGTCCTTGTTTGTATAAATCAATCATTGCTTTAAAGGATTCAATGTTTCCTTGTGTACAGTCTTTGCCAATCTCATTCCAAGGCCATGGAGCATGGATTAAATAAAGATCAAGTACTTCAAGTTGAAGATCCTTCATGGATTGTTCAAAGGAGTCTAGAGTTTCTTGATAACCTTTGATGTGAGAAGGAAGCTTTGTTGTAATAAAGACTTCATCACGATTGAGTCCACTATCTTTTAGTGCGAGACCTACACCTTTCTCGTTTTGATATCCTTGTGCTGAATCAATATGACGATATCCAGCACTAAAAGCATCAAGTGTTACTTGATAAACGTCTTCATTAGATATTTGCCAAGTTCCAAGTCCAATCTTTGGAATCTTGACTTGGTTGGATAATACATAGTGTTCATGAAATGGATTCATTTTTTTACCTACCTTTTTCTTTTAGTATACATTAATTATGTTAATCTATAACTTTTATTATTGAATAATCTAAGGTCCTATGCTTTCTTGTTCCCATAATGGAAACTCACCATCGACTTTTTCAATGAGCACACCCATGTATAGTGGGTCTTGATTTCCATCATTATCAGATATCATTACTTCCACAATAATCGTGTTTATTGAAGCAGCACTTAAGTCATCGGTTGTGATTGTTATAGAAACGACAGTGTGTCCTTCTTCTTCATAGTATTCAATAATTGGTTCTATTACATTATCATTTAAAGATTCTAAATCACTATTTGTCCAGAATAGTTTTCCTTGAATATAGATCTGAGGTAAGACTAATCCCTCAGGGAATGGATTAACTGGGCATACTTCACAGACTTCGCAAACTTCACATGTAGGACATTCTTCAACATCTTCACATGGTTCATCTACAATTGGTGCACATGAACTTAATACTAATCCAAACAAGACGCCATATAAAAGTTTCCAGTTCTTCATTTCTACATTCTCCTTTGTGTAGGTTTTTAAAAGATGCAATGGAATATCAATTCGAAATGTCTAAAACATATCTACTTCAATAATTAACGACAGTATTTGCTTAAATGGATTATATAGTATCATTTTATAATAATGTAGATGAACACTTCAATAAATAGTATTTTCATGGTTACAAAATATTACTTAGGCTTCAAAGTTTTTTGTAAGTCATTCCTAATTCATGTAGTTAATAGTCTTGTAGAACCTTAATTACTTTAGACTCACCATCAATATTATATCTGGTATTGATATACGATTCTCTTGGTCTATTCTTGTTTTCAAGGACCCACACAAAGATGTGCTCATAATGGATTAATCTCTTAAGACATTCATTCATCTGTTTGTACCAATTTCTCAATATTAGCTTGGCCATTTATGTTGTATCACTTTAGTTAAGTTTATTAACTACTTGTGCTATAATCTAAAAAAGTTGAGGTTAAATCTATGATGAAAACTGTAAAAATTGTTAGTTTTTTAGGAATAATTGCGATGACAGGTGCTCTGTTATATGGATTTGGTGTTGGTGACTTTGCAGCTGATGGTGCACTTATTTTGGAAAACCCATGGGGAATTGTATCACTTGTCGATCTCTACACAGGATTTGTTTTATTTTCTCTATGGATTATCTTTAGAGAAAGTAGCCTACTACTTACAATTCTATGGGTAGCTGCTATGATGATTCTTGGCTTTTTTGCAGGTGCTGTGTATGTGTTTGTTGTTGCTGTGCAATCAAAAGGTGATTGGGCAACTTTCTTTATGGGAAGTAGAAAATCTTTATTAAAACAATGAAAGTATCAAAAAACAAAGAATTACTTGAAGAACTTACTAGTGTAATGAGTGGAAAAACATTAGACGCAATACTTCCACCATTACTTTTTGTCTTGCTTAATAATTTACTATCCTTAAACTATGCCATTATTGGAGCGTTAGGGGTAGCTACTATATTAGGGATATATCGCATATCGAAGAAGCAAAAAATCTTTTATGCAATCACAGGATGGTTTGGGGTAGCAATGGCTGGAGGATTTGCCTTTTTAGCGAATAATGCTACGAACTTTTTTCTACCTGGAATTATCTCCAATGTTGTATTTATCACTGCTATCTTTATTTCAATAGTCATAGGTCGACCAATGGCCGCTTTAGCATCACATCTTACAAGAGGGTGGTCACTGCAATGGTTTTGGCGAGATGATATTAAACCAGCCTATCGTGAAGTGACATGGATGTGGTTACTGTTAATACTAATGAGAACATTACTGCAGATCTATTTATATACTCAAGAAAGTGTTGTTGAGTTATTCTGGGTGAATATTTTATTAGGGCTACCATTTACAATTTTCATTTTATTGTTTAGTTATATCTATGGATTATGGCGTCTAAAGCAGTTAAAAGGACCTGGGATTGAGGAATATATGACTCAAAAACAACCTCCATATAAAGGTCAAACAAGAGGATTCTAAACAAAGAAAATCTACTTATTACGTAGATTTTTTTATATGATATTTCTGAATGCCAATCTAAATTATCTCAGTTACGTCACATTAATATATTACAAGTTTAAAAAAATTATTCTTTTACCTTCTACCTTTATGATTTCATCATCAATCATCGATTTCATTTCCCTTGCAAGTGCACTTCTATCAACGTTAAGGTAGTTTGCCAATTCTTGTCTTGAGAAAGGAATCAAAGCAATATTGCTTTCTACTTTTGGGCAATAATTCAAATACTCTAAAAGTTTGTCACGAATGGATCGTTTTGATAAAGTATCCACTTTTTTATGAAGTTCAATAAGTTTTTTAGCAAGGACTTGTAAGAGGTTCTCATTAATTTTTTGATGATAGCTGCAAAACATCTGACAACCTGTAATGAATTGACTGATATCAAAAAAAGCAATGACAGTTTGTGTTTTAGCAATCACATTAACACGACTTGGTTCATGCTGAGCAAGTGCAATTGCTTCCCCAAAGGAATCTGCTTCTTTAAGATGCAGGATTATATTCTCGTTTCCATAGAAATCTGTTTTAGATATTAATGCTTCTCCAGTTATAATTACACCAATCTCTTTAATATAACTGTCTTCTGCAAAAATGATGTCTCGTGAGTAATAAGTTTTAACAACAGGTTTCTTACATGCTATGAAGTGATCAAGCTCTTGGGGTGATAATCCAGCAAAAAGCGAGCATTTTCTTAAGATGTGGATCATAAATAATCTCCTTATGTTGCAATTGCAACATCAATTTCAAGTTAAGTATATTAAACTATGATTAGTAAAACAAGCGTAAACGCACAAAAGGAGTCATAACATGAGTGAACTCATTAATAATCATAGTAAAGAAAGACAAGAAGCATTAAAAGTATTAATTAAGAAACTTCATGAAGGAGTTGACTCAGAAATCGTAAAAGCTGAGTTTCAAAAGGATTTTGGAACCGTCACCACGAAAGAAATTGTTGAAATAGAACATGCTTTAGTTGAAGATGGATTGTCTGTCAAAGAGATTGAAAAATTGTGTGATATTCATGCAAGCGTTATGGGTGTGAATGTAAATACGCTTCACTTAGGAGACAATAAACTATTATCTGGACATCCATTAAGAGTATTAGAAGAAGAAAACGATCACATAGAAAAACTTATTAGTGAAGAAATTGAACCTTATATCAATGCGTTTAATGCCCATAATGTTATGATGCTCCGTATTGGGTTTGATCGTCTTGCCGAAATTGATAAGCACTATAAACGAAAAGAACATTTGTTTTTTCCTTTCCTAGAAAAGAAGGGTATTACAACACCTCCTCAAGTCATGTGGGGTGTTGATGATTCCATTCGAGCACTCATTAAGCAAACTTTAAGTCTCTTAAATGAGAAAGATATCAATCTAGAAACAATACAAGAGAGTATTGTGCATACATTGAAACAAGTAAGAGAGATGATTTTTAAAGAAAATCAAATCTTGATTCCTTTATTAAAAGAACAGCTCAATTTATTAAACTTTATTGACATTGCACAGTCCAGTGACGAAATAGGATATTTCCTTGAAACTCCACAACAGCATTTCTTAGTAGTAAAAGAAGAAGAGGAAAAGCATGTAGTGTTGGAAAATAATCATGTCCGATTTAAAACTGGAAGTTTAGATATCCATGTTTTGGAAGCAATGATTAATACACTTCCACTTGATATGACATTTGTTGATGACACAGGACATGTAAGATACTTCTCAAATGGTAAAGAGCGTGTATTTGAGCGTCCAGTCACCATTCTTGGTCGTCATGTTCATAATTGCCACCCTCCAAAAAGTGTAGATATCGTTGAAACCATCATTGATCGATTTAAAAAAGGTGTGAAAGATGAAGAAGCATTTTGGATTAAACTTAAAGATAAGTTTGTCCACATCCGATATTTTGCAGTAAGAGATCAACAAGGTAAGTACTTAGGGACCTTAGAGATGACCCAGGATATAGGACCAATTAAAGCTTTAGAAAGCGAAAAGCGATTACTTGAAGACTATCGTTAAGAAATCCATTTGGATGGTGATAGGAACGATTAGTGGAATACTTGGTTTTATTGGAATCATCTTACCTGGGTTACCGACCACACCTTTCTTACTTATTACATTAATTGCTTACAGTAAAGGCTCAAAACGGTTTTACACATGGTTTACTCAAACTAGTTTCTATACAAAGTACTTGCAATCAATTCATGAGCGAAATAGCATGACAAGAAAGCATAAAAGAGTTCTCATGTTATGGTCAGATCTAGTTGTACTTATTAGTTTCATTATGGTTGATCATGCAATGCTTCGAGGGATGCTGATAGGTTTAGTCATTGTTAAGTATTGGTATTTTCACTACTTTGTAACCATAATCGATAACTCTCAATGTATTAGGCAAGAAATGTCTATAAATAAAAACAATCATGTTTATAAACAAAGAATTGAGGGATCACAATGATTTACATTGATGTTCAACAAAGTGTTTATGATATTATAAATGCGTATCCGGGGTTTAAAGCAGTAATGATAGAAGCAGGATTTACAAAACTTGTTGATTCTAACATGCTTAATACCATGGGAAAAATCATGACGTTAGAAAAAGGATTGATGTTAAGAGGAATTGATATTGTAGATTTAGAACGTATTTCAAATACATTCAATTTCACATTATACAAGAATATATAAACCCAAATTGAAACAATAAAAAGGAGAATTTATGACACAACCATGTGGATGTGATAATACTATGAATGTAGTGGATAAAATCAGAAGAAAAGGGGTGTCTTTTTTAGAATTGCCTAAGGCTTTTGAAATTGAATGCTCATGTAGTCATGTTTTTATGATGACAACCCATGAAGCACAATGTGAAGCATGTAATATGGTTTATGGTGTAACACCTTGTAGTTCTGATTCAATCGAGAATGTAGTTGCAGTTGGCATTGATTATTAATATTTTCGAAACTCTATTTTCAAAATCTACTTCTATAGTAGATTTTATTTTTGATTGAAGTAGTCATTATCCAATTTGGTGCTGTAACCATTCTATGTTATGATGACAACATTAATATCTTGAAAGGATTAAATATGAAAAAAATCATTCTATTGTTTATTAGTACTCTATTAATATTTACATTAGTAGCTTGTAGCTCAAAAGAAACACCAAAAGAGGTTGTTGAGAAGGGGATATCTGCAATTAAGAACCTCGACTTGATTCAAATACAAAAGTATTTTAATGCTGATGAAATATCAGATGAAAATGATGTTTTTGGACAAGATTTTGATGTTGAAAATGCTGAGATTTTTGCTTTAATGACAAAAAACCTTACTTATGAAATTATCAACGTCAATACCAATGATAAAGTAGCAACTGTTGAAACAAAAATCACAAACATTAATATGGCAGTTATCATGAAAGATTTCATTACTCAAGCACTGATTTTAGCTTTTGAGCAAATTGGTGAAACTGAAGTTGATGAAGAAGAAATGCAAAAACAAATGGAAGATTTACTCATAGAATTATTGTCCAAAGAAGACAATGAAATGATCACAACTGAAGTTGACATTGAATTAAATGAAGTGGACGGAGAGTGGAAGATTGATTTAAATGATGAACTTATTAATGCACTGTTTGGAGGTTTAACCAGTGTTGTTGATGAGATACAAGATTAGTTTTCTATTTAGTACGCGTGTGAATGTATGCACTGACTTATTAGAGAATAAGTCTTAATACAACCTAAAATGAGGATTACGATGCAAGTAATCCTTTTTTTGTCTTGTGATGGATTCGTTTGAGGGTAGTAACACAAGTAAAATGAACCCTTTCTTGGTTATCAAGTTTTGGGTTCATTTTTTCTTGTTTTAATATTTGCCATAAAATCTTGTTTGCACCGCAAACATCAATCTAAAGTAGGTATTAATCTTTTACGTTTGATTTCAAGACTTCAAATCCAACTTTATTAATCGCTGTGTGAACAGCTTCAATTGATAAAACTTGATCATTGAAGGACAATTTCACTTTGCTAGCATTGAACAAAACTGAAATACTTTCTTTATCAACACCTTGTAATGATTTAAGGGCACCTTCAATCTTCATTGAACATGAAGGACATACTAAGGTTTCAAGTTGTAGTACTGCTTTTTTCATTGTTTTTCTCCTTTTTTGTATTGTAGTAATCTCATCCCATTCACGATTACAATCAGAATACTAAGTTCATGGACAAGCATTCCAATCGACATGTTCATCCATTCACTTAAGAAAACGTTAGCTATGAGGAATACAACGACTCCAATCGCAATAATAATATTTTGTCTCATGTTGTTCATCATTGCTTTACTTAATCCAATTGCATGCACTAAGTGTTTAAAGTCTGATTTCATTAAGACTACATCGGATGTTTCAATAGCAACATCTGTTCCACTTCCCATCGCAATACCAATGTCCGCTAAAGCAATTGAAGGACTATCATTGATCCCATCTCCCACAAATGCTACGGTCTTACCTTCATTTTGATATTGCTTAATAAGCATTGCTTTATCTTGGGGAAGTAAATGTGCATGAGCTTGAGTTAATTCAAGTTGAGCTGCGACATGTTTTACACTTAACTCATGATCACCAGAGAGAAGTATAAGTTCTTTCACACCTAATAACTTAAGTTTTTTAAGATCTTCATAAGCGGATTGTCGAACTGGATCTTCAATCCCAAATAATGCTAGTAGTTGTTGATCTTTGGCTACCAAGACGATTGATGCACCTTGAGTTAGAAGTGCTTCAATGTGTTGATTCTGATGAGTTGATATCATCACTTCAAATCGCTTCATAAGAGATTGATTACCAATAAGGAGTGTGCCTTTGCTTGTTGTAGCTTGCAGCCCTTCACCCTGAAATACATGTGTGTTTAAAACTGAAGTAAGAAGTGAGTTATCTAAATACGTGACAATGGCTTGAGCCAAAGGATGATTAGATTCTCTCTCAATTGACATGATCATGGATTTGAGATCGTGGTGTTCATCAATATAATAGTAAGATTCAATCACTTGAGGATGACCAAGTGTGAGAGTTCCTGTCTTATCAAACACGATTGTATTCACTTTACTTAATGATTGAATGACTTCACTTCCTTTAAATAGTACCCCGTATTTTGCTCCATTACCAATACCTGCCACTGCAGAAACAGGAACTCCAATAACGAGTGCCCCAGGACAGCCTAAGACTAGAATAATGATGGCTGTTTCTATATCTTGGGTAAATAACCAAACAAGTATTGCTAAAACTAATACAAAGGGAGTGTACACTCTTGAGAAGCGATCTATAAAGCGTTGTGTCGTTGTTTTAGAATCCTGTGCTTCTTCCACCAGTTCAATGATTTTACCAAAAGTTGTCTCATCACCAACACGTTGTGCTTCAATGGTGATTGTCCCATTCTCAAGAATTGTTCCCGCATAAACCCAATCATTAAATTGCTTGGATAATGGGATGGATTCACCAGTAATGGAAGCTTCGTTAACTACTCCTTCACCGCTCAAAACTTGTCCATCTACAGGGATACTAGAACCTGTTCTCACTAAACAATGATTACCTATTTCAATTTCATCGATGTTTACTTCTTCTAAAGTCTGGTCATCATTGATTCTTAATGCCGTTGAAGGAGCTAAATCAAGTAAGCTTCTTATAGCTTTTCGTGTGTAGTTGAGGGTCTTAGCTTCTAGGTATGAACCAAATAGAAACAAGAAAGTAACAATCGCAGATTCTTGATATTCTTGAATAAGAAAGGCAGCAATAACCGCAATGCTTACTAAAACATCGATACTGACTACTTTAACCTTTAATGATTGTATCGCTTGTATCGCAATAGGAATCACTCCTATGATTGATGCAATGATTAAAGACCATGTAAAGAGGGTAGTGTTTTTAAAAATGAATAAAGAAACATAAGCCATAGCGATAAGCAATCCGCTAAATAAAGTGATTATGTTCTTTTTTTTTGATATGTGAAATTGAAACTTACTCACTTTGACTACCATAAGCTTCATCGAGTTGACTTAACATGACATACACCGCTTCGTACGTTTCACAAACATCATCGGGGATTTGATAGTTATTACTTACTAGTTTTAAAGAAGTAAAAATATCAATTAAGTTGACGTCTTTGTTCAAGGAGTAATGGTGATCAAGTTCATCAAATAGGGCTTTTACTTTATAAAACTCAGGATGGTGTTCACCATGAACACGTGCAACTACGGGTACAATCTGTCTTAATCGCTTTATATTGGAATTAAAAACATCAAGGAAATGTTGATTTATCAT
The DNA here is from genome assembly GCA_018335655.1 of Erysipelothrix sp. Classification (GTDB taxonomy): domain Bacteria; phylum Bacillota_I; class Bacilli_A; order Erysipelotrichales; family Erysipelotrichaceae; genus UBA6182. The sequence continues at coordinate 43,368 of JAGXRX010000028.1, forward strand.
ATCTAACCTCCAACCTATCATAGGTTTCTTATGAGTTTAGTATAAGTTGATTACTCAATCATTTCCTTGATGTAAATCAAGTTTTAATTATTGTGTTGATAATGCTTCGACATTAAGAATTTCAATATGTCGATTTGAATGCTGTTTGATAAGGAAGGCATCTTCAAATTCAAACAATGTTCGGCTTAGTGTTTCAGGGGTTGTTCCTAGGTATGAAGCAAGGTCTTTTTTACTCATTTTTAATTGCACATGATGATTATCATCCATCGATTCAATTAAGAATAGACTAATTCTTCTATCCACGCTTTCATTTACAAGTCTAGCATTATTTTTCTCAACTTCTTCAAGACGTTGTGCAAAGGTTGATAACATCTTTAAAGCTATTAGCGGGTATTGATTCATGAGTTCTTGAAGGTCTTCTCGTTTTATTTTACATATAACAGTATCTTTCATTGCTGTTGCATAGTCTTCATGTTTAGTTTCTTTAAACAAAGCCATCTCGCCTGTGAAATCTCCAGGATTAAGTATGCGAATCAAATGTTGTTTTCCATTTTCCGAAAGACGATCCACGCGTATACAACCTGAATTCACAATGATGAGACCATCACTGAACTCATTGGCTTCATAAATGCTTTCTCCTTTTTTATATGTCATGGAACGAACTTTATGATGTACTATGTGTTGTATTTTTGCATCTAAATGACTAAAAATTGGAACACGAGAAACACAGTTTTCTTTACTTTCACTTACACATGCACAATGAATACAGTTTTGCAGCTCTTCCATATATACTCCTTTGAAGTAATCATAACTTCTTAACTTAAGATAAACCAACACCAAATTAATGTACAATGATGATTTTCAAATCATTACTAAGTTTTTAAACATTATATTACTCATTATATGATGAATTAGACTAAAGGACTAGAAAATCGTTCAATATGGCCTTATACATCTTAGTTATTCTGTAGTATCAGTATTGTATGACTGGAATAATCTACAACATGCCATTTTCATTTAATAAAAGACATGTTAAGCACCTATTACACTTTCTAGATTCAATCATTTCCTATGATTTGTATCATTTTACAATCTTTTTGAAAATTATGTAAAATCATATCGGTTGACCTTTCATAAGTCAAAGCATACGATAAATAAGAAGGAGAAACATGGAATGCGCTATTTGATTAACAAATCGACAAATCCCTACTTCAACCTAGCTTTTGACGAGTATGCTTTCAAGCATATTAATATAGATGAAGATTTCTTCTACTTATGGCGAAATGAACCTTCTGTTATTGTTGGTAAAAATCAAAATACCTTTGAAGAGATCAATCAAGCCTTTATAGATAATCATAATATTAAAGTTGCTCGACGTGTTTCAGGAGGTGGAACGGTTTATCATGATTTAGGAAATTTGAACTTTACTTTCATTATCAATGTCGATAATCCAGGGGAAGTTAATTATAAGAAATTCGTTCAACCAGTGATTGACGCACTGAAAAAACTTGGTGTACAAGCAGAAACATCAAGTAGAAATGATATATTAATTAATGGCTTTAAGATTTCTGGAAATGCTCAACGTATGGCCAATAAGAAGTTAATGTATCATGGAACACTTTTATATGATGTGAAACTTGAGGATTTGAGACAAGCATTACATGTCAATCCTAATAAATATAATTCTATTGCTGTGAAATCGGTTCGCTCAAATGTTACGAATATTAAGGAACATTTACATGAAAGCGCTAATATTTCCGACTTTTACAACTCACTCCATTTTTTTCTGTCCAATAAAGGATTAGATAAAGAAATTGTTTTGAATGAGGCGGAATTATCAATGATTGAGTTTGAAGCAATCAATCGATTTGCAACGTGGGATTGGATATATGGAGAGTCTCCTCTGTTTAGTGTTGTGAATAAAAAAAGCGTCAAAAGTGGAATTCTTGAGATTAAAGCAGATGTTGAGCATGGACATATTCAGACGATTAGTTTTATAAAAGATTACACAGGTTTGAAAGATGTGAGTGATATTGAAGAGAGATTAAAGAATATCCGCTTTGTTCGATCAGACATTGATCATATATTAAATGATTATGATTTACATGAATACTTTGGTGAAATCACAAAAGATGAACTACTATCATTAATGTTTGATTAGACCAAGTGTTCGAAGTGATATTGATGGATTCAAAAAATAAAAATGAAAGGATTAGGTATTAATTATGATTGATAAGAAGAAATTTGACTTTGCGGCTCATCTTCAATCCGTTGAAGAAAACTATAAGATGATTCAGATCCTCAATGAAGAGGGAAAAATCGTCAACAGTGATTTAGTTCCTGATTTAAGTGATGAACAACTTGTTCAATTGTTTAAAGATATGTTATGGTCACGTGCCGTCAATGATCGATGCATCATTTTAGCACGTCAAGGACGTTTAGGTTTCTTTGGACCAACCGCTGGTCAAGAAGCTAGTCAATTAGCAAGTTATCTTGCATTTGACAAAAACGACTTTTTACTTCCAGGATATCGCGACTTCCCTCAACTTGTAAAACATGGATTACCACTACACAAGGCTTTCTTATGGAGTAGAGGACATATTGAAGGAGGCCAATACCCTGAAGGGCTAAAAGGTGTTATTCCTCAAGTTATTATTGGAGCACAAATTACTCAGGCCGCTGGTGTTGGTCTTGGTATGAAAAAGCGTGGTGCAAAACAAGTCGTATTTACTTATACCGGGGATGGAGGTTCATCTCAAGGCGATTTCTATGAAGGAGTAAACTTTGCTGGTGCATTTAAAGCTCCAGTTGTATTCTTCATTCAAAATAATCAATATGCAATTTCTACACCATGGCGTAAACAAACAGCTGCCAATACATTAGCACAAAAAGCAGCAGCTGCAGGAATTCCTGGAATACTTGTCGATGGAATGGATCCATTGGCTGTTTATGCTGTCGCAAAAGCAGCTCGAGAATGGGCACTTGATGGTAATGGGCCAGTTTTAATTGAGACCTATACTTCAAGATTTCAACCTCACTCAATGTCAGGGGATGATCCTAAAATTTATCGTGAAGAAGCGAGTTTTGCTGAATGGAGTGCAAAAGATCCTTTAACTCGCACACGTATTTACTTAACTGAAAAAGGACTATGGAATAAAGACGATGAGGAAGATCTAATCAAGCAATTTGACAAAGAAATCCTTGAAGAAGTTAAAAAATCTGACAATGCTCCTAAGCAAAAAGTTTCTCAATTCTTAGAAATTATGTTTGAAGAGCCAACAGAAATACTAAAAGAACAAATTGAGTATTATAAAAATAAGGAGGGTAATTAACTCATGGCACAATTAACAATGATACAAGCAATTACCAATGCACTCGATAATGCTCTTGAAAAACACGATAACACGCTAATTTTTGGTCAAGATGTTGGCTTAAATGGTGGTGTATTTAGAGCGACTCAAGGTTTACAAGCTAAATATGGTGAAGAACGTGTTTTTGATACACCTTTAGCAGAATCTGGGATTGGTGGATTAGCAGTTGGTTTAGCCTTTGATAACTATAGACCAATTCCTGAGATTCAGTTCTTTGGATTTATGTATGAAACAATGGATGCCATTGCAGGTCAAATGGCACGTACACGATTTAGAACTGGTGGTACTCGTAATATGCCAATCACACTACGTTCACCATTTGGTGGTGGTGTGCATGCCCCAGAATCTCATTCAGATAGTCTTGAAGGATTAATGGCACAAGTACCAGGACTAAAAGTAGTTATTCCAAGCAATCCATACGATGCGAAAGGATTATTATTAGCATCGATTGAAGATAATGATCCTGTAATCTTCCTTGAACATATGAGATTATATCGCTCATTTAAAGAAGAAGTACCAGAAGAATACTACACAGTACCTCTTGGGAAAGCTAAGGTTGTTTTAGAAGGAACAGATTTAACAATTGTAACGTATGGTTACATGGTTCATGAATCTCTTAAAGCTGCGACATTACTTCAAGAAGAAGGGATATCCGTTGAAGTCATTGACTTAAGAACGATATCACCGATTGATGTTGAAACGATCTTAGTTTCAGTAGAAAAGACAGGTCGCTTAGTGGTCGTACAAGAAGCACAACGCCAAGCGGGTGTTGCTTCAGTAATCATGGCTGAAATGGCAGAGCGTAAACGTGGAATTTTAGCATTAAAAGCACCAATAGGTCGTGTAAGTTCACCAGATAGTATTTATCCATTTATGTTAGCTGAAAATGAATGGATGCCAGATGCACAAAGGATCATTGAAAAAGTAAAAGAAGTAATCAACTTTGATTAAGGAGGCAAATTAAATGGCTTATGAATTTAAAATGCCTGCAATTGGAGAGGGGATTTCAGAAGGTAAAATAGTTAAATGGGAAGTAGCAGTCGGTGATTCTGTCCAAGAAGATACACCGTTAGTTGAAATCCAAAACGATAAACTTACACAAGAAGTTCCATCACCGATAAAAGGGACAATTCGCAAAATATTCTTCGATGCTGGAACTACGGTTCAGGTTGGGGATGTTTTGGCAGAAATTGAATCTCCCAATGATAATAATCTAAAAGCTCCTAATAAGGAAAAACCAAAAATGAGAGAAGGTGAGGCAATGAAAGATTTAAAACCCGAAAGTTCTACGTATATTGTTCGCTTACCAAAAGTTGGTGAGGGCATTGCGGAAGGAAAACTAGTGGCTTGGCTTGTAGCTGTTGGTGATAAAGTCACAGTCGATCAAGCAATTGTTGAGGTACAGAATGATAAATTACTACAAGAAGTACCTTCGCCTGTGAGTGGTGTCATTTCAAAGATAGTTGTAGAGGTAGGAGGTACTGCTCAAGTGGATGAAGCAATTGCTGAAATCCAAATTGATAATCAAATACCTTCAAGTGAAGAAGTGAAAACACCAACCACAGATAAAGTGACTCAAGTAGAGCCAAGTAAAGAACCAGAAGTTCAACCAAGTAAAGAACCACAAGTTCAACCATCCAATGAGAAATCAACTCAATCCGTTGTTGCTAAGAGAGTATTGGCCATACCATCAGTTCGCCAATATGCACGTGATAAAGGTGTTGATATTATGAGTGTTACTGGAAGTGGAAAACATGGTCATATTACACGTGATGACATTGATGCGTTCTCAACTGCGCCTGTTAAGGAAGTCAGTGAAGTTAATGAACAAGTAACACAAGCCACATCTGAACCGAAGAAGACAGAAACAGTTAAACCAGTCGTACAAGAGGTTTATTCGATTTCTGAAACTGACAACACAATTCGCGAGAAAATGTCTGTCACACGACGTGCGATATCAAAAGCAATGATTAGTTCGCAAAGTCATACCGCAACCGTTGCTATTTTTGATGAGGTTGAAGTATCCAAATTAATACTACATCGTAATCGTTTTAAAGAGATTGCTGCAAATCAAGACATCAAACTGACTTACTTAGCATATATGGCAAAAGCTGTCATTGCAGTACTTCGCAAATATCCAATTCTTAACGCAAGCATTGATGAAGCGAATGAAGAAATTGTGTATAAGAAATACTTCAATTTGGGAATTGCTGTTGATACTAAGCGTGGACTCTATGTACCAAACATTAAGAATGCTGATAGAAAAGGAATCTTCACGATTGCTAAAGAAATCAGTGAATTAAGTGGTAAATCAGAAGAAGGCACACTAGAATCAAATGAAATGAAAGATGGTTCTACAACCATTACAAGTATTGGTTCTCTTGGAGGAAAGTGGTTCACACCGATTATTAACTACCCAGAAGTAGTAATATTTGGTATGGGTACAATTGAAAAGAAACCAGTTGTTTTAGAAGATAACACATTAGGAATAGGAGATATGCTGCATTTATCCATGAGTTTTGATCATAGAATTATTGATGGAGCTTTAGCTCAAAAAGCAATGAATGAATTAAAACGACTCATGGAAGATCCAGAGCTCCTCTTAATGGAAGGGAACTAATGATATGGTAGTTGGAGATTTTGCACTAGACATAAATCTAGTCGTTATTGGTTCAGGTCCAGGTGGGTATGTTGCTGCAATTCGTGCAGCACAGCTTGGCAAGAAAGTAACAATCATAGAAAAAGATGCCATTGGTGGGGCGTGTCTTAATGTTGGGTGTATTCCATCCAAAGCATTAATTAATGCTGCTCACCATTATGTTGATATTAAAGCAGAAAAATATGGAGTTATAGCAAAAGACGTAATTTTCGACTTGGCTAGAACTCAAAAATGGAAAGATGAACAAGTCATCAGTAAACTAACAAAAGGTGTTGAATCACTCTTAAAGAAGAACAAAATTGATATTGTTAGAGGATCAGCTTTTTTCAATGATCCAAATCACTTACGAGTGATGATTGGTGATCAAGCTCAATCCTATCAGTTTCAAGAAGCAATCATTGCAACTGGAAGTCGTCCACTAGAAATAAGTGGATTCCCATTCAAAGGGCGTGTTCTTGATTCAACAGGTGCTTTAAGTTTAAAACAAGTACCAAAGAGTTTTGTTGTGATTGGTGGTGGTTATATTGGTTGTCAGATGGCGAGTGTATATGCCAACTTAGGGTCTAAAGTAACGATTATTGAAGCAGCAGATAATTTATTAATGGGCTTTGATAGTGATATGGTGGACTTAGTTAAGAAGCAGTTTTCTTTGAAAAATGTGGATGTTATTACAGGTGCAAAAGCCAAACATGCAAAAGAAACGAAAAATAGTGTACAAGTAACGTATACATCCAATGATAAAGAAGAAGTTGTCGAAGCTGATTATGTCATGGTTAGTATTGGTCGTGTACCAAACACCGATGATTTAGGATTACAGATGGCTGGGGTTGAAGTTGATGATCGTGGATTTGTTAAAGTTGATGATCAAGGACGTACAACCCAATCTCATATCTTTGCGATTGGTGATATTACTCCAGGTCCTGCATTAGCTCACAAAGCAAGTTATGAAGCAAAGATAGCTGCCGCAGCATTAGCAGGGCAAAATGTTAAAATAGACTATATTGCGATGCCAGCTGTTTGTTCTGCAGATCCTGAAATAGCGACTGTTGGCTACTCTAAAAAGCAAGCAGAAGATGAAGGCATTGAAGTTAAATCATCATTATTTCCATTTGAAGCAAGTGGTACAGCTTTATCAGTCAGTGACACGGATGGATTTGTTCGCCTCATTACTGAAAAGAACACAGGGCTGATTTTGGGAGGACAAGTTGCAGGTGTTGGAGCAGGTGCGATTATTGCAGAATTAGCTCTAGCAATTGAAGCAAGAATGAATGTAGAAGATATCTCACTAACAATTCATGCTCATCCTACGATGTCTGAAGCACTCTTAGATGTCGCTGAACTAGCTCTTGGATTACCAATTCATATCTAGTTTAAGTATATACACCGCTCTATCTGAGTTTTCGCTTTTGCTTGATTAAATCAAGTTGTTAAATAAGATAACAAAAGAGGTTTCATTATAATCTAAAATGAAACCTCTTTTATTTTATGCATTGTCTAATCGAATGATTATATCTAATTGAACCTTAAATAAACTTCTCGAATATGTTCAATCTCTTCAAGAAACACTTCAACAATATAAGGGTCAAGTTGAGTATTAGATATTTCTTTAATGATTTGAATACATTTCTCAAATGTAAAGGCTCGCTTATAACTGCGTTGTGATGCAAGAGCATCAAAGACATCCGCAACAGAAACTATACGCGCTACCAAAGGAATATCATGTTCCTTTAAACCATAGGGATAACCGTTCCCATCCCAACGTTCATGATGATAGCGGGTGATATCTTCTGCAACCTGGTATAGACTAGAATCAAAAGCATATAAAGCTTCTCTTAAATTTTTAAACACATCACCACCAATTTGAGGATGCTTCTTCATAATGTTCCATTCGTCATCTGATAATTTATCTTCTTTTTTAAGTATCGCATCCGGTATTCCTACTTTACCAATATCATGTACAGCAGCATATCGCTCAACTTCTAATATCGTTTTTTCACTTATTTGATAGTCTGGATGATTCTTAGTTTTGATTCCACGCGCAATAATCGAAGAGTATTTCACCATACGAACAATGTGATCTCCTGTGTCATTATCTTTACTTTCAACGATTTCTGAAAATGCTGACGTCATTTTTGTCAAAATAACATTGGTGAAATAAGCACGGTGCAGAAGAGTTTTAACCTCATTCGCTACACGTTGCCCAATTTCAATCTCAGTATCACTGAAGAAATCTTTCTTGTATGAACTAAAGAAGATAAATCCAAAAACTATTTGATTCATAATAATAGGGATAGTGAGGTTAGATCTTATTTGCTCTTTATTAAGCATAGTAAGTGCATCACTATTTGGTCGCTTAACTAATGCACTTTCAATATCATTATTGATGACAGATTGTTGGTGAACCAATATCTCTGAAAGTGATGACTTTTCAAATGGTTGTACAAAACCAGGACCTAATATCGTCTCTTTGCCGTTTAACACACCATATTCTGCGACAAATGTTTTGGTTTGATAATCTACATAAGCTAGACCAACACGATCAATACCTAGTCGTGTTTTTAAGAATTCAAACAGGACATTTATCGTATCTTCTACCACATAAACATCCAATAACTTGTTTTGCAGCTCAACAATAAACCTCTTCTCGTCGATGATTGAAACAATTTCATTCTTAATTGTTTCTGCTTCACTATAATAGGTGTTTATATTAGGAATAACATCTCCTAATATATCAGAACTACTCATTACTTTAAGGCTTTTAATAATGTTAGGAAGTAAGTGATTAACGAGATGGAATACTCCAAATAATAGAATAATAATGATACCAATCAAAATAACAACCGTGACATTTAGTAAAGTGGTCATATCTTGAATAATTCGTTTATTTAATAAATCGACATTAGAATCAATGTTATTAAGACTTGACTGAATGTCACTTACAACTAATTGTAAGTTATCAAAGGTTATAGAATCACTAGCTAAAGTCATCTTTAGTTCTTCACTAAGATCAATCATCTTATCGATATCAACTAACATTGTATTAATTAGAGTTGAGTGTCGATTAATGCTTGTCTGATTGATTTCAATGAGTGTCAATTCTAATGTGTTTAGAGTTTCAAAGAGCTTTAAGTTAAAAGCATTGAGATATACCACTTGTTCATTTAAGAAATTAATAAAAAAAGCTTCGTCTGTTTGAGAGGCAATGTATAATGCATTAACTGAAACGTTAATCGCATTGGACTGCTCAGACATGTTATTCACTAAGCTTCTGCTTGTTTCAGTGTAAGTATTGATGTTAGGAACCAAATCAAAGTTTATAAAAAGTGCAGAAATAACAAAAAAAACAGCAATTACTAGACCGATTTTTGCGATAGAATTAAGTTTCATAGTATCTTACCTTGACTATTATTTTGATATATTGTTGATGTATACTTTCGCATTGTATCATACAAAAATATAAGTCATTAAACACTTTGCCTCAATATTAATGTACTTCACTTCATTTTTTAAGGGGGAGTATTCATGATTTGATATTCTTATACAAGTGAACAAGGCCAAGAGAATTAGATGCTTCATTTACAATTAGCTTAGATTCTTCAATTGTAAATACCTCCATATAACAAAGTTTTGAGATGAGTGGATTAATGACATCAGCAACAAAAACCATTCAAGCAACTAGAGGATTCTTTTGCTCTTTCAAGCATAAGGATATCATTATACCCCATCAATGATTTAAGCAATAGAGAAGAGCATCTATGAATCTATTGGACTTAAGGTATCACTTCTTTTATCTTGTCTATCGCAAAATCAATTTCTTCCTTTGTAATGACAAGTGGAGGAGCAAAACGTATAGTATTTCCTTTTGTATCTTTACAAAGAATACCTTTTTTTGCTAATTGCTCGCAGATTGGACGCGCTGCTTGATTAAGCTCTAATCCTAAAAACAATCCACGACCACGAATCTCTTTAATCATTGGACTTTTAATCTTCTCTAATTCATTCTTAAAATACTCACCCAAAACATAGGAGTTCTCAACAAGTCCTTCTTCAATCAAAACATCAATGGCTGCAATACCACATGCTGCACCTAAAGGGTTACCACCAAAGGTGGAACCATGAGAACCTGGATTAAAGACGTCTAAGATTTCTTTGTTTGCTGCTACAGCAGAAATAGGATAAACACCACCACCTAAAGCCTTACCTAAAATATAAATATCAGGAACCACATCTTCCCAATCACATGCAAAGTTTTTACCAGTTCTTCCAAGGCCTGTTTGTATCTCATCAGCGATGAATAGCACCTTATTATCTTGACAACATTCATAAGCCATCTTAAGGAAACCAGCAGGGGGAATATTTATCCCTGCTTCACCTTGAATGGGCTCAATTAAAAGTGCAGCAGTGTTTTCATTGATAGCTTCTTTAAGTGCATCGATATCACCAAAAGGAATGGCTTTAAAACCAGGAGTATAGGGTCCAAAACCACGTCGTGCATTTTCATCATTTGAGAAAGAAATGATTGTGGTGGTTCGCCCATGAAAATTATTATGGCAAACAATAATCTCTGAAGTATTTTCAGGAATCTTTTTAATGTCAGTTGCCCAACGTCGTGCAGCTTTAATCGCTGTTTCAACTGCTTCTGCTCCAGTGTTCATGGGTAAGATTAAATCTTTTTTTGTGAACTCAGAAAGTTTCTTATAGAAAAGTGGTAATACATTATTTTCAAAAGCACGAGAAGTTAATGTTAATTTATCAGCCTGATCTTTAAGTGCTTGAATGATTTTTGGATGTCTATGACCATGATTCATGGCCGAATAAGCAGCTAGCATATCTAAATAACGATTGTTTTCTACATCTTCAACCCAGACTCCTTGAGCTTGTGCGATGACAACAGGTAAAGGATTATAGTTCTTTGCTCCATGTTGAAGGTTGATTTCGAGTAACTGTTTTGAATTTAACATAGTGTGATACCTTTCTATGTATGGTTAAATTATAACCTATTTGTTAATCAAAGAGTAACCACTCCAGTCACTAAAAAACTCTCTATTTTTTAAGAGAGTTTTCTATTTATTTCATTTAGCTATAATAATGAAAATTACTAATCTATCTAATTCCAACTTTTATTAAACTAATATCACCACTATTCAACACTACTTTAATATTCGTTTTGTTAGGCTTGATTATACTTGTTAAGGCATTTATGACTTTTTGATTGTCATTATCCAAATCTAGTTCAACATCTTCTTCATCCCAAGTAATGGTAAGTTTTGATGGTTTATGTACGATTAACTCAATGACTAAACTAAGAGATTGTTCTTCAATGATATTAAACCAATATCCTAAAGTTTCTGTTGGTTTCATGCGAACACACAACCAATCATCTTCAGCCCAACTCTCCCCAGCACCATGTTGGAAGTTAGGGCGAGTACGTGAACTATTTAAGAAAGTAATACCTCGTGAATCACTGATCCGATATCCAACATTAACATTGTCAACGACATGCGTTTTTGCCTTCTTATCCCAAGTATAGAATATTGCTGGCACATCAACTGGTGGACGACGAAACAGATAGTTCACAACATCATCAATGAGATCACAATGCTCAAGTTTTATGTTGTGAAGATACTCATTAAATATCTCATTCGCCTCAACACTACTTAAAGGTGTTTCATGTTCCATATATTCAACTAAGCGATTCCAATCTTTTGGTCTTTTGATTGAGGCCATAGAGTTGGTCGTATCCATTTTTTTATATGTCCAAAAGTTCCATGATATGGATAAATCTTCATACATAGCGAAAGCCCCTGAATACCACTCTTTATTGTTTTCGCCACCTTCACCCATGATAATAGGTACATCCCATTTTTCTCTTAAGTCAAGAAATGGTTGGATACTCTCAATGTCAGGACTATTCCAGTACTTATGAAATTGATACAACACATTATCATCAAGCTTGTGTGTGAAGATTGACCAATCCGTTGACCAATGAGCACCTTCAAGTGTAATCATGTGGTATGGATCAATCTTGCGAATCTCATTGATAAGTCTTTCATAAAAAGGATATATTCTATCTGTATATGTACCATGAAACTCAGGAACAGGTTCGTTTAACAAGTCATAACAAGCCACGATGGTTGAATCTTTATAGCGTTTTGCTAAGGCTTTCCAAATGAAAACTGTTAGATCTTGATAATCTGAATTAAAAAATAGTTCAGGAATATCATTAGGACTATCATCGATATTTGCTCCTGTTTGACCACCAGGGGCACTATGTAAGTCTAAGATGACATATAGTGATCTTTTCTCACACAAGTGAATTATCTTATCAATCATTTTCCAATGATGTTCATGCATTACATAATCTTCACTAATTAGAAATCGCCAATGTAAAGGAATTCTAATAGAATTAAACCCATCATTTGCAATCTTATTGATGTCTAACTCAGTAATGAAATGAGTATAGTATGATTCCCAAAACCTTAAAGCATCTTCATGTCCAATGAGTGATTCAATGACTTTTTCAATTTTCGAAGGACGATCACCTTGTTTTGGAAATTTCCACATATAGCCTTCAGGTAAAAGCCATCCCCCTAATCCAACACCTCTAAGAATAATGGGGTTCCCATTAATATCGATAACATCTTTGCCTTTTGTGTGTAAAAAATCAGTTTGCTTCATTGTTTTAATGCTCCTTCTGAAATTCCTTTTAGAATCCATTTCTGTAGAATAATATAGAATACGATAACAGGTAACATAGCCATTATAAGCACTGATAAAATAGATGGCCAGTCATTATTTCCATATTGACCAAACAAAATATTTGTTGATAACAAAATAGTATAGTTCTTACTGTTTGGTAACATTAATAATGGCAGTAAGAAATCATTCCACATCCATAAGGCATTAGTAATGATGATTGTAATTGTGATTGGTTTAAGTTGAGGGAATATGATTGAAAAGAAAAGTCTTAAGTCACTACAACCATCAATTCTTGCTGCTTCATCAAGTTCTACAGGAATTGATCGAGTAAATCCAGTATACAAGAAAATCGCCATCGGGACACCTAATCCAATGTAAATGATTCCTAATCCTATTAAGCTTCCTTGTATTTTGGTCACATTAGCAATCCTAACAAGTGAGATCATAATGGAATGAAAGGGGATAAGCATGGAAAAAACAAATAAGCCATAATAGAAGTTACTGAGCTTTGATTTAACTCTAGCAAGCTTATACGCTGCGATGGATGAAAACAATACTATTCCAGTACACCCAATGACTACAACTAATAGAGTATTAAAGAAACTACGTGTGAATTTAATCTTCTCAAATGCAACAACATAGTTTGACCACTTAAAGTTCTGAGGAATTGCTAGAATATTGGTTAATATCTCACCTTGTGTCTTACCTGAGTTAATAATCGCTAAGATTATAGGGGATAAACTAAACAAAGAATAAGTCACTAATATAAACAAAACTAGAATACTTATCCAAGCTTTCATCTTCATCTTAGTTTACCTCCTTTCGTCTCATAATAATAAGTTGTATTAACGTCACAACAAACACGATTAAAAAGAGAACCATTGATTTTGCACTTGCATACCCAAAGCGATTATTGAAACTGTAGGCTTCTTCAAAGATATTTAGTGCAATAACCTGTGTACTTCTTCCAGGGCCACCCCCTGTTAAGGAATACACCACATCAAACACCTTAAATGAGTTATTTAGTGTTACGAATATCCCGATTGTAATCGCAGGCATTATAGCAGGGAGTGTAATGTTTCGAAACACTTGAAATGTATTCGCGCCATCAATCATTGCTGCTTCTTTTAGATTCTTCGCAACGCCTTGAAGTGCAGCTACATAAATGATCATTAGATATCCAACTCCACCCCATAGTGAAACAATGATAATCGCAATGAAGCTATACTTTGGATCGCCAATCCACGAAACATTTAATGCTTCACTATTTAAGATATTTGCGATATAAGGTAAAGCACGCGTGAATATAAACATCCACATAAACCCACCAATAATCATACTTAACATATTTGGCATAAAGACTAGAGTTCTAAATAGGGTTTTTGTCTTTGTGCGTGTTTCAATGAGTAATGCAAGGATTAATGCGATGATATTTTGTAGGATCACCATTATTCCTACGAAGCGCAGAGTAAACAAGATGGAGTTAATGAAATTCTTGTCTTTGATTAACATTTCATAGTTTCTTAGTCCAATAAATTCATAATTTGGATTAAGACCATTGAAATTTGTAAAACTGTACCAAATACCACCAAATGCCGGAGCTAATGTAAAGACTGCATAAAATAGTAATGCCGGCAAGATGAATAGTGTTATGCTTTTATTTTTCTCTTTCATAACGCACCTATTTCTTAAAGTATTACAGGCCTATATGTATAGGCCTGTATATTGATTATCAATTATTCTAGTGAATTAGCCCAAACTTCATCGATTGTAGCAATGAATTCTGCTTTTGTTACTGTCTTAGCATAGTAGCTTTGAAGTAGTTTTGCTTGCTCTCCAGTAACTGCTCCAGGTAATGATAAGTCTCTGTAGCCTCTTCCAAGAGCGACATATGACATGGCTTCATCAGCCCAAGGGAATACTTCATAGTCATGGAACTTAGCAACTGGATTGAATTTTAATTCTTCAAATAAAGCTGATGATGCTTCTTTATCAAGAATGAAGTTTAATAATTCTAATGCAACATCTTTATTCTTACTAGTAGGGGATAATGCTAATGACGTAGAAACAGATAAGTTAATGAGTGATCCATTAACATTTTCACTGACTGGTAATGGTGCAGTTCCAATATTAATATTTGGATTAATGTCTAAGATTGCTTGTGCTTGCCATGTACCTTGTACCCACATTGCAGCTTTTCCTGCTGCAAAGTCAGCTGAAGCGGCAGCATTTCCAACTTCAAATGGTTTTTCAGTCCCATTATTCATAATGATGTCAATGATATCGAAAATCTTAGCAATTTCTGTATAAGATGCTGTTCCAGCATTCATTCTATCCACAAAGTCTGGTTTCTCACTTGTGACTACACCACCAATAGCTAATGCTGTCATTAATTGAGGAATCCATGATTCTTGAAATGCTAATAGGAAAGGTGTTTCTCCATTATCTTTAAGCACTTTTACAACATTATTCATTTCAGTAATCGTTTGAGGTGCTGTTAAACTATATTTTTCGAAGATATCTTTATTATATAAATATCCCCAAGCTAAGCTTTCTAAAGGAAGTGCAACGACTTTGCCATCATAAGTAACAATGTCTTTAACATTCTCAAGGAGTTCACTTGCGAAAGGTTGATTGGATAAATCACTTAGGTATCCAGCTTCATAATAACTTGGAATATCTGCAATCGCATGAAGTGTGAATAAATCAGGCGCATCATTGGTAGATAGTCTTGCTTTTAAAATTTGATCAGCTTGATCAGAAATTGGCATTTCCAAATCGATCGTTACATCGATATTCTTTTCTGCCAACATCTTAACTTTGAACTGTTCAAAATAGTCTTCAAACTGTTCTTGAAATCTTGGGAAAGTCATGAAGACTTTAAGAGTAACTTTACGCGGGGCATCATCTTGTGGCGCAGCACATGCGCTTAAACTTGCTACCAGCATAAAGCTAACGAGTAATAAAAGGATCTTTTTCATAGTTTACCTCCACTTTTATGTTAACTATACTGGAATTATAATGTAAGCGCTTAACCTCTACATTGGACAAAGTTTGCATGATTTATTGGACAATGTTGATATTTAGTGATTACTCTTATATTCGCCTGGTGTACATTGAAAGTGTTTCTTGAATTGTTTATAAAAATAGGAAATGTCTTCAAATCCTGTTATGAATGCAATTTCACGATAGTTGAGTTGTGATGTACTAATCAAATCAGCCGCATGATCCATCTTTTTCTTAAGAATATATTGGGTAACACTTTGTTGGTATTTTTTACTAAACAAGCGACTGACGTGTTCTTTGCTTACATAAAATGTTTCAGCCACATCATCGAGTGAAATAGGGTACATATAGTGTTGATCAATGAATTGCTTAATATCAATAATGTCTAAAGACGTTCTATCTTTTGGAATCGTGATATCATTTATCACTCTATCAAAGATTGGGTTAATCTGTTGAATCATTTCTTCTAGTGACTGAAAAACAAGATTTGGTGTATTAAGGGAGTAGTCAATGTTTTGTTGGTGTAGGTATTGTTGAAGTTGATCGAGCAAGTTATCTTTCAATTTCTTGATGAGTTCGGTACTGCTTAATTGTTTTTTAAATGTACTCACTTCACTCAAGACTTCATTCATCTTATTACTATTTTTTTTGATAATCGCAAGCTGTAGTCTTTTGATGATACTTAAGTAATCTAAGTGATCATGCTCATCTGTGAAAATACGATTAGAAGTCAATACTTTCTCATTCACTAAACTCAACTCATTAATGCATCGCTCAATGGCTGCATTAACATCTTCTTCTTTAATAGGCTTTAGTAAGTATTCAATGGCTTTACTATGAATCGCTTGTCGTAAGTAATCGTAATCATCAAACCCACTCATCACAATCGTCTTGATATGAGGATACTTACTTAGTTTCTTTAGTACTTGCAAACCATCAAGTCCTGGCATCTTCATATCGGTGATTACAATATCAGGTTTTAAGTTTTCAATTAGTTTTAATCCATCCAACCCGTTATCAGCTTCACCAACTAACTCAAGATTGAACTTCTCAAAATGAATTAGTTTTTTAACAACTTCTCTTGACCACATTTCGTCGTCAATAATAACTAATCTCATTTGTTTACCTCCTGAGTTTTATAGATTGTAAGTGATATGCATGTATATTCATTAAGTACAGTGTCAATTTCAAACTTATAGTTATTCGCATAAAGAAGTCTTAGGCGAGCATTAACATTTTTAAGTCCAATACCAAAGTTTTGACTAGGAACTAACGGGTTATGGTTTTTGATTTGCTCCAAAAGAAGATCTTTTTGCTGTAGACTCATACCTTCACCATTATCCCACACTGTAATTTCAAAATGGTCTGTGTGTTCCAATACTTTCACAACAAGTCTACCTCCAGTAACTCGCTTTGAAAGACCATGTTCAAAGGCGTTTTCGACAAGAGGTTGAAGTGTAAATTTAGGTATTAATAAATTAGATAAATCATCATCCATAAGAACTTCCACATTAATTCTGTCTTGAAATCTAAGTTTTTGAATGAATAAATAGTTCTCGGTATGTTTAATTTCATCGTGGATAGAGACTAAATCACTTCCACCAGAAACGCTATAGCGAAACATTTCTGCCATTGTATTCGCAATCCCATGAACTTCAGGAACATCTTGACTTAAGGCAATACCACCCATCATTTGAAGTGTGTTGTATAAGAAGTGAGGATTAATCTGTGCTTGAAGAGCTTTTAATTGAGCATTCTTTAATTCAATTTCGCTCTTATATTCTTGATCAATGAGGTTTCTAACTCTCGTCATAAGTACGTTGTAGCCTGTCTCAAGAAGACCAATCTCATTATTTTCATCAATGGTTCTGAGTTTAAACTCATCAATCTCTACACTTTTCATGGTGTTTGCTAAAGAAATGATTGGTTTGGTGAGTCGAGCAGAGAAAACATAAGAAAGATAAATTGCTAACATCACAAATGCTATAGATAATATCAAACCAATGAAGAACAATCGATTAATGACACTATCAATAATGCTTAGAGGAACAACTTTAATAATCTTTAGTAAACCACTTCTGATTGATGTTGAGAAGACTAAGTTATCTTCAAGTGTTTGATAACTGTCATCATAAGCAATTGTTGAATAAGATTTAAGTTCGTTTTCAATATTTCCTTTTTTAATCAATACTTCATCATCTTGGCCCAATACAAAGACACTACTATTTTCATCTATTTGCAAGATGTTGAATAATTGAGAGGAAACGGAATCCTTAAGTCTTATTGATATGTAACCAATCGTATGACGATCTTCGAATCGATTGATCTTTCGATGAATAATCACTCTATTATTGTGACTCTCAACATACATTGTTGCATCATCTCTAGAGAGAATATCACTCTGTGAACTGATTGGTGTTACAATCGAATTCTTAATTGAAAAATCTCTTTCACTTTCTGTGCTAGAAATTGATAAATCATCGATAAACAGAGAATTTGAAAAGTAGAATACATTCAGTAAGTCTCTCATGTAGTTGTATGATCTAAACTGAGTTTCTAATGAATCACTCGATGTTAATGCGAGGTTTTCATTAAGATCTGGATAAATTTGAATATTATTAAACAGCAAATCAGCTCTCAGATAAATATCATCAATGAGTTGATTTGCCCATTTTATCTGGCTTTGATTTGAATCAATGATTTCATTTCTTAATGCGTTTTGTAATGCGGTCGTAGAAAAAGCGATAACAATGAGAGTAGGAACAATCGTAAAAATACTTGTAAATATTGCGAATTTTACCCTAATGCTTAGATTTTTTTTCATTTGAAAAAATTATATCATAATCATCTTATGTATAAATGAACGATTTTTGTTCAACTTCAAAACTTATAAACTCATTTTGTATGCCTTATTGAAACTCTCAAATATTATATACATCATACTTACTCCTATTTATCAGATACTTAATTTAACAGAGATAATCATACTTTACTGACAAGATGAAAAGGAATATGATGGTCATAGGAGGAAGTATGAGAAAAAAAACAAAACGTATTAAGCGAAGTGTTGCTTGGATGATAGCACTATCGCTCTTAGTCATAACAACTAGTGTTGGAGGTTTCTTCTTTATCATGTCTGAATTAGAAAGAAATAATAACAACAATAACAATAACAACAATAACCAAGCAGAAATAGAAAAAGAAAAAGCACGAGAAGTGAAGCGAGTAGAACTCATTAATGAAGCCAATATATTGGTATCAGGTTATTACTATCAAGAAGCGATTGATCTACTAAAAAGTAATTCAGATATTTACAATGACAAAATGAAAAATGAAGTAAAGAAGATTGAAGACTTTGTTGCTGAGTTAAAACTATATACAGGACGTACTGAACAAGTCTTCTTTCACAGTTTGATTGTATATCCTGAATTAGCATTTGGACCTAACAGTTCTCAAGCTCAAGGATATAACTATTGGATGACGACTGAATTGGAGTTTCAACGCATGCTACCGTTATTAATGGAAAGAGGGTATGTGTTAGTTAGAATTAGTGATTTATATGAAGTGGATGCACAAGGTAATGTTTCCGGGAAAGAGCTTTATCTTCCAGATGGGAAGCGACCACTTTTAATGTCTGTTGATAATGTCGGATATCCTGAAGTAAGAAAAAAAGAAGGCTTTGCTTCACGATTAATTATTGATGCTAATAATGAAGTAACAGCAGTAATACGCAATCCACAGGGAGTTGAAATAGAATCAAGAACCGCAGAAGTCTTTCCTATAGTAGACGATTTTGTAAAAGAACACCCAGAGTTCTCATATCGTGGAGCAAAAGGAATGTTAGGGATTACAGGTAGCTGGGGTGTTATGGGATATGATCCAAAAATTGCATCCGAAGCTGCAACTGCGAAAGAAATAGCAGATCGCTTAAAAGAGTTAGGTTGGGAATTTGTTTCTCATAGCTACACTCATGCGGATGGCAAGTATTTTAGTGAAGATTCAACACTTGAAGGAGTGAAAGAGGACACGGAACTATTCAAGAAATGGATTGTTCCAATTATAGGGGATTCTAATGTGTTTATTGCTCCATTTGGGATAACTTTAAAAGGGGAGCTGTATCAGTATTTTATTGATGAAGGATATACATTCTATCTTAATGTTGACCGTCGCTCACAGCCAAAGATTATTGGTAAAAGTGTATTGATGCCTCGAATCAATTTAGATGGATTTGTAATGAACAAAGACAAAGCGTATATTACAGAGCATTTCTTTGATGTTGATAAAGTCTACGATTCACGTAGACCCGTATTTCAATAATTCAATAATGGACATTCATAAAATTATATTCATGAAGTGTAACTATTCTACACATTCTTGCATCTGAATTTACTAACATTAAAATAATCAAAGATGTCGAAAAAGATTACTTAAATGCACTTTATCATAAATTATAAGTTAAGATAACTTTTACTTATTATAGATATCACTTGTGATTTGAAGCAGGCATTCAGATCTATTAACTTGTGTGAATTTTTGTCAATCACTAAATACATTAAGTAATTTTTAATTGACGAGCGAACTATAGATTATTAAATCTTATCTTTAGATTTTTTTAAACAACATAAAATGCTTTATAACGGATAAGACCAATTAGTTTAAACGATGTAAAGTTGTAATGTTGCAATCACACTGATAAAATATTATAATATCAGTGTATATGGAACAGGGAGGTTCAAATGGATTATCGAGAAAAAATAATTAATTACCTCAAAGTCAGTAATGGAATCATTACAACACAAAACTGTAAAGAAGAAGGTATCCCCAGAATCTATCTTACAAGACTGATGAGAGAAAAAGTTATAACAAAGATTGATCGTGGAGTTTATAGTTCGAGTGTAAGTGATTATGATAGCTACTATTTTTTTCAACTTCGATATAAAAAAGTAGTATTTTCATATGAAACAGCACTTTATCTGCATGAGCAAACTGACAAAATTCCACAAATAATGGAAGTCAGTGTTCCTTATAGTTATAAAATCAATAATGTCCCCAATAACGTTAAAGTTTATTATGTCAAAAATGAAGTGGCTAAGCTAGGGATCTGTAATGTTGTCACTTCTTTTGGAAATGAAGTACGTGTTTACAATATGGAAAGAATAGTTTGTGATTTCATTGCAAATAAAAAGGATATAGATCCAGAGATATATATCAAGACAATTAAAAGCTTTGCAGCTTCAAAGAAAAATGATGTAAATAAACTATATGATTACGCTCAAAAAATGAAAATCGTAGATAAAGTAGGGAATACATTAGAACTGGTCTATGAATAAGGATAAGTTAACTGCATTATGTCATAAGATTGCTTCAGAAACAGGAGTAACCTTTAACTCTGTTTTAACATACTATTTTTTGGAAAATGTCTTAAAAATGTTATCTAAAAGTAGTTATAAAGATAGACTAATTTTTAAAGGGGGGTATATCCTTTCAAATATTGTTGGTTTAGATTCAAGAAGTACGATAGATATTGATTTGCTTTTCAAAGATGCAAGTTTAAGTAAGAATGATGTTCATATGATGTTTGAAAGTACTCTTAAACATAATGAATACACCAATATTGATTTTGAGTTATATGATGTTGATGAGATTAAGAAGGAAGATAATTATGGAGGATATAGAGTTAGAATCGTTTGCAAGTTAGAAAACATTCGCCAAGTTGTGCCAATTGATATTGGAACTGGAGATTTAGTAACATATCAACCCGTTGATTACGAGTATATAACGCTATTCCTAAATGAAAATTTAAACATTAAATCATATAATCTTGAAACGATGTTAGCTGAAAAACTGGAAACTATTTACTCTAAAGGGTTCTTAAATAGTAGGAGTAAAGATTTCTACGATGTGCACATCCTATTTCGTCTTAAGAAATCAGAAATAGATTTTAATAGATTACGGGTTGCTTGTGAAAGGACATTCTTACATAGGGCTACAACACTTAATTTTAGCAATCTAAAAGACTTAATAATTGCATTAAGTAAGGATAAAGGCTTCTATGATCGATGGGAAGCATATACTAGAAAAAACACTTATGCGAGTGATACAAAGTTATTAGATGTAATCAATAGTATTTATTTACTTGTAGATGAAATAGAAAAAGTTCAAAATTCTAGAGAAGGAAGTTAAATGTAGAATTAGGTTACAACTATCAAGTAGGATTTAAATCAAACTGCTTTGGTTAAAGAATATATTCATTTAGAAACTTTAGTCTTTGAGAATATATTGAATCGCTATACAACCTGGACCTCCTTGAGTGGTCATGGCTGGAGACAATAACAATTTGGTAACGTCAAGATTCTCAAAATTACTTTTTAGTCTTTCAATGAATTTGTCAGCAATATCTTCATTGTCTGAGTGAGAAACAAAGACTTTATGTCTACTTGAGACATTGTTTTTGTGCATGTCTGCAATGATACTATCAATGGCTTGTGTCCATGTACGTCCAACTCCAAATTTCTCTAGTTTTTCCATACCAGGACTATGATACACAATAGGTTTAATTTTTAGAAATCCACTCATTAATGCTGCCATAGCAGAGAGTCTTCCATTGCGTTTTAGGTAATTAAAATCTACCGGAATGAGGTAGGACTTACTTTCACTAATAAGATGATTAAGTTTGCTAATCATTTCTTCTGTATTCAATGAGTTTGCTAGTTCTGCTGCTTTTTCTACCATATAACCTTGTGTCCCAGCTAAAGTCTTGGAATTGAAGATGGTCATTTGTGGAAATTCATGAACTAAAGCAGCAGCTGAACTATAGGTAGAACTTAGACCTGATGTCATCGCAATGTAAATACCATCTTTGGCTTTTTCAAAGACTTCCATGACTTCTCCAATAGCAGGTTGTGAAGAAATAGGGGTTCCATCTGCAATTGCTTTGATAAAATCAGTGGTTGTTATATCAAAGTAATCTCTATAGTTCTTTCCCTTTATTTCAACTTGAAGTGCAATCAATGCAACGTCTAAGATGTCTGCTTTCTCTTTTGAAAGTAGCGATCCTGTATCTGTGAGTATTTTCATAAGGTATCTCCTTACAACCATTATAATTGAAAAACATTAAAAACATAAGACCTTTTAATTATAATAATTATGTGAAGTAATTTACATAATAAGAAAGAGATGTAGATTACGCTTTTTAGTAGCGAATTCATAAGAAACTCATGAAGTGTTTATCAATTAGAGATTCAATCTTTTTTGATTGGAGAGTTAGCTGAACTATAGATCATTGCAGATAGTTCAACCGGATATGTAGTTTCTGTTGTTCAAATATTTTTATTGTGTATTATTTTAAGTTAAGAGCATAAGTCTGATGTTATAAATGAAGTATAGAACAATGATTTTACTTTGCAATTAATCTAGTTATTCGTTCTTAGTGATTATCTTATTAATGCAAACAATATAAGAATCGATCCAACAAGAACAACACCTCCATTTATACTGACAATAAATGTATATTCATCAGAAGGTTTTGCAAAATTAAACTTCCAAGATATAAGTAAATCAATGAATTCAGTGGGTAAAAAAGTCGCAAATCCTCCAAGAAAAACTAAGATGATGAATATAAGAATAAGTATTATATTTTCCATTAATAAATAACTCCTTTAACATATTATAACTTACAGTTGTTTATAGTACATTAAAAGTGGTCCATTTTTCTGCAAGTTGCAGTTGAAAAAAGGACCACTTATTTTGTATTATCCTTCTTGTAGACTACAAGGAGGCAGAAAGGACATGTTGAGTTACATGAATAAGTTTGGTGTAATACAGGCTCGACTTGAAGGAAAGTCATATCGACAAATTTCAAAAGAGTTGTCAATTGATCGCAAGACAGTGAAGCGATACTGGGAGGAATACTGTTTAAATCGAAGGGAGTACTTTGAAGATTCCTCTGATCCTCTAATTGATAAGGATCACCTTTTATTAAAAATGATTGAAGCCCCTAAGTATGACAGCTCCAATCGTTCAAAAAGAAAGTATACTTCTGATATTGATACATTGGTATCAACGATTCTAGAAGCAGAGTTAAAGAAAG
>JAGXRX010000029.1 GCA_018335655.1 Erysipelothrix sp.
TCGACTGTAAAGTCGACGTGACCTGGTGTATCAATAATATTGATACGATGACCATTCCATGAGGCTGTAGTCGCAGCAGACGTAATAGTGATACCACGTTCTTTTTCCTGCGCCATCCAGTCCATCGTGGAAGCACCATCATGGGTTTCACCAATTTTATGAGCGCGTCCTGTATAGTACAGGATACGTTCGGTCGTCGTGGTTTTCCCAGCGTCAATGTGGGCCATGATGCCGATATTGCGCGTATTGTGTAAGGTAAACTCGCGAGCCATAATGTTCCTCCTTCTCTAAATGTGGATTAAAAACGGTAATGTGCGAATGCTTTGTTTGCTTCAGCCATACGGTGAATATCTTCACGTTTTTTGACTGATCCACCAGTTCCATTAGATGCATCGATAATTTCGTTTGCTAAGCGCATTTCCATAGTTTTTTCATTACGTAAACGTGCGTAGTTAACAACCCAACGAAGTCCTAAAGTAAGCTTGCGCTCAGCAGTAACTTCGATTGGTACTTGGTAGTTAGATCCCCCAACACGACGTGCTTTGAGTTCTAACATAGGCATGACGTTTCCAAGTGCTTTTTCAAACACTTCCATTGGTTCACGACCTGTTTTTTCTTCAATGATTTCAAATGCGTTGTATAGAATAGATTGTGCTACACCGCGTTTTCCATCAATCATGATTTTGTTAATTAATCGGGTAACCAGTTTTGAGTTGTAAATTGGATCGACCAGTACATCTCTTTTTGCTATAAAACCTTTTCTTGGCATGATTGCTCTCCTTTCAGATTAATGATTATTTAGCGGCTTTTGGCTTTTTAGTACCATAGAGTGAACGACCTTGTTTACGGTTGTTTACTCCTGCACAGTCTAATGTTCCACGAATGATATGGTAACGAACCCCTGGTAAGTCTTTTACACGACCCCCACGAATTAGCACCACACTATGTTCTTGTAAGTTATGACCGATTCCTGGAATATAAGCAGTTACTTCCATTTGGTTACTTAAGCGAACACGAGCATATTTACGAAGCGCCGAGTTTGGTTTTTTCGGTGTCATCGTACCAACACGAGTGCATACCCCACGTTTTTGAGGGGATGAGATCACCGTTGGTTCTTTAATCAAAGTATTTAATCCACGGTTTAACGCAGGTGACTTTGACTTCGTTACTTTGCTTGAGCGTCCAGTACGGACCAATTGATTCATTGTAGGCATGAAGTTATTCTCCTTTCTCACACACTTCCTGGTGTGCCAAATTCTTCAATAAGGACGGTTTCCTGAAACAGGAAACCTCCTTTGAATATCCTTATGTATTCTACATTTATTCAAGACAAATGTCAAGACGTTTAGTTATCGTAATCGTTGTCAGATTCACGCGTCATTTCTTCTGGAAGCGGAATAAGTTCTTCACTTTGACGATTTCTTTCAAGTCTTTCTTCAATGAGATAATTCATTAATTCCTTGATGTCCTCTGAACTTGTACGATATGCTGTTGAACCAGTTCCCGCAGGGATGCGTTTACCGATAATAACATTCTCTTTAAGTCCTAAGAGTGGATCAATTTTGCCTTTAATCGCCGCATCAGTTAATACTTTAGTAGTTTCTTGGAAGGATGCTGCTGATAGGAATGAATCCGTTTCGACAGAAGCCTTAGAAATACCAAGTAGAGCTGGTTTGAAGATCGCTGGACGTTTTCCTTCAAGTAACACTTTGCGGTTAATGTTTGTGATCACTGGTAGTGACATTTGCATTCCTGGGCTTAGTGTTGAATCTTGTCCATCAATGATGATTACTTTACGAAGCATTTGACGAATCATTACTTCGACGTGTTTATCAGAGATTTCGATCCCTTGGCTAGCATAAACTTTTTTAACTTCTTTTAAGATATAGTTTTGAACTTCAGTAACCCCTGCAACTTCAAGAAGTTCTTTAGGGTTTACTTGTCCTTCAGTAATCTTATCTCCAGCTACAAGTTCAGAACCAAC
Organism: Erysipelothrix sp.; assembly: GCA_018335655.1. GTDB lineage: Bacteria > Bacillota_I > Bacilli_A > Erysipelotrichales > Erysipelotrichaceae > UBA6182. The sequence goes on from JAGXRX010000029.1 coordinate 1,985, forward strand.
TTTGAGCCATGAGCGTAAGTTTTGGTTTGTATCAATTTCATGTTCAATCGACTCATTATCATTGGATACAACAACTTTAACTTTTCCACCAACTGAGTCAGGAAGAATAATTTCAGAGATTGATCCATCAATTTTTGAGAGTACAGCAGCACTCTTTGGAGCACGTGCTTCAAACAATTCTTCAACACGAGGTAAACCTTGAGTAATATCTTGTCCTTCAGCAGCAGCAACCCCACCAGTATGGAAGGTACGCATTGTAAGCTGAGTTCCAGGTTCACCAATAGATTGAGCCGCCACAATACCCACTGCTTCGCCAATTTCAACTAAGCGACCAGTAGCCATGTTACGACCATAACACTTCTTACAAATACCATACGTTGAATCACAAGTGAAGACGTTACGAATAAACGCTTCTTTAACCCCAGATTCTTGCACTTTACGTGCTTTATTGTCGTCCATGTATTCATCTTCTTCCACAAGAACTTCTCCTGTTTTAGGATGAATAATGGCATCTTTTGCAAAACGACCAACGAGGCGATCATAAAGTGGTTCAATGGATGAATTAGTCTTGCGATCAACAATCTCAGTTACAGAATAACCACGATCTGTGAAGCAATCTTCTTCTCCAATAACAACATCTTGCGCAACATCGACAAGACGACGTGTTAAGTATCCTGATTCTGCTGTTTTAAGCGCTGTATCCGTTAACCCTTTACGCACACCATGGGTGGAAATAAAGAATTCACTAACGTTTAGACCTTCACGGAATGAACTATAGATAGGAACTTCAATAATTGAAGATTGGTATTCTTTTTTAGATTTTGACTGTGTTGGTTTCGCCATCAATCCACGCATCCCAGCAAGCTGAGTAAAGTGTGAACGGTTACCACGAGCACCAGATACAGCCATCATGTTAATTGGATTCTTACGAGGTAGTAAAGCCATTACTTCATCACCAATGTCAGTTTTAACACGATCCCATAGTGATGTAAGATGACGTTCATACTCCCAAGCTGTTAAGCGACCACGTTTGAGTAGACGTACTAATTCTTCAGCTTTACGTTTACCAGCTTCAACGAAAATCGTTTTACTTGGTGCAACGTTAATGTCAGCTAAAGACACTGTCATCCCTGCAAATGTAGAGTACTTAAATCCTAAGTCTTTGATGTTATCAAGGATTTCAGATGTCTTCTTTGTCTCGTAACGAGAGAAGATTTCTGCAATGATTAATCCTAAATCTTTCTTCTTGAATTCTGATGCAATACCCATTGCGTTAATCGCAGCTTTAATATCCGTACCTTGTTTTAAGAAGAATTTATCCGGAGTAGCATTGAAGTTTGCTTTACTGACTTCATTTAAATATGGGAAGTCATTAGGGAACATTTCATTAAAGATAAGTTTCCCAACAGTCGTCACTAGGTATGAGCGATTTTGTGTTGGTGTAAATCCTTCTTTTTTAAGAGAGGACGCCTTTATTGCAATTTGAGTATGAAGATGAAGTTGTTTATTCTCATAAGCAATAATTGCTTCATTATAGTCTTTAAACACTTTTCCTTCATTCGCAGCATAGCGCTCATGAAGTAAAGCTCCTTCTTCATCATCAATCGTACGCAGGTAAGCAGCCTTTTGAAGGAACTCACTCGCCTTCTCTTCCATGTTAAGGAAGAAGTTACCAAGTACCATGTCTTGAGATGGTGTAACAATTGGTTTTCCATCTTTAGGTCCTAGAATGTTATTAGAACCTAACATTAAGATTTCAGCTTCAGCACGAGCCTCTTCAGAAAGAGGAACGTGAACCGCCATTTGGTCACCATCGAAGTCAGCATTAAATGCTGGAGTTACGAGAGGGTGTAAACGAATTGCACGTCCATCAACAAGTTTAGGGAAGAATGCTTGAATCCCTAGACGGTGAAGTGTTGGTGCACGGTTTAGAAGAACTGGATGATGTTCAATAACACGTTCCACAATATCCCATGCACGTGCATCTTGGCGATCAATAAGTTTTTCTGCAGTTTTTGGATTGTTTGCAATACCATCTGCAACGATTTGATTAATTACGAATGGTTTGAATAGTTGAATCGCCATCTCACGAGGTAATCCACATTCAAACATTTTAAGATCTGGTCCAACCGCAATAACGGAACGACCAGAGAAGTCAACACGCTTACCAAGTAAGTTTTGACGGAAACGACCTTGTTTACCTTTAAGAGAGTGGGACAATGATTTTAATGCACGTCCACCTGCACCAGTAATTGGTTTAGCACGACGTCCATTATCAATTAATGCATCCACTGCTTCTTGGAGCATACGTTTTTCGTTTTGTACGATAATCGCAGGTGTTCCTAAATCAAGAAGTTTTCTTAGACGATTATTACGTGTAATAACACGACGATATAAGTCATTTAAATCACTGGATGCGAAACGTCCACCATCAAGTTGAAGCATAGGACGTAAATCCGGTGGAATTACTGGAAGTACATCAAGAACCATCCATTCAGGTTGGTTATCAGAATGTATGAAAGCATCCACTGTTTCAAGACGTTTGATAAGTTTCTTACGTTTCTCATTCACAGCACCTTCAAGATCTTTAATAATCTTCGCATGTTCGCTGTCAAGATCAACTTGTGACAACAAAGTTTTAACAGCTTCCGCACCACTTTGCGCCACAAAACTACCACGGCCATACAGTTCATTGTACTCACGTAGATCTTTTTCAGAAATAATTTGTTTGTAGTCTAGGTTTGTACCCTTAGGATCAGTCACAACCCAAGAAACGAAATATACGACTTCTTCAAGTTGTTTAGGTGGAATATTTAAGAGCAAGCTCATACGTGATGGAATACCACGTAAATACCAAATATGAGCGACAGGAGCAGCAAGTTCAATGCTACCCATGCGTTCACGACGTACATTAGACTTAGTGACTTCTACACCACATTTGTCACAAACTACGCCTTTATATCTAACTTTTTTATATTTACCGCAATGACATTCCCAGTCCTTAGATGGACCGAAAATTCTTTCACAAAACAAACCATCTGGTTCAGGCTTTTGTGAGCGATAGTTAATCGTTTCAGGTTTGGTTACAACTCCATACGACCATTCACGGATACGTGTAGGAGATGCTAATCCAATTTGAATCGAGGCAAACTGATTTACTGACATACTGAGCCTCCTTTGTTAGTTCTCAAATTCAACATCAATATCGACATCTACAGCAGGTGCTGGAATATCATCCTCATCCACACTGTATACTTGTTCGATTTCGCTGCGAGCTTCAATATCGGCAAGCACTTCAACTTCTTCAGCATTCATCTTTTTAAGATCAATTTCACTTCCAGTTTCTCCAAGTAACTTAACGTCAATGGCTAATGCTTGAAGTTCATGAGTTAAAACTCTAAATGATTCTGGAATTGATGCTTCTGGAATATCTTTACCTTTAATAATGGCTTCATACGTTTTAGTACGTCCTAAGATATCATCGGACTTGATTGTAAGAATTTCTTGAAGTGCACGAGATGCCCCATAAGCTTCAAGAGCCCAAACTTCCATTTCTCCAAAACGTTGTCCACCATTTTGAGCTTTACCACCAAGTGGCTGTTGAGTCACTAAGGAATAAGGTCCGGTTGCACGAGCATGAAGCTTATCGTCGACCATGTGGGCAAGTTTAATCATATACATAACACCTACAGAGATACGCTCATCAAAGGCTTCACCAGTACGACCATCATATAAAACAGTCTTACCATCTTCAGCCATTTCAGCTTCTGCCATAATTGCTTTAAGTTCATCGTTGTTAATACCATCGAAAACTGGAGTCGCAAACTTCACGCCAAGTTTCTTAGCGGCCATACCAAGATGAATTTCTAATACTTGTCCAATATTCATACGTGAAGGAACCCCAAACGGATTCAACATGATGTCAATTGGTGTTCCATCAGGAAGGAATGGCATATCTTCAGCAGGAAGGATCTTAGAAATAACCCCTTTGTTCCCGTGACGTCCAGCCATTTTATCCCCTTCGGAGATTTTACGTTTTTGAACGATTAATACTTTAACAATTTCATTAACTCCTGGAGGTAAGTCGTGACCATCTTTACGTGTGAAACGTTTGACGTCTTGAACAATACCATTACCACCATGAGGAACTTTTAATGAGTTATCACGTACTTCACGTGATTTCTCACCAAAGATTGCTAAAAGAAGCTTTTCTTCAGGTGTAATTTCGGATTGACCTTTAGGAGTAACTTTTCCTACTAAGACATCGCCTTCTTTTACTTCTGAACCAATCATTACGATTCCTTCACCAGTAAGATGACGACATGCATTTTCAGAAACGTTTGGAATATCACGTGTGATTTCCTCAGGTCCAAGTTTTGTATCACGAATCTCAATATCATATTCTTCAATATGAATTGAAGTATAAACATCTTCTTTAACTAAGCGCTCACTCATGATGACCGCATCTTCATAGTTATAGCCATACCATGTCATAAAGGCAATGGTAACGTTTTGTCCTAAAGCAAGTTCACCATTTTGCATTGCAGGTCCATCCGCTAAGATTTCCCCCTTCACAACACGATCACCTTTTTCCACAATTGGAATTTGGTTAATGGATGTTCCTTGGTTTGAACGGCGGAATTTTTGAGTTGTATGAACAACATCACCTTCACTGCTACTTACGATGACTTTCTTACCATCAACATACGTAACAACGCCCTCAACTTTTGAAATCATGGCACTACCAGAATCCTTCGCCACACGATACTCAATACCTGTTCCCACAAATGGTGAATCAGGTTTAATTAGAGGAATCGCTTGACGTTGCATGTTGGCACCCATTAGGGCACGAGAAGCATCATCATTTTCTAAGAATGGAATCGCAGCTGCCGCAACCGAAACAATTTGTTTTGGAGAAACGTCTGCAAGTTCAACTTCTTCTTTAGGCATAATAACGTTTTCACCTTTGTGACGAACAACAACACGATCATTCACAAGGAAACGATTAACAACCTCATTCGCTTGCGCAATAACGTAATCAAATTCATCATCAGAGGATAAGTAAATTACTTCATCAGAAACACTGAAATCTTTATTAACTTTACGGTAAGGTGTTTGAATAAATCCATATTCATTCACGCGACCATAAGTTGTTAAGTTTGAAATCAGACCAATGTTTGGTCCTTCTGGTGTTTCTACTGGACAAATACGACCATAGTGAGAAGAATGAACGTCACGCACTTCATAACCTGCACGCTCACGGGTTAATCCCCCTGGCCCTAAGGCAGAAATACGACGTTTGTTCGTTAACTCAGCAAGTGGATTAGTTTGATCCATGAACTGAGATAATTGTGAAGATGAGAAGAATTCTTTAATCGATGCTGTGAGTGGACGAATGTTAGTTAAGTTTTTAGGCGTTAATGCTGCCACTTCTGTAATTGACATTCTTTCCTTCACAACACGTTCCATACGAGATAATCCAATACGGAATTGGTTTTGAATGAGTTCACCGACAGTACGAATACGACGATTACCGAGTTGATCGATATCGTCAACATCTCCCACACCATCAAACATATTGAATAGGTATGAGAAGGAAACAATCATGTCAGAGACAGTGACAGTTTTCGCTTGAGAAAGTGGATCAATACCACAAATCTTAACTTCATGGTCTGAATCATCCACTAAAATGCGTAGTTCTTGAACTGCAGCTCCCACTAGATACATTTTGATTTCATTACCTTCAAGGGCAAGTTTTAATAATGCATCTACATGTTTATTGGGAAGTGAAGTGATTTTATCTTTAGTTTCTGATAAGAAAGGAAAAGGCTTCACAACAATCTTGTCATCAACACTAAAGTCGACACCATTAACTAAGATACGATTAAGTACAAATAGTCTTTGTCCATAATTAATAGTTGAGCGAAGGTTTTCAGCATTCACTGAAACTTCATTTGCTACAACTCCACCTAATACATCAATCGTAGATAGGGATTGAATTTGTGTGATTTCTTTGTCAGTTAAGACTGTACCACGCTCAATAACTTCACCTGTTGATAACACGATGTCATTAGCGACAACACGATTTCTTAATGCAAGGTTAAGTGATGGACTTACAGATACTGTATCAGGGTGCGCAAACAAGTGATTGATAGGGAAAGCATTCATGTAATGTCCAGCAGCTAAGATGTCTCTTAGTTCATTGCGAACATTACGTGTTACACGAGTTCCTTTTTCAAATACAACAACCCCATTATGATCAACAATGTCTTCATTGAAAACATGTCCTTCAGTACGGTTTGCGGCAGAAAGTTTTTTATTAAGTTTATAGCGACCTGCTTTAGTTAGGTCATAGCGACGATAGTCAAAGAATTTTGCATTCAGTAAGTTAATTGCACCATCAAGTGTTGCAACTTCATCAGAACGTTGGTTTTCATAAAGTGATAGCATCGCTTCTTGAGTTGTTTTAACTTTGTCACTGACAAGTGTATTTGCAACTTCTTCATAATTACCAAAATATGCAGCATATAAAAGGATGTATTGATTTAAGAATTCACGTTGTTCAGAAAGAACTTCTAAATCTTCATGGACTGGAAGTTGTAAAGTGCGTAAAAACTGCTTGAAGCTTTGTGTCTCAAGACCATCTTCGCCTTTTTCTAAATCAAGTGATAATCCAATAGCTTTCATTAGTATAGTGGAAAGGATTTTACGTTTACGATCGACACGCATATTAATAATGCGTCCTAAAGCTTGTTTACGAGCATCAGTTAAAAACTCTAACCAAGTCCCACGTGATGGGATGACTTCCGCCATAAAGATTTCTTTATTTGATTTATCTTCAGTGGTTAACTCATAGTAAGCTCCAGGTGAGCGAACAATTTGAGATACAATGACACGCTCAGCTCCATTCACAATGAATGTTCCTGATTCGGTCATAAGCGGGAAATCTCCTAAAAAGATTTCTTCTACTTTTTCAATGAGTTCTTTTGTTTGAGAATCTAAGATTGTGAGCTTCATTTTCGCACGTAAAGGAGCGGCATAGTTTGCCTCTCTAATTTTGCATTCAAGCACATCATATTTTGGCTTCTCAAACCAGTAATCTAGAAACTCTAATTTAATATTTTTATTGTAGTTCTCAATCGGATAAATCTCATCGAATACTTCTTGTATACCCATCTTTTGAAACCATTCGAAGGAATCTGTTTGAATCTCTACTAAGTTAGGTAAATCGTGTTCTCCAGAGACTTTTGAATAATCTCTTCGTGTAGCTTTACTTCCAAATTTTGTCAGGCGATATGACTGTTTAATACTCATGCAAGCCTTCCTTTCCTAAATCAATCACAACCACAAAAGGGTATGAATCCCCTATTATAATTATTGATTAAGCAATTTCTAATTCTAACAAATTTAATCATAAAAGTCAATGTGTACAAGCAATTATCCAAAAACCTTTTTCTTGGGTGATCTTCTTCACTTGATATCCTTGTTCCTTCAAAAAATTTATAGTGCTTTGAGCACCTTTGTCTTTTCGAATGACCATCCATAAAGTTCCATTATTATTCTCTAAGTGTTTCATACACTCAAGATACAGCGGAAACAAGATAGCTTTACCAATACGAATGGGTGGATTAAACAAGATCCAGTCAAAGGATTGTTGGATGTTTTGAAAACCATCACTGTGAATACATTGAACTTCAACTTTATTCAAATTAGCATTTAATTCACATAATGCTAAAGCATCTTCATTAATGTCAGAACATTGAACACTTGTTAGTGGGTACAACTTTTTAATTGTTATCCCAACAACACCATATCCACATCCCAAATCTAAGATTTTAGAATCATTTTGAAGTGTTGGAAGTGAACTTAGTAATAACTGAGTTCCTTCATCCACATGATCTTTAGAGAATATATTCTCATGACTTTCAAACTCTATATCAACGCCCAAAAACCGGAAAGGAATCCTTTTCCGGTTTAAAGGGTTTTTATGCGTTGATTTAAAGTAATGATTCAAGGTTCACCTCCACGTGCAACTTAAGTTGCAAAACGCTTTGAGTGAATTAATTACTTGATTTCTACAGTTGCGCCAGCTTCAACAAGTTTAGCTTTGATTTCGTCAGCAGCTTCTGGTTTAAGGTTTTCTTTAATAGCAATTGGAGCTTTGTCAACTAAGCCTTTCGCTTCAACTAAGCCTAAGCCTGTGATTTCGCGAACAACTTTGATAACACCAACTTTTGATGGTCCAACTTCTTTTAAGATTACAGAAACATCTTTAACTTCTTCTTCAACTGGAGCAGCAACAGCAGCAACAGCAGATGCTGGAGCAGCAGCAGTTACACCGAATTCTTCTTCGATTGCTTTTACTAGGTCGTTTAATTCTAAGATCGTCATTTCCTTTAAGGACTCAATGACTTGAGTTGCAGTTAATTTTGCCATGATAATGGATCCTCCTATTGTTCTTTTTGGTCAGCAATTTGCTGGATAGCATACGCAAAGTTGCGTACTGGGGATTGGAACATTCCAAGTAACATGGAAATCATTCCGTCGCGGTTTGGTAGTGTTGCGATTGTGCTTAAACCAGCAGCGTCAACAACTCTTCCTTCAACAATTCCGCTTTTAATAACGAGTGCTTTATTCTTCTTAGCGAATTCAGCTAAAACACGAGCTGGTGCAACTGCATCATCTGAGAATGCCATTGCGTTTGGTCCGGTTAAGGTTGCAGCTAAATCACTATATCCACTTGCTTCAGCAGCGCGTTGTGACATTGAGTTCTTGTAGACTTTGAAATCAATGTTTTCAGCACGAAGCTTACGACGAAGGGTAGTGAGTTGAGCCACAGATAAACCACGATATTCAACTACGACTGTAGATGAACTTGTTGCGATTTTCGATTGAATTTCTTCAACAACGACTTTTTTCGCATCAATGACCGCTTGATTCATTGGGTTGTTACCTCCTTCTTGTTTTGTATCAAACCCTACAAATTAATAAACTCGTATCTAGAAGACACGAGCAAAAAGTTGATCTTTTTCCTCGGCAACATGATTAAGCCCTATTTGGCCGTTGCTGTCTTTGGTTTTGATAGCGTTATTAGTGTACCATAAATCTATGATAAGTCAACCCAACACATAAGATTCATATAAAAAACTTGATACTAAATATCAAGTTTTGTTTTACTAGCGCGAATTATTCGAACAATCCAACTTGAAGCACTCGTTACTATAATAATAATACCTCCTGCTAGAAAGCCTCGTGATATCATAAGCGCAAACACTTCGTTACCTGGTGCGATACTTTGTGCAAGGTTTGGATTAATAAGTGATTGGGTAAAGACCATGATTATAAACATAACTAATGCTAACCCATCAAGTATTATTGATCCTTGAAGTCTAACTTTGCGAGGTAGTCTCACAATCGCTTTAATAACCCCGCTAAGAAGTAATAATAATAACCACACATTCATAAGGCCAATCCACGAAGAGCGTGTTAACTCATTAAGAATCGGTGTGATTACCCACTCTTGTGCACTTTGGAAGTATACACCAATAAGATGGGCTTGAAAGTTAATGAAGAAGAAAGCAACAAATACAAAACCAATTTCAAAAATATGTTCTACAGGATGATGAGGTAAGTCTTGAACTGAACTAGGTAGACCCTTTATTGTCCATGTGTCATCCTTAAGATCCTTATCATCTAATTTCACTTCAAAACGTTCAATAATGTAGAAGATTGCACTAACATATGCAAATGCAATAATCGAAGCATTAAAGAGTGATGCTAGAAACTCAAAGATAATCCATATTTCGAGTTGTGGGGTAAAAAAGGCTTTTGTGGCATATGTCACTGTAAATGCAATAGACATTGCTAAGAGAACAATTTTAAGTATCTTGGAATAAATATCAAAGTAACGTGGTCCAATAAGATACCCTTGTTTATTAAGATATTGATCAGCTAAGTGTTTAGGACTTCCCATTGATTCAAGTGTTAATTTAACGGCTTGTTCTTCATCATGCTCATTCATTGCGACTTCAATCATTTCTTCAAGTTCAGATTTTAGTTCTAATCTTACATCTTCCTTAAGTCGACGTGGTAAATATTTGACGCATTCTTCAATATAGATATTGACTAGTTTCATTGTTGACCTCCTTTGGTTAATTCAACCATGATAGTGTTTAAACTAAAGTATTCGGTTTTTAGTTGTTCTAGAACAATCTTGCCTTGATCACTGATTTGATAATATCTTCTTGGTCGATTTTCGATAAGTTCCCATGAACTTTCAAGCAAACCTTGTTTCTCTAGACGTCTTAGTAGTGGATACAGTGTTCCTGCTTCAATATCAAACTTGTGGATTTGTAGTTTTTGAATTAGTGAGTACCCATATTCCTTTTGATCAAGCTGACTTAATACCCCAAGGATTAAGACCCCTCGACGAAGTTCTAAGAGTAAGCCATCGACGATTTCTTTCATAAACACCTCCTGTTACTCACATTATAGTGTATGACATACACTATTGTCAATACAATAATGATAATAAAAAAACTATGGAAGATTTCCATAGTTTTTTGTGTTATTCTGCTACTTTAATTCCAGGGCCCATCGTTGTTGATAAGGTAATGTTTTTAACATAGTTTCCTTTAACAACTGCTGGTCTAGCTTTAAGAAGTACATCATAGACTGCTTTAAAGTTTTCTAACAATGCTTCGTCTTTGAATGATTTCTTCCCAATAATGACATGAATGTTTCCTTCTTTGTCAACACGGTAAGTAACCTTCCCTTTTTTGATTTCATTAACAGCATTTGCGACATCCATTGTAACTGTTCCTGTTTTAGGGTTAGGCATAAGTCCTTTAGGACCTAAAAGTTTTCCTAATTTTCCAAGTTCAGCCATCATGTCAGGTGTTGCGACGATGACATCAAAATCAAACCAACCACCTTTAACTTTTTCAAGGATTTCTTTACCCCCTACAAAGTCTGCACCGGCATCTAAAGCTTCTTTCTCTTTAGCACCTTGAGTGACCACTAATACACGTTGTGTACGGCCAGTTCCATTTGGAAGGACCATTGCACCACGAATTTGTTGATCAGCATGACGTGGGTCTACATTTAAACGGAACGCAACTTCCATTGTTTCATCAAATTTTGTATAAGATACTTCTTTTGCTAATGCGATTGCATCAGCAACTGGATATGCTTTTAAGCGCTCAATTTTAGCCGCTGCAGCAAGATATTTTTTTCCTGATTTTGCCATGATTACTCACCGAACCCTTCAATGATAATACCCATGTTTTTTGCAGTTCCTGCAATAATTTTCATGGCACCTTCAACATCATTTGCGTTTAGATCTGGCAACTTGTATGTTGCGATCTCACGTAGTTGGTCAACGGTGATCTTGCCCACTTTTGTGATATGAGCTTTATCTGATCCACTCTTAACACCTGCATATTTTTTTAATAATACAGATGCAGGAGAAGTTTTGAGTTCGAAGGTAAATGATTTATCTTCAAACGCAGTAATAACTACAGGGACAACATCCCCAACACGTTCACGTGTCGCATCATTAAATGCGCTACAGAACTGAGGCATGTTAACACCAACACCGGCTAAAGCAGGACCCGGACGAGCTCCACCAGCTGGGAATTGGAGTTTAACGACTTTTACAACTCTTTTACTCACACTAAATTCCTCTTTTCTTTCATGTGCAGTGGTTTAACGAATGGTTGCGCATTCACCCACGTTTCAGCCTATCTTACATAGGCCATTCAAGTTTACGGCTTTTCCACCTTTTTGTCAATAAAAAACTATGGTTTCCCATAGTCTTTAGTTTACTTTTAAACAGTCAGAATACGATACTTCAGTTTTAATCGGTTGATTAAACATTGTCGTATAAATAACCGCTACTTCTTCACTTTCGCGAAGTTCAATAACTTTACCTTCAAGGTTAGCGAATGGACCATTGGTGATACGAACCATATCTCCGACTGCAAAGTCGATAACACGTTTACGCTCTCCAATACGACTTAAGATAGAATCCATTTCGATATCTGATACTGGGAAAGGTTTTGCCCCGCCTCCTGAAGATCCGATAAATCCAGTGACCCCTGGAGTGTTTCGAACACTGTACCAAGCTTCATCCGTCATGATCATTTCTACAAAAAGATAACCCGGGAAAAGATTTTTCATCTTCTCAACTTCTTTACCACTTGGCTTAACTTCAACTTCAAGTACTTCTGCCACTAGAATTCGAAATAAGTTATCTTCAAGTCCCATGGACTCAATACGTTTTTCTAAGTTTTCCTTGACACGGTTTTCATGCCCAGCATAGGTGTTGACGACATACCATTGCTTTTCTAGTTCACTCATGCTTTATACTCCAATCGCAGTAACAAAGAACGTGATAAGAACTTGTGCTAAGACGAAGAATACGGCAAATAATGATACGACTGAAATTACGGTTGCTGTATCCTTTAATAATTCTTTTTGTTTTGGCCAACGGACACGTTTTGCTTCCGTCATGATGCCACTAATTGAAAACCATTTTAGCATAAATGTTACTCCTTATTTAGTTTCTTTGTGCTCAGTATGTTGACCACACGTTTTGCAGTATTTATTCAATGTTAAGCGTGTTGGTTGCGTCGTCTTGTTACGGGTTGTCGTATAGTTACGACTCAAACATACACTGCACGTCAATATGACTTTATCATTCTTATCAGGCATGTTAAAAACCCTCTCTAATTGCTAACTTACTTTAACATAAACCCCCTACACTGTCAAATAACCTGACGTAGGGCTCGCTTTATTTTACTCATAGTATTATCGACAGTTTTACTCTTAATATCGCACGTTTTCGCAATCCAATGATATGTGTATCCTTGCATACGATAGTCAAAGATTTCACGCTCAAGTGATGAACACTTCGATAAAACATGCTCTATCTTTTCTTCTAAAACTCTTGTATTCACATATTGATGAGGTTCTTTTAGTGATGGTGGTGATGGAATGACATCACACAAGTACATTTGATCTTCTTCATTGATTGTTTGATCCAATGATAATGCGGTTCTTAGCATTTGATAGGATTGTGAACTATGTTTACGAAACAACGATTGAATTCTACGCTCGATACATACTTTCGCAAATGGATATAGTGGCATACATAAATGATCTTGATAATTCAATATTGCATCATACAATCCTAAATTACCTTCTTGAAATACATCATCTTGATCAACTCTTAATGCTTTGATGACATGCATGTGCTTATGCATAATCATGTAAATTAATCGCTCATAACGTTTCAAAATCATACTCCATGCTTCTTCATCGTTTTCTCTTACTAAATACATTAACTCATGATCACTAATCTGATTAGACATTCTTTTCTCCTTAAGGTTATCCTTTGGAGCGTTGTCGAAGTACCTCGTAGACGAGTATGCCACATGCTACAGAGACATTGAGTGAATCAACATGTCCATGCATAGGAATGCTCAATAAAACATCACATTGCTTCTTAACTAAAGATGACATCCCTTGACCTTCAGATCCTACCACAATTACGACTTTTCCTTTTAAGGAAGCTTTTGTATAGTCAATTGCATTACTCACTTCAGTGCCATAAATCCAAAATCCTGCATCTTTTAGAGTTCTAAGGGTTTGAGAGATATTAACAACTTCGATAATCTTTACCGATTCAATCGCTCCTGCACTGACCTTTGCCACTGTTGATGTCAGACTGACTGAGCGATGTTTTCCAAAGATGACTGCGTCGACACCAGCTCCATCGGCTATTCTTAAGATTGCTCCTAGATTATGAGGATCTTCAAGACCATCCGCGACAATGATACAACTATGTTCTTTGTCTTTCACATCCTCTAATACAGTGTTTAGTGAACTAAACGCATAGTTAGGAATGTGGGCAATAACCCCTTGATGATTAGCATCTCCAACAAGTGCTTTAACTTGACCTTTGTCAAGCATGACAACAGGTATGTTTTGCTCTCTTGCCAGATTTTCGATGTTTGCAGTGTCACTCCCCTTTTGTATATACAATGTGTGAATCACTTTTTTTTGCGACAATCGCTCTTTAACTGGATTTCTACCGTAGAGATATTGTTTCATATTTCTCCTGTACATAGGTCCTAAAATAGTCCCATAATTGGTTTAACGTTTTATCATCTTCAATCATGTAATAATAACCAAACACTGCTTCACATCCTGTGGCTAATCGATAGGTAATGACACTTGAATTTTTTGGGATAGTGTCTGCTTTATAGTTTCTACCTCTTAGAAAATATTCTCGCATAGTTTCATCAAACCATGGTTGACCTTGCGCATACACAATAAAATCTGCTTGTGCTTGGGCACTTAAAAACCGAATTGACTGTTTTGATAGCTCTTTGCTTTTATAGATTCCTTGAGAAACTAAATATGTTTTAGCTCTCAAAGCTAAATAGGCATCCCCTAAGTATGCATACACGTTAATTGAAATACTCATTAAAGTAGTCCTCGAAGGATTAACTCATTTCTAAGTTCATCCGCAAGTGCGAAATCTTTATTTGCTTTCGCAGTTTGCCATTGACGAATAATCGATACCTCTTCTGTGGAAAGTTGTGGATAAGGTGTGGAAATCCCTAGTATTTTCATCATTCTTCTTAACGTTGCTTCATGATTTGAAATATCATTGTAGTTTAGTTCTTTTTGTCTTAAAGCACTGTTTAACTGTTTAACTTGCTCAAGCACAATACTCATCGCAAGATTAATATTCATATCATCCTGACATGCTTGCATAAAAGTATCATAAAGTGGGGTCATTGTTGTCTCACAGCGTATTACATCTGTGAAGACAAGTTTAGTTTGTTTGAGGACAGTGATGATTTTATCAATTTCACTTTTTGCTTGTGTGATTGTTTCTTGAGAAATGTTAAGTGGGGAGCGATAATGTGCCAACATCAACAACCAACGCACAACATTCCCTCCAAACAACTCAATATAGTCTTTTGCCCAAATCACATTACCTAAACTTTTGCTCATCTTTTCTCCATCAATGTTTAACATACCATTATGAATCCAAAAGTTCGCAAGATTATGATTATGGGTTCCTAAACACTGAGCAATTTCGTTTTCATGATGAGGAAACTTAAGATCCATTCCTCCACCATGAATATCAATTTTTCCTTTAAAATGTTCAAGGATCATGACAACACATTCACTATGCCAACCTGGTCTTCCTTCACCAAATGCAGATGGCCATTTAATTCCATCTTTTGTCGCTTTCCAAAGTGTAAAGTCTAAAGGATTAAGCTTCTTTTCATTTTTTTCAATACGAGCTCCACTAAGTAAATCTTCTGTTTTTTGATTTGAGAGTTGTCCATACGAATGAATTCTTGACACATTAAAATACACATCATGATCATTCACATATGCAATATCTTGAGAAACCATCGATTCGATGTAGTCGATAATCTTATCCATCGTGTCTGTTACTTTTACAGTGAGTGGGCGAGTTGCATTAAGTGATTCTCTCACCTTCTCATAAGACTGGATAAATTCTTCTGTGATGGTTTGCTCACTCACATTCATTTCTTGTGCCTTCACAATAATCTTGTCATCGACATCTGTATAGTTCGACACAAAATGAACTTGATAACCACATTCTTCAAGGATATTTTTCAAAGTATCAAAAACAACAATTGGACGAGCATTACCAATATGAGCATGATTGTAAACCGTTGGTCCACAAACATACATACTTACTTCATTTGTTTTAATGGGAATAAAAGGTTCAATTTGGCCAGTGTATGAGTTATAAAGACGCATAAAATTCTCCTTGTCACACACAAGTATATCACAGACATGTGTTTGAAGAACAAAAAAAAAGACCGAGAAGACTCGGTCATAATATTTAAATTTTGCTTGCGATGAATTTCGCAGTACGTACTAATTGGTGTGTGTATGATGCTTCGTTATCATACCAAGAAGCAACTTTCACTAGAGTAACTCCACCAACGCTAATAACTTTAGTTTGAGTAGCATCGAAGAGTGATCCAAATTCGCATCCAATAATATCGCTAGATACTAATTCTTCTTCAGTATATCCAAAGGATACGTTTGCTGCAGCTTTCATAGCTGCGTTAACTGATTCAACAGTTGCATCTTTTTCAACAACCGCTACAAGTTCAGTAATTGAACCTGTGATTACTGGAACACGTTGTGCTCCACCATCAAGTTTACCTTTTAATTCAGGAACAACTAAACCAATTGCTTTTGCTGCGCCTGTTGAGTTAGGAACAATGTTTGCAGCCGCAGCACGAGCACGACGTAAGTCTTTCTTCGCGTGTGGAGCATCTAATGTATTTTGGTCATTTGTATAAGCATGAATGGTAGTCATACTTCCAGAAATGATTTTGAAAGTGTCGTTTACTACTTTAGCCATTGGAGCTAAGCAGTTTGTAGTACATGATGCACATGAGATAATCTTTTCAGATCCATCAAGGATATCATGGTTAACGTTGAATACAACTGTTTTAAGATCTCCAGTTGCAGGAGCAGAAATAATTACTTTGCGAGCACCAGCATCAATGTGAGCATGTGCTTTGACTGCGTCAGCGAAGAATCCAGTACATTCGATAACGACATCGACATCAAGTTTACCCCAAGGTAAATCAGCTGGATTTTTTTCGGAATATACACGAATTTCTTTACCATTCACAACAATTCCTGTTTCAGTTGATGAAACTTCTCCATTGAAACGTCCTTGTGCTGAATCATACTTTAATAAGTGAGCGAGTGTCTTTGGATCGGTAAGATCATTAAGTGCTACGATTTCGAATTCACTTGAACCAAACATATAGCGGAAAGCGAGACGACCAATACGGCCAAATCCATTAATGGCAACTTTTACTGTCATAATTGTTCCTCCTGTGTGACGCCTCAATTATAGTCCACAACACCCTTAAAGTCAATTTTAAAAAGGGGTGTTAACGTGTATGCATCATAAGTGGATGGCTTAAAACACGTGCACAATCACTAGCATCCTTGATGGTTTGTTTGAATAAATCAGACCATAATGAAGGATGATGAAGTACTAGCCAACTTTCGACTTTTTTCGATATATTGGCTTGTGGGAATAATTTCTCAAAGCGTTCAGCTTGTGATGTAAATATTGTAATGTGGTGATGAAGTGAAGCACTAAAACTTAACAAGCGTAATAATGTATCAATGTCTTCATAGATAATTTCGCGAATATCAACACCATATGGCGTTAATTCATAATCCATATAACCTAGTACGCGATCATCTTCAATGATGCCTGCACGTTTGCGTCGACTTGTTGCTATGGTTTGATTGAAAATGAAATCCTCAGTTGTGCGTACAATAGTTGATTCAAATCGTTTCATAAACAAGTTATACGCATCAAGAAGTCCTTGAACTGGTAATTCGAAAGTTACCATCGAAAATGCTTTTGGTTCAATCATACTCTTTGAAAGATTCACACTTTGAGAGACTATCCATGGATGTGCTTTTAAAGAGCGCATTAAAACTTCGTTTTCACTTACAATAATTGTTCCTAAAGCTTGATGCGCATGCATACTTAAACGCTCTTTAAGAAGAGTTGTTTGAAGTGTTTCACTATCATAAATAGACCAAGGAATAAAGAAGACACCGATGGTATGAACTCCCATGCGCAGCGAAAGCTTTCTTTCCATGATAAAGGCACTCATGCTTTGTTCTTCCATATGGGCTACAATATCACTATTGAGCCAATCATGAACAAAACGATATTCTTGAGTGTTGACTTCATAGCTTGTCGCATGTTGCTTCCAAAGTGCAATCGCAACTTTGCGTTCATGGGCATTCGCAAAAGTAATCATTTGACATCCTCATCAATGATAGTGACATCGGCATCAACGTCAATAACTTCATTATTGATATTCTCTTGTGTATGATTCGATGGCCTTTGTTGTGGTTTAAAAACCATAACTCGCTTTGGCGAGAAAAGCATCAACACTATGGCCACAACGAGTAGAAATACAAAAAATGGCCATGCGACAATTAAAATAACAATGGATGCTATAATCCACAACAGTGATTTCATAAAACCTCCTAGAAGAAATCTTTAATCGAAATGTTAAGTCCTTGGGCAATCTTCACAATTACTTTAAGCGTAATGTTTCTTCGCCCATTCTCAACATCAGAAATATAATTCGGATGAATTCCTATTTTTTTCGCTAACGCTTCTTGAGTATATCCTTGATGCGTACGAATAAGTCTTAAACGACGACCAAATGATTCTAGTGCTGTTCCTGACATATTTTTGTCCCCCTTTGAACATTTAGTTCAAATAATTATAACCCATTTAAATTTTAATCTGTTATTTAACCTCTTTTTCTCTGAGTGGTTTTGATAGTTCGATGATTTTGTTGAAGCGGTGCTTCATGCCTGACTTACTCATGAGTGCTCCATTTTGCTGTGTATACAGCTGAGCAAGTTCGTTGAGTGATGCTTCTGGATGAAGTTGACGTAAGATAGCTACTTCCTTAAGTTTAACATCCAATTTATCAAATTTGTCATACTTTATTAATAATTCAATCGCATTAATATGTTCATTACTTGACGCAATGACTTTCATTTCATTCGCCACCTCACAATTATCAAGTCGTGTTAGTGAATTAGTGAAGTCACGTTGAATACGAATATCTTCAAACTTCATGAGCGCTTGAAATGCACCAATCATCCTTAAGAAGTCTGATATCTGATCTGCAGCCTTAATATACACCACATGATGATGACGTCTCACAATGACTTTTGCATTTAAGTCAAAGCGTTGACATAGCTTTTGTACAAATAAGGCAAGTTTTTCTTGAGATAATGCAATTTCACAGTGATAGTTAGAATTAATGGGAGAGTTAATTGACCCACTCGCAAGAAATGCTCCCGCAAGATATGCTCTTGCACAACACTCTTTAGATACAACACTGCGTGCAACTGTTTCAGAAAAACCTTTTGAGGTAAGCAAATGCATATCTTCTAGAATCAATTTCACATCACGATCAATACTCACAACATAGGAATGATTTTTCTTTAGTTTTATACGCTTAAAGATTTGTAGTGTTGGAGTTGCTTGATAGGTTTGTTTGAGTAGAATCCAAAATCGTTTTGCAGTGGTTGGATTATCACTTTGAAAATTAAGTTTTAGTGTTTGATTTGAAATACTCAAAGTGGCATCAGTCTGAACGAGTGCTGCAAGCTGCGCTTTTGCACAGCACATTTTGAGTTCATTCATTACAATTTCGCCTTTAATCTCAGAGGTGAAGGATGGCACTGTTCATCACCTCCTCACAGCATTTCTTGACTTTTATATCATCATGAACAACAGTATTACCGACAAAGGTAAGTAAATCATAGGAAAGTACTTTCGCTAATGATGGAATGCGTATCGTTAATGGTTCACAACCATCAAGGGCATAGTGATCCAATATTGATACAGGAATTGGTGTATTTGCGATAATCGCTAAGTCTAAATTAATTGGGCAGTGATCATATATAGCTTGTAGATGATCATTAAGATCATATCCTAAGGTTTCCCCTTTTTGAGTCATTGCATTCGCTACAAAAATTTTCTTAGCTTTAGAAATCAGGAGTGCTTGCGCAAGTTCAGGAATTATTAAATTAGGTAAGATACTCGTATATAATGAACCAACCCCAAAAAATATGTAGTCCGCATTCGTAATAGCTTCGATTGCCTCAAGTGATGCGTGAACTTCAGTTAAGTAAGACAATTCTTTAATTCTGCCTTTTACATCTTTTCCAATATGTTGTTCACCAATAACTACTTGTCCATCTTCACATATAGCCTTTAGCGTTACCGTTTGAGTTGTACTTGGAATAATATCTCCATTAATGTTCAATACTTTTGAAATCTTAGATATTGATTGTACAAAATCACCACTGCTCTCAGTCAGTGCACTCAATATGAGATTACCTAAACTATGACCACTCAAGTCTTGAGCATTATCTTTAAATCGATAAGACATAATTTGAGATAAGAAAGTTTCTTCTGGAGCCATCGCAATCATAACATTTCGAATATCTCCCATAGCAGGAATATCAAAAATGGATCGCAGTCGACCCGTTGATCCGCCATCATCCGCCACTGTCACAAGTGATGTAAGATGAATATCTGGTATTTTCTTTAATCCACGTATCAAGGCAGCCTGACCTTTGCCACCTCCAATAACCACGATGCGTTTCATATTACTCCCTCAAATCCTTATGCTTCTTATACACTTTATATTCTTTTGAGAAGATACGCTCTAAGACATTAACAAATGTAACAGAACGATGTCGTCCACCTGTACATCCAATCGCAACTGTAAAATGATTTTTACCTTCTTGAATATAAAGAGGAAATGAATATCTTAAAAAAGAAGTAAGATGATCAAGATATTCTTTTGCTGCTGCTTGATTTAAAACATAATCAACGACTGCTTGATCATTACCACTAAGTTTACGAAGTGATTCTTCCCAATATGGGTTCTTAATAAAGCGCACATCAAAAACACAGTCTGCATCTTTTGGAATACCATGTTTAAACCCAAAAGAAACAAAACTTATACTAAAGGTAGGTAAAGCATCAACTCCATAGAGTGATTGAAGTCGTTGCGTCAAATCTTGATTACTTAACTGAGTTGTGTTAATCACTGATGCTTGTTCTTTGAGTGGACTTAACATTTCAATTTCAACACTAATAGCCTCTACAAGTGATGATGCAAGATTGCGAAGTAAGAATGGATGAGTTCTACGCGTTGCTTTGTATCGTGACAACAATACATCCTCATCAGCTTCTAAGAATAATACTCTAACATCCGCTTCACTATTGGATAGGCGATGAATAAGTTTTTTCATGTAAAGTGATTCTGTTGATAGTGCAACAAAGTCAAATCGTGGATCATCATTGGATAAAATAAGATTTAAGACATCTTCAAAAAGTTCATATGGAATCTGGTCCATGACAGTGTATCCCATATCTTCAAGAATACCCATAGCCACCGTTTTACCAGCTCCAGAGTAACCACTAACCACAATAATTCGCTTACGTTTTAACATTTGTTTCATGATTTCATTCTACAACATCTCCCCGTGTTTCACAAGGATATCCCACTATAAGAAAACTTCAAGGTTACCCTTGAAGTCTTACTAAATACTTAGTGATTAGAATTAATGTAATGAAATACTTGTTGAGCAGCAACTGCGCCATCACTTGAAGCAGTTACGATTTGTCGTAGGAATTTAGCACATACATCACCAGCTCCAAATAAACCTGGAATCTTAGTTTTCATATTCTCATCCACCACAAGATACCCGTCACTATTAACTACCCCTAAGTGTTCTACAAAGGATGTGTTTGGAGTAGATCCAATGTATGGGAACACTGCTTTCGTAGGAATAACTTGCTTCTTACCAGTAACATTACTTACGATTTCAAGCCCACTTATTTTCCCATTCTCAACAACATAAGCCGCTGGAGAATGTAACCAAATAACATTAATCTTTGGATTTTCAAGCACTTGATTTTGAATATGAGGTTCAGCTCTAAATACATCACGACGAACCACAAGATTCACAATGGAAGCAAACTTAGTGAGATACAATGATTCTTCACAGGCTGAATTACCACCACCAATGACTGTAACACTTTGATTACGATAAAACGCACCATCACATACGGCACAAAAGGATAATCCTTTACCTACCAAGGTGTCATCACCATCTAGTCCTAATTGCTTTTCGACTGTACCACTCGCAACCATCACCGTTTTTGAAGTATAGGTTGAACCATCTTCACACTCAATGTGAAAGATGTTATCGACTTTATTGATGTTTGTGACACGCCCATAAAGATACTCCACACCAGTTTCAGTAGCATGTTCATACATATCCAAAGCCAACTGATATCCACTCACAAGTTTTTGTCCTGGCCAGTTAGCAATCTCATATGTCTTCACAAGTTTTCCACCAGGAGCATCTGGTTCTAGGATTGCAGTTTTTAGTCCTGCTCTTGGAGCATAAACTCCTGCAGTTAATCCTGCAGGTCCTGCACCTACTATAATTAAATCGTACTGCGTGTCCATTCAACATCCTCCTGTAAAATGGGCATAAATTCATCCCATGATCGAATAATCTTATTTGGTTTATAAGAACTAATCTTCTCTAAACGCTCTTCATTGGTTCCATACACAACACTATATGCCCCAATTGCGGTTGCAGATTGCACATCCATGACCGTATCACCCACATAAATAAGTGAGTCATGACCAACATTCATTGCTTTACATCCTTTTTCAAGGGGTTCTTTGTGTGGTTTATGATGCGTAGTATGGTTGAGTCCTATGACAACTTCAAAGAAGTCTTGCATGTCATATAAACCTAAGGCATATTCAATAGAATCTGAATGTTTCGAAGAAACAATTCCACAACGATAACCTTGTTCTTTTAAAGAGGTCAAAACTTCTTTAACTCCTTCAAATGGTTTAACATCGGTCTTATGGAGTTCTATGTTGATTTCACGATATTCTAAGACTAAATCCTCAACTTTATCTTCATCAAAATGCATAGCAAAGATTTCTTTTAAAGGAGGTCCCATTAGTGTTTTCTTAAATTCAGGTGTTAAGATATCTGATTTTCCATATCTCTCATAAAGCACTTCATATGATTTTAAGATTGCAGGTTCTGTATCCATTACCGTACCATCAAAATCAAAGAGAATAATTGGTTTTTTGCGTGGGAACATTTTTCTAAAAACACCAAGTGTTCCAAGCATACCGACAATTACAAATGCAATGGATACAAGCTGTGCACTGCGTAGTCCCATGAAGTATAAGCTATCACTGCGTAGTCCTTCGACAAAGAAACGCAATACACCATACCACATGAGATATGCATACACCATATCACCACGTTTAACTTGAGTATATTTCTTATAGACATAGATAATTAGAAGATAACCAATGATGTTTCCTATAGACTCATAGAAGAATGTTGGTTCACGATATGATCCTCCAATAAGCATATGATTAGCAATCCATGTTGGCCATCCAGCATAAAAGGAAGGATCAACAATTCGCCCAAATGCTTCTTGATTAGCAAAGTTACCCCAGCGTCCAATAGCTTGAGCAACCATAATAGTAGGAACTACCGCATCGGCGACACGCATAAAACTAATCTTACGTTTCTTGACCCAGTAATAACCATATAAGCCCCCTAGAAATAGACCTCCTTGAATAGCAAGTCCACCTTCCCATGTGGCAACAATTCGTAGTGGATTCGCAAGATATCCTGCTAAGTCATCTGAAAAAGCAACATACCATAAACGGGTTCCTATTACACCAGAAATTAGTGCTCCAAAGAACAGATCATCCATAATTGAGGCATCATACCCCATTTTCTTAAGTTCTCTTAATGATAAATAATAGGCAAAGAAAGCCCCTGATAAAATTAATATTGCGTACCATCGGATTGCAAAGTCCCCGATTTGAATGATGGTAGATGGATTTGGAAAAAACTGCATGTGGTCTACTCCTTCCCGTTTTGTTCGTTTTGACTGACGATGTAGTTGTATACACGATCATCAAATGATTTTGCGGCATCAATGCCTTTTTCTTTAAGTGTGAAGTCGGTGACTGCCGCTTCAATAAGCACAGCAATATTGCGATTTTCCTTGACAGGAAAGACCATCTTTGGAACGTCAATACCAAGTACCGACATACTAAAATGAGTATCAATGGAAACACGTTTATATGCTTTTCCATCTTGCCATTTTTCAAGATAAACTACAAAGTCAATGCGCATAGTATCTAAGAGAGCACTTGCTCCAAACATACGACCCACATCAATAATACCAATACCTCGAAGTTCAAGATAACCTTTTAGTAAATCTGGTGCTGATCCATAAATGGTGTTATGAATACGTCGAACATCAACGCGATCATCCGCAACAAGGACATGACCTTTGCGAATAAGTTCTAAACCTAGTTCTGATTTTCCCATCCCAGATTCCCCAGTAATAAGAACACCTTTACCATAAACACTCATTAAAACCCCATGAATGGTATCTGATTCAGAGAGTTGTTCATCAAGGTATGAAATAACATCCACCATTAGTTGATAAGTTTTTAAGGTTGTGCGAAAGATTGGAAAGTTCTTTGAGACTGCTACTTCCATTAAGATGGGTGGGCATTCATGAGATCGTGTAATGATAATTGAAGGAGTCCAACCATCAGTGAGTTTTTCAAACACATAACGTTGATGTTCTCCACTCATGGTTTCAATATATGCCATTTCTTTGTCCCCTAGCACGACAATGCGTCGTGGTTCGGTATGTTCAAAGAATCCTGAAAGTTCTAAACCTGGACGGTTTAAATCAGGAACCACAACCCAACGATCTAAAGCTTCGTTATTGCCACAAAGTTGTTCAAACTTAAAGTAGTCTCTAACTTTTCGCATTGTACATCGATTAGTATATTCCATAGTGTCCTCCTATTGGTGTACTTTCTTAAGATAATGACCGGTATAACTAAGTGGATGATTAGCAATCTCTTGTGGTGTACCTACTGCCATAATTGTACCACCACCATCACCCCCTTCAGGGCCTAAATCAATAATTGTGTCTGCATTTTTTATGATATCAAGATTATGTTCAATAACAAGAACACTATCTCCTTGATCAACTATACGATGTAATACCGTTAATAGCTTCGCAACATCGTGTGTATGAAGTCCAGTTGTTGGTTCATCCAAGACGAATAATGTTTTTCCTGTAACTTTTCGTTGAAGTTCACTCGCTAGTTTTACCCGCTGAGCTTCACCTCCAGATAAGGTAGTCGCAGATTGTCCAAGTTTAATATAACCAAGACCAACATCTTGAAGTATTTTAAGTTTTGAAGAAATCTTAAATATGTTTTCAAAGAAATCGACCCCTTCATCCACACTCATACTCAAGACATCAAAGATGGTCTTTCCTTTATAGGTGACTTGAAGTGTTTCTGGGTTATATCGCTTACCTTCACAGTCTTCACATGAAACATAGACATCAGGAAGAAATAACATTGAGATTCGCTTAACGCCGTCCCCTTGACATGATTCACAGCGGCCACCTTTCACATTAAATGAGAAACGACCTTTAAGATAACCGCGTTTTTTTGCTTCGGGTGTCATCGCAAATAAATCACGAATGTCATCAAATATTCCAGTATAGGTGACTGGATTAGAGCGTGGTGTTCTTCCAATAGGATCTTGATCCACGGCGATAATCTTATCGATATGTTCTAATCCTTCAATTGCTTTGACTGCTCCTGGTTTTACCTTAGCACGAGATAAGTGGTGTTGCAAGGACTTCACGATGACTTCATTCACAAGGGATGATTTACCACTTCCACTTACACCGGTCACGACCACAAATTGATTTAGAGGGATGTCTACACTAATGTGTTGTAGGTTATTCTCATGAGCATCAATAACCTTTAAGAATAATCCATTACCTGGTCTAATTTGCTCAGGAATTGGAATAAATAGTTTATGATTAAGATATTGTCCAGTAATGGATGCTTCACAGTTCTTTATGTCTTGGGTTGGACCATTAAAGATGATTTCTCCCCCGTGGGTTCCAGCACCTGGTCCTACATCGACAATCCAGTCTGATGCTTCCATAGTTTCCTCATCATGTTCAACCACAATGAGTGTGTTACCTAAATCTCTCATATCCATGAGTGTTTGAATAAGTTTTGCATTATCACGTTGGTGTAGTCCAATAGATGGCTCATCAAGAACGTAGAGCACACCACTTAAGCGTGAACCGATTTGGGTAGCTAGGCGAATACGTTGTGCTTCTCCACCAGAAAGTGATCCTGCTACACGATCAAGTGTTAAGTAAGATAGTCCTACATTATCAAGAAACTGAAGTCGCTCACTCACTTCTTTTAAGACTAAGCGAGCAATTTCTTGGTCATGATTACTAAGTTTAAGGTTGCGAATAAAAGATAATCCATTTTGAATTGAGAAACGGGTAAAGTCATAAATAGAATGTTTATTTAGTTCAACACATAATGCCATTTCATTAAGACGTTTACCACTGCATGTTGGACATGTACTTTCACTCATGAATGTTCCATACCAATCTTTTGCCATATTGGAGGTTGTTTCAAAGAAACGACGCTGAATAAGTGTTAATACTCCTTCAATTTTCTCATTACGTAAATAGGTGTTCCCACTTCGTGAGTGAATCGCATATTTAATCTGACCTTTAGAACCATGAAGTAAAATATCTTTTTGTTCATCACTTAATGATGCGATGGGAACATCAAGTGGAATCTTATAATGATCACATAACGTCTTGAAGTTTTGCCATTCAATGTTTTCACTATCGACAATATTTTTATAGTAGCGGATTCCACCCTTAAGAATTGAAAGCTTAGGATCAGGAATTAGAAGATCGATATCGACTTGTTGGATAACACCAAGTCCTTTACATGTATCACAAGCACCTAATGGTGAATTAAAGGAAAACAAACGTGGTTCAAGATGTGGAAGTGAGAATCCACACTCTGCACATGCGTAGTTTGAGGACATAAGTGTTTCTAGTCCTTCAATAAGCACAAGCACAAGTCCTGAAGAAAGTTTTAAGGATGTTTCAATTGAATCATAAAGACGTGATGTTGCTTGTTCACTTAAGATAAGGCGATCAACCATCACTTCAAGGGTATGTTTATTGTTTTTGTTAAGTTGGATATCATCCTCTAAGAGTTTCATCTCCCCATTAACACGAACACGGACAAAGCCTTGTTTGAGAAGATCATTCATTAAATCTTTATGACTTCCTTTTTGATTGCGTACAACTGGTGCTAAAAGTTCAATTTTTGATCCTGTTGGATGAGCCATAACTTGTTCAACCATAGCTTTAATGGACATTCCTACAATAGGATGATGATGAATAGGACACATCGGTGTTCCAACACGAGCATACAACAAGCGCAAATAGTCGTAGATTTCAGTCACTGTTCCTACGGTAGAGCGTGGGTTATTTGAGGTTGTTTTTTGATCAATCGCAATGGCAGGTGAAAGTCCTTCAATAGAATCTACATCTGGTTTTTCCATGTTGCCTAAAAATTGACGGGCATATGCCGACAAGGATTCTACATAACGACGTTGACCTTCAGCATATATCGTGTCAAATGCTAAGGAAGTTTTTCCGCTACCCGAAAGTCCTGTCATGATAATAAACTGATTGCGTGGTAATGTCAGATCTATATTTTTAAGATTGTTGACTCTTGCCCCTTTAATGACAATGTGGTCGTTTTTCATAGTTCACCTTTTAGTTCGAAGAGTGCATCACGAATTAGTGCTGCACGCTCAAAGTCGAGCACCTTCGCTGCTTCTAACATATCCTTCTCGAGCATAGCAATGACATGCTCTTTATCTTGAGCACTGACTTTGCCTTTACGTGTAAGAATACGTTTTGTAAGTTCTTCGTTTTCTTTGCCTGAAACACTTTCTGCAATATCTCTAATGATTGTTTTTGGAGTAATGTTGTATTTAATGTTGTGGGCTTCTTGTACACTTCGTCGACGATTGGTCTCACCGATGGCTTTTATCATTGAATCAGTCATACGATCTGCATACATGATAACTGTTCCCTCAACATTTCGAGCTGCACGCCCAATAATTTGGATGAGTGAGCGTGATGAGCGGAGGAATCCTTCTTTATCTGCATCTAATATCGCGATTAATGAAACTTCTGGAATATCTAATCCTTCACGAAGTAAGTTAATACCCACGACTACATCATATTTACCTTTACGAAGCTGGCGAATAATCTCAATTCTTTCAAGTGTTTTGGTTTCATGGTGTAAATACACAGCGGATATATCGTTCACTAAAAAGTAACTTGTAAGTTCCTCTGCCATCTTCACTGTGAGTGTTGTGACAAGGACTCTTTGATTATTCGCTTTGCGATGATTGATTTGCTCCATCAAGTCATCGATTTGTCCATACGATGGTTTAACCACCACAATAGGATCCACAAGTCCTGTTGGACGAATAATCTGTTCTACCACTTGATGATTAACTTGAGCTAACTCAAAATCACCTGGAGTTGCCGAAACATAAATCGTTTGCTTAGGAAGTGTTAAGAACTCTTCAAATCGCATTGGTCGATTGTGTAATGCGGATGGTAAGCGAAACCCATAGTCGACTAGAACATTTTTACGGGCTTGATCTCCATTGAACATTCCGCGAACTTGAGGTAAGCTCGCATGACTTTCATCCACAACAAATAAGAAATCATCTGGGAAGAAATCAAAGATCGTATAAGGACGTTGTCCTGGAGAGCGAGCATCAATGTGCATTGAGTAGTTTTCAATGCCTGAGCAATATCCAAATTCACGAAGAGCTTCAATATCATAGCGAGTGCGTTGTTCAAGTCGTTGAGCTTCAAGAAGTTTACCTTCTTTTTTGAACTCAGCAAGTCTCTCTTCTAGTTCAAGCTCAATCGCCATTGCAGCACTAAGGATTTGTGGTTTAAAACGCGCATATTCTGTGGCAGGAAAGATGTTATAAAGCATGTAGCCTGCATTGACTTTGTATGTGATTGGATCTACTTCCACAATGCGCTCAATGGTATTATCAAAGAATTCAATTCTAAGAATGAACTCATCGGTATATCCAAGGGCAATATCAATAACATCCCCTTTTACTCTAAAGTGTCCTTTAGAGAGTTCCATATCATTGCGTGTATATTGGCGAAGCACAAGCATACTTATAAGTTCATCACGATCTAAGGTTTCATTAACACGAATCGTAAAAAACATATCCCGATAGTTATTCGGATCACTGGATGCATAAATACATGCTACCGATGCAACCACAATTGTATCTCGTCTTGTTAATATGGAATTGATTGAGGAAAGACGCAACATGTCTAGTTCTTGGTTTATGGTTGCAGATTTCTCAATGTAGGTATCTGTTCTAGGCATATACGCTTCTGGTTGATAATAATCAAAATTTGATACAAAATATTCCACACGATTATGTGGAAAGAATGAGCGAAACTCATTATAAAGTTGACCAGCTAAAGTTTTATTGTGCACTAAAACCAAGGTCGGTTTATTTACCTTGGCAATTACAGATGAAATAGTAAAGGTTTTTCCTGTTCCTGTTGCACCTAAAAGTACTTGAAAAGGCTTGCCATCAATCAGTCCTTGCGTTAACTGCTCAATCGCTTTGGTCTGATCTCCTGCGCTTTGATACGGTGCTACTAATTGAAATTGTTCATGACTCATGGCTTTAATAGTTCTAGTGCTTTCAAGAGTTGTGGATCGAGTTGACGTTTATTGGTATACCACTCACGATACACTTGAGTGTATAAAGAGCGATAAATCATAGGTGTGAGTTGTTCAACGCTTCCTAAAGAGGAATCACTTGCAAAAGCGTTTAATGCTTCTAAAGTTTGAACTGAGAAATAGCCATCCATACGGCCTGGATTGTAATCTAAGAAATCTAGTGCCATTTGAGCAACCTTAACGAAATCTGATACTGTATCAACATTCACTAAGTCTTCTTCACTCATGAGTTGACGTGTTGTTGTAAAGAAAGGATGTAAGAATACTTCTACGTCTGGTGTAATTCCTGTGTCTTGAATTGAGTTTCCTTCAGGGCTTAACCACTGCGCTGTCGTTACTTTTAACGCTGAACCATCTGAGAATGGACGTGTGATTTGCACAGTGCCTTTACCAAAAGTAGTGGTCCCAATAAGTGTGAAGTTACCTTGTTCTGACATTGCAGCTGCTAAAACTTCAGATGCACTTGCAGAGTTTTGATTAACGAGGATAACGATATCTTTAAAGTTTACATAACGTGATTGCGTTGCTACAAAGCCTTGTTCAACACGGCCATCACGAAGTTGTTGTTGGATAATGAGGGTGTCTTTATCTAAGAAGAATGCTGATATTTTTAGTAAAGTATCTAAGAATCCACCACCATTGTCTCTTAAGTCAATAATAAGTTTCGTAGCATTAGAATCTTTAAAGAAATCTAAATAGTCTTTAACTTGGGAAGCAGTATCTGATCCAAATTGATAAATCTCTAAAATAGCAGTATCTTGGTTAAGCATTTCACCAAAGGCAGAGGATCGTATTTGATCACGTACAATATCTTTGATAATGTTTGAGTTTCCACGAATAAATTCAATGGATACAACGGTATTACGCTCACCACGAACTTTACTTGCGATTTCACTAACCTCAAGTCCTGTCACATCGACACCATCAACTTTAAAAATGATATCCCCAGGTAATACTCCAAAACTTTCAGCTGGAGAGTTACGAAATACCTTTTCAACAACAGTGACTCCATCTAAGTTGTAGATTTGTACTCCAATACCTACAAAGCTAGATGTAATTGAGTTAGAAAACTCTAAATATTCTTCAGGGCTGAAATACTCGGTGTAAGGATCACCATTCTCTTCAATCATCCCTCTAATAGCACGCTCAATGAGTGTTTCTTCAATATTGGTAATGTCTTTACCATAAAACCAAGTGCTCGATAGCGTGTTAACAATCGCATCTAAACGAGCATAGCGAGAATTATCAACTGGTGTTAAGGTGGTTACATTAAGTTGTGCAGAAATAAGCCAGCCGCTTAAAAAAGCGACGACGACCATCACAATTAAGAGTCGATTGGCCCAGCGTTGGCGTGAAAGTGCGCTCACTTCATCTGGCCAGCGGTGTTTTTCAAGGTGAATAACTACTTTTTCTTCTTCCATAATAGACTCCTTTAATTGTTTTGTTCATTGTAACATAGTCACGTTCACGGCAAGTTTGATATGCTTGAAGTCATAATTCACATGATGTCATCTATTAATTATACTCTTAAATCAAGACAAACACACAAAAAAGAGTATAATTAGTGTTAAATTATTGGAGGTCCTATGAGACAACATTATATTGAACGATTTATGCGATATGCGAAACTAAACACTCGATCTGATGCGAATAGTAGCACGATTCCTTCTACAGCAGCTCAGTGGGATTTTGTGTTGATGCTGAAGGATGAGTTAGAAGAAATTGGATGTGTTGATGTCTTTACTAATCCTGAGAATGGATTTGTGATGGGAACATTAAAAGGAAATGTTGAAGGGACTGTGTCTCCTATTGGGTTTATTTCTCATGTGGATACTGCTGATTTCAATTCAGAAAATATTCAACCTCAACTAATCGAAAACTATGATGGTAAAGCAATAGTTCTAGACGCCTCAACTCAAACATCTCTTGATCCTCAAGTATTTCCTAACCTTAAGAATTATGTAGGTCATACACTCATTACAACAGATGGGACAACACTTCTTGGAGCTGATGACAAAGCTGGTATTACTGCAATCATGGAAGCACTTCGTTTTCTAAATGATAACCCTCATCTTAAACATGGTGATGTTCGTGTTGCCTTTGGACCTGATGAAGAGATTGGGGTTGGCGCAAATCGTTTTGACGCAAAAGCATTTAATACAGATTTTGCATATACTGTGGATGGATCATACATTGGTCAAATTGAATATGAATGTTTTAATGCTGCAGCTGCCGTGGTTAAGATTACAGGGATTTCTGTACATCCTGGTACTGCAAAAGATAAAATGATTAATGCTTTTAAACTTGCTATGGAGTTTGATGCACATTTACCGCAAGATGAAGTGCCTGAAAAAACATCTGGACGCGAAGGATTCTTCTTATGTACTTCAATGACATCTTCAATTGAAGATGCTACGATGCATTATATTATTCGTGATCATGATAAAGAACTGTTTTTAAAGAAAAAAGAAAAAATGATTGAAGTTAAAGAATTACTTCAGAAGAAATACCCAAACGCAAAAATTGAAGTCACACTTAAGGACTCCTACTATAATATGGCTGATCGTATTAAAGAAGATATGCGAAGTGTAGAACTCGCGAAAGAAGCAATGCAGTTATTAAATATTAAACCTATCATTGAACCCATTCGTGGTGGAACAGATGGTTCAAAGATTACATTCATGGGAATAAACACACCGAATTTATTCACAGGAGCAGAGAATTTCCATGGTAAGTATGAATTTCTAAGTATTGATGATGGATTAAAGTGTGTTCAAACGATTGTTAATATTATTACATTACATGCACAAAAATAAACTAGCGAGTCTTAGGACTCACTAGTTTTTTTAGTTTATTAGTAGGATACTCCATATCTCACTTTAAATACATCAAGTGGATTTAAGCGACATGGTGCACGATTTCCATTAACTGAGCAACGAGTATTCATTGCAGAGGTTCCAAAACCTGCGCCATAAGAGAGTGATCCATTCCATCTGGTAGCATAATAGCTAACATCGTTATTACCTATGTAAATAACTTCAATGTGTAGATGTGGTCCTGTGGATGATCCACTGGATCCGTTACGACCAATGATATCACCTTGGTTGACAATTTTACCTGCTTGAATCGGCGAGCCTCTTTCAAGATGCATGTAAATAATTAGATAAGATTTACCAGCAATGTTAGTGATTAGATAAACTTGATTTCCTCCACGATTAACTCCTGGAGCACCACAATTGTTGCCTAAGTAGCCATATGTTGGACAAGAATTTGAAGAAAAGAGAATGTAACCATTTCCTACTGCTCGTATTGGTCTACCCACTGGTGTTGCGAAGTCAACTCCAATATGAACACCACCTGATGGATAATACCATGCGCCAGCTGAAATTCTAAATCCTGAATCCATTGGGCGAACCCATCCAGCTGATGCAGCGACACTTTTCAGTGATTCACCTATGGCTTTAATTTGCTTATTGTATTCGGTTAAGTCTTCGACTGCTTCTCGCTCTTTAGAAACCAGTGTGGCTTCTTGTTTTTGATATTCGACGACAATAATTGCAATTTGTTCTTTAATTCCTTCAAGAGTTTCTTGATTTATTCGAATATTTTCACGATTATCTAGAAGCGCTTGTTTTTGACGATTAAGTTCTAATTTTTCATTTTCAATGACTTCTAGTTCTGCTTTAATTTCTAAAATAATATTTTTATCTGAATCCGTAATGTCTTTAATCCCTTCAAGTCTTCTCACAAGATCAGCCATGGAACTTGAACCCATAATGATTTCAATATAACCATTTACATTAATGAATCCTTGTAAAGCAAGCATACGCTCTTTAATAGTATTATTTCGTGCTTCCACGTTTGCTTCGAGTTGAATTATATTCGCTTCAATTTCAACAATACTTTTCTCCATTGATATAATCGAGTTACTCAATGTTGTAATTTGACGCTCAAGCGATTGAATATCTTCTTCATATTTACTTATTTGTTGAGTGTATGTTGTGATATCTTTACGTATAAGATTAATGTCTGCTCTCAGTCTATCAAGATCCTTTTTAGAATCTGCAGCCTTCTTATTAAGATAGTCTTGGAATGCTTTGCATGTAGCAACATTATTCTTTACAGTCGTACCTAAACAGAGCGCTTCATAATACGCTTCATTTTTTGCGAAATCAATATTTGCACTCGTTAAGGTTGCTCCAAAATCTATAGCTAACAGTGCGACAATAAATAGTAAAACGATTTTTTTCATCGTTTCCACCTCAAGTGTTTCCCAACTGAGAGTCCACTACCGAATAGACCAACTCCCATTGCAATCAATAGCATTGCTGCTGATACATAATAAATGAATGGGAATGGATTAACTAATGCAAACATTGGTGTGATGAATTGACCTCCCATAGAGTCAAA
Source organism: Erysipelothrix sp. (assembly GCA_018335655.1). Lineage (GTDB taxonomy): Bacteria > Bacillota_I > Bacilli_A > Erysipelotrichales > Erysipelotrichaceae > UBA6182. The sequence continues at coordinate 35,782 of JAGXRX010000029.1, forward strand.
CATCCAAATGTAACCAATGGATACAAGTGCTATTGGTAAAATTGATCCAAATATTCCAATGAGTAACCCTTCAAATAAGAAAGGAGTTCGGATAAAACCATTGGTTGCTCCTACAGTTCTCATAATTGAAATCTCAAGACCTCGAGATGCAATGGATAGTTTTATCGTATTCGCAATAAGGAATATTGCAATAATTCCTAGCCCTGCAACTAAAATATAAACGAATTGGCGAGTATTTTCAAGTAAAGATAGTAATTCGATGACTCGAACACCACCATAGGCAACCGCTTCTACCCCTTCAAGTTCTCGAATTGACACTGCAACGGTCTCAATGTCTGCACCATCAGCGATTTCTACAAGGTATGCCATACGTAGTGGATTGTCTTTACCACGATATGATTCAAAGATTGATCCATTCTCTCCAAATGATTCAATCATCGCATCAAGTTCGTTATCTTTTGATGAGAATGTGGCTGTTTTAACTCCATTTAATGCTCGGATTCTAAGTCCTAATGTGTTAACACTCGCATCATCTTCAAAACGTTGATCTATCTTAACGTGAATATTTACGCTTCCTTCAACGGCATAGGTAAATTGTTCAACATTAAGTGTAATGAGCAGGAACAGTCCTACAAACAATAGAGTAATTGTAATTGTTGAAATACTTGATAAAGTCATTGCGATATGGCGAAATAAGCCAATGAATGCTTCTTTAATATGTCTAAGTAATCGTCTCATTCATTGTACCCCCCTGCTGATAAATCGGACACGAGATAGCCATCAGATAATGCAATGGTACGACGTCTATAATTATTAACGAGTATCTGAGCATGAGTCACCATGAGAATCGTTGTATGATATTCGCGATTAATTTTCTCAAGAATATCAATGATTTCTTTTGACTTTGCAGGATCTAAGTTACCAGTAGGCTCATCACAAATAAGAACTTTAGGTTGGTTTGCGATAGCGCGAGCAATAGCCACACGTTGTTGTTGTCCTCCTGAAAGTTGGTGAGGAAAAGAAGTAAGCTTATCACTTAATCCAACTAGTGCACATGCTTCTCGAGCACGCTTTCGTGCCTCAATGGTTGGCGCATTAACGACCTCAAGTGCGAAAAGCACATTTTCAAAAACTGTTTTTTGTTCAAGGAGTTTAAAGTCTTGAAAAACTACCCCAAGATTTCTGCGATAAAGAGGTACCTTACTGTGTCGTAGTTTACCCACATTAACACCAGCGACCTCAACGATTCCTTTAGTTGGAATCTCTTCACCATTAATTAGACGAATAATTGTTGACTTCCCCGAACCTGTCGGTCCGATGATGTAAACGAATTCGCCTTGTTCTATTGTTAGACTAATACCATTTAGTGCATTAGTACCATTTTTGTATGTTTTAAAAACTTGTTTAAGAATGATCATTTTTTGGGTCCTTATCTAATTCTATCCCCCAAGAATTTTATACCTTATATTGAAAACTAAATCCATATCCTTTAACTTCTGTGGAATCAGTGACAATAAGAAAAGCGTTAGGATCAATACTTAGAATTTTGCTATTAAGTTGGGGATATTGATTCTTCATGACAACAGTCATAATGACAGGTTTAACTGCTCCTGTATATCCTCCTTGTGCTTGTAATATTGTAGTTCCACGATCGATTTCATCATGTATGACTGATAGAATCTTTTCGTACTGATCAGAAATGATATACACCATCTTCGCTTGAGTTTCACCAAAGACTAAAACACGATCAATCATGTATGATGCTGCAACAACCGAGATAAATCCTTGCAACACGGCTTGTAAACCATAATTGAAAAATCCGAGTCCTACAGTAATACCATCTATAATAAATACCCAAGTGACAATTTCAATTCCTGTGTATTTGTTAAGAACTAGTGGAGGAACATCCATACCCCCAGTGCTTGAACCTTGCTTGATTACCATTCCAACACCTAGTCCTGCAATAATACCCCCATATAGGCTAGCAAGCAAGGGATCTACTCCAACTGCTGGCATGCGCTCTGTAAATGTGAGGAATATTGGATACAAGATTGAAGATAAAGCGGTCGTCATTGCAAATCGTTTTCCAAGCACAATTGCTCCTATAACGAACAAACCAATAACGAGTCCATCAATAATGACTTTTGGCTCTAAAGGGATGATTGGTTTTAGGGCAATTGCTAATCCTGCAACACCACCTGATAAGATATCATACGGTAAGATAAATGCGCCTACGGCTAAAGCAAGTAAGTAATTACCAAGAATGATGAGTACTAATTTCTTAATGTGCTTTAGTTGTAGCTTCTTCATGTCTGTATTATAACAGAATAAGTCACGAATTTATAACAGAAGACGACGCTTAACATAATAACACAATTTGACAATCTGACAATTTGTCTGTATATTAAAGGTTGTTAGTTAGATTTTTTAATCATTTATAGGAGGAAACAACAATGAAAAAATTATTCTTGCTTTTAGTCTTGACAATTTTCGTTCTTGCAGGGTGTGCCCCTTCAAGTCGCAAGACAACATTCACATTTGCAAATGCACAGTGGGATTCTATTATGTTTCATAACGCCGTGATGGGAACCATTATCGAAGAAGTCTTCGGATATGGTTGGGAAGAACTACCAGGTTCAACACCAATTACATATGAAGCTCTCAAAAGTGGTGAAATTGATATATACTCAGAAATATGGACAGATAACTTACCATCTTACCTTGACGACGTCGCTAACGGACGCTTTGAGCTCTTAGGTTTAAACTTTGATGATAATGCCCAAGGACTTTATGTTCCACGCTATGTCATCGAGGGAGATGCAACCCGTGGCATTGAGCCCATGGCACCAAATCTGCGCACTGTATCTGATTTAGCACAGTATTGGGAAATATTTGAAGATCAAGAAGATCCAACAAAAGGTCGTATCTATGGAGCAATTCCTGGATGGGCTGTCGATGAAATTTTAAGAAATAAAATGGATCACTTAGGATTAAATGCTACCTTTAATTACTTCTCACCAGGAAGTGATGCAGCACTATCAGCTGCACTATCAAGTGCATATGAGCGTGGTGAAGCTGTGGTCGGTTACTATTGGGAACCAACCTGGTTAATGGGACTTTATGATTTCGTGTTACTTGAAGATGAACCTTTTAGTGAAACAGGATTTATGAATGGTATCGGAGAGTTTAAGAGTAGTGATGTAACAGTTGGTGTAAGAAATGGCTTCTCAGCAGAATATCCTGAAGTTGCTGAATTCTTATCTAAATACTCAACATCATCAACGCTAACTTCTGCTGCTTTATCTTATATCCAAGAAACTGGAGCAAGTTCAGTTGAAGCTGCTAAGTGGTTTATCTTACAAAATAAAGAACTCGTCGCAACTTGGCTTAGCGCAGACCAGTTTGAAACGCTAATCAAGGCGTTAGAATCTTAAAACTTAAAAGGAGAAATGTATGAACTGGATTTATGAATTTCCTTTCCAGTTAACCATTGATACTTCAGCCATCGATAAAGGTGTGCGCTCGTTTGCGCTCACCTTTGATAGCGTATTAAGGGTTATTAGGCAAGGGTTAACAACCACATTATTAACAATTTACGACTTACTCACCTTCATTCCATGGTGGGTTCTAGTCTTAATCGTTATTGGACTTTACTTCAAACAAAGCAAGAAGATTGGAATGTCACTTTTATATGGTGGACTGCTTGCACTTATTGGTTTCACAGGACTTTGGACACTTATGCTTAGTACCTTATCCATTGTGATTACCGCCGTTATTTTAAGTGTATTGTTTGGTTTTCCTTTTGGTCTACTCCTTAGTTTAAGTGAGCGTGCCAATAAAATTATGAGACCTGTCCTTGATACGATGCAAACAATGCCTGTCTTTGTCTATCTAATTCCGGCAATGCTTTTATTTGGTCTAGGACGTGTGCCTGCTGTTATGGCGACAGTCATTTATGCGATTGTGCCTATTATTCGCTTAACCAATTTAGGAATTCGACAAGTGAATCACGAGATTGTTGAGGCTTCTCGCTCTTTTGGAGCAACTACTATTCAAACTTTAATTAAAGTACAAATCCCACAAGCCTTTACTACTATTATGGCTGGACTTAATCAGACTCTCATGATGGCCATGGCGATGGTGGTTACCGCTTCAATGATTGGAGCACCAGGATTAGGGATGGAAGTACTTATTTCAGTAAACCGTATTGAAGTTGGTCGCGGACTTGTTTCTGGGACTGCGATTGTTATTGTGGCAATTATTCTGGATCGTCTTTCACAAGGATGGGTTAAACCTCAAACTGAGGAGGAAAGTCTATGAAGCCAATTTTGTATGTAGAAGGTGTTAATAAAATCTTCGGAAGTCACAAAGAAGAAGCACTCAAGCTTTCTAAAAAAGGTCTTTCAAAAAATGAAATTCTAGAAAAAACAGGAGCAACCTGTGCTTTACTTGATGTAAATCTCGATGTTTTTCCAGGTGAAACTTTCGTCATTATTGGTTTATCAGGTTCTGGTAAATCAACGTTAGTACGTATGTTCAATCGTTTAAATGATCCAACACATGGAAAGATTTTCTTTAAGAATCAAGATCTTGCACAACTTAATAAAGAACAACTACGTAACTTCAGACGTGAAAAGATTGCAATGGTGTTTCAACACTTTGGATTAATGTCTCATAGAACAGTATTAAGAAATGTTGAATATGGACTTGAGATTCGAGGCGTTGGTCCAGAACTTAAAAAAGAAAAAGCGATGGAAATGATTAATCTTGTAGGTCTTACAGGATTTGAGAATTCTCGTATTGATCAATTATCAGGGGGTATGAAGCAACGAGTTGGATTAGCTCGTGCATTAGCCAATGACCCTGAGGTCTTATTGATGGATGAACCTTTCTCTGCACTTGATCCTTTAGTTAAGAAGGATATGCAGTTTGAATTATTAAAGATTCAACAAAAGATGAAGAAGACCATTGTCTTTATTACGCATGATATTAATGAAGCCTTTAAACTCGGTGATCGTGTAGCTATTATGAAAGATGGAAAAGTAATTCAAGTGGATACTCCTGAAAACATGATGGCAAATCCAGCAGATGAATATGTCACACGCTTTATTGAAGGAGCTGATAAAACAGCAATCATGAGTGTAAAACACGTTATGATTACCCCTACAACTATTGTCTTTAAAGATGATGGATTTAATAAGGTTATTCGTGAGATGAGAACTAATAATGTTTCTAGTGCTTATGTCGTCGATGAAGAAATGAATTTCTTAGGTGTGGTTGGTCTTGAAAGTGCGATGCGCTTAAAAGATAAAGCAGCAACACTCATGGATTTAGTAGAAGAAGTTATTACAATTGCACCGAATCAATCGGTGGCAGAAATCATACCTCTTGCATCACAAACTCGCGTCCCATTAGCGGTCGTTGAGGATGGAAAACTTGTAGGAATTGTCTCAAAGGCAAGTGTATTAACACTTATTGCCAATGATGTTTCTGTTGATCATAGTGATGAAGAATTAGATAGCACGCTTGCCTAGCGTGCTTTTTTTATGTGCAAGTTATCAAAGCAACCATGCATGTCATGGTGTAAATGGTTCAAAATTATGCAATGTTTCGCTAAACTAGGACGTGAGCCGATTTGGCGATACAAGGAGACTTATGAAAAAACTAGTTGTATTATTTTTAACCTTAGGTTTATTAATGGGATGTGCTCCAACAACACCTACAGTAGAAGTAGATATAGAAGACATTGCACAAGCCATTAAAGATGAATATGGAGATGATTATGCCCCTAGTCTTGATTATGATGAAACATACATGGTTGAGCGCTTAGGCATTGAATCTGGTTGGGTTGAAGCATTCTTTGGACAAGGTCCTACATTCTCAACAAGCAGTGATGAACTTATCATTATTAAAGCGACCGAAGGTAATGTCGCGAAAGTTGTTGCCGCAATGCAAGAATACCAACGCTATCTTAAAGAGGAATCCTTCCAATATCCTATGAACATGCCACGTGTACAAAATGCCATGTTAGTGTCTGAAGGAGACTATGTTGTCTTTGTGTTAGTTGGTAAATTCTTTGAATATCCTAGTGATGGATCAGATTATGATGAACAAGAAGAGATTGACTTTGTAAAGGCACAGTTTCAACGTGGTGTTGATGTCTTTAAATCATTCTTTGAATAATCATGATTTTCGCATCGTCCACGTTTCTTGTTGTCTTTCTACCAAGTGCGATTCTCGCACTTTTAATATTTCCACCACGTTTTAGAAGTCTTATCTTACTCGTCTTTAGTTTAGTCTTTTATGCATATGGCGAAATTCGTTATGGTCTTATTATGGTGTTCTCCATATTCTTAGACTACACATGTGGAATCATGATTGA
>JAGXRX010000030.1 GCA_018335655.1 Erysipelothrix sp.
GCTGGACAATGGGCATTAGCTCCATACCCAGGTACTGTCAATAAAGATGGTGAAGTCGTTCGTTGGGATATTGTGAATGGTACATCAGGAATGGTATTTGCGAATACTGATAAAGCTGAACAAAGTTGGGACTTCCTAAAATGGTGGATGGATACAGAGACTCAAACAGCCTTCTCATACAACCTTCAATCAACGTATGGACCAGAATATGTATGGTTAAGTGCTAATTTGAGTGCAGTTGCTAATTCACCAATTGAATATGAAGACAAACTAGTTATTCTTGAACAATCCAAATGGTTAAATGACGTTCCTCGTACTCCAGGACAATATATGTTGGAACGTGGTATGTCTGATATATGGAACACAACAGTCTTTGATGGAACACCAGTAAGAATTGCTATTGACCGTCAAAAGCAAACAATTGATCGTGAGATTCGTCGAAAGATGATTGAGTTTGGTTTCCTAGATCGATTTGGCAACGTCATTAAAGAATATTTAGTCTTAGATATAGAATGGATTAAACAGCAAATAGAAAATGCGAAGGAGAGTGCAAATGAGTAAATTTAATACATTCACATCAAATCTTCGACGCAAATATGATAATGGTTCTTTAGGTGAATGGTTTGCGATATTCTGGATGTTGTTGCCATATGCATTAATGTTTTCACTCTTTGTTGCTATTCCAGTAGCATTTGCAATTGGTTTATCACTAACATACTTCAACTCAATTCAATTTCCTGAATATCAAGGACTACTTAACTACATTACATTATTAACCCAAGATGAAATATTCTTGAAATATGTCTTACCGAATACATTTAAGTATTCACTCATTGTTGGACCAGGGGGATATATTCTTTCCTTCTTTCTAGCATGGATGCTTGCACAAATCCAAGTTAAACCGCGCACTATTCTTGCGCTTGCAATATATACACCATCAATGGTCGGTGGTGTGTTTATTGCGGTTGTATGGAGAACATTATTCTCAGGAAATGAAGCGGGGTACATTAATGCCTTGCTCATACAGTGGGGTTGGATCACTAAACCATTACAGTTCTTACAAGATCCTGCCTTCCTAATGAATATCATGATTATTGTAGGCTTGTGGAGTGCAATGGGTATTGGATTCTTAGCTATGTTGGCAGGGATTATTAACACCAATGAAGAGCTCTATGAAGCTGCCTATATGGATGGAATTAAGAATAAACTACAAGAGGTCATATACATTACGATTCCTTCTATGCATTCTCAAATGCTCTTTGGAGCTGTTATGGCAATTGTAGGAGCATTCAACAGTGGATGGATAGGGGTAGCTCTATCGGGGTCTAACCCAACACCACAATATGCAGGGCAGTTGATTATTAACCATATTGAAGACTATGGATTTCAACGTTATGAGATGGGCTATGCAGCAGCAATATCAGTGGTACTGTTATTGATGGTTTGGGGTTTCTCCAAGATTGCATATCGCTTATTCTCAGATAAGTAAGGAGGAAAGAAATGGCATTTCAAGGCACAAAAATAAATCCTAAACGATTTGATAAGTCTCAATTGAAATTTTATGCTTTCTTGATTCCAATGGCATTATTTATGATCTTGCCTGTGGTTTATATCACGAACCAAGCATTTAAACCACTTGATGAGCTCTTTATGTTTCCACCACGATTCTTCGTTATTAAACCAACGTTTGAAAACTTTACTGATTTGTGGCGTACTTCCTCAACAACAGGCGTACCAATGACGCGATACTTATTTAACTCAATCGTTGCAACAACAGCTACAGTTATTCTTTCAATTTTTGTAACTGCGGGTGGAGCATATATTCTCTCTAAAAAGAAATTTAAAGCTAAAAATTGGTTATTTAGTGTCAACCAAGTTGCTTTAATGTTTGTACCGATTGCTGTTGCAATCCCAAGATATCTAATCATCAAACAAACAGGATTAACTGACAATTTCTTAGCACATATATTGCCAATGTTAGCTTTACCTGTAGGATTATTCTTAGTAAAACAGTTTATGGATCAGGTACCTGATGCGGTTATTGAAGCCGCAAGACTTGATGGTGCTAATGACTGGCATATTCTCACACGAATTGTAATCCCATTAGTTATGCCTGCACTAGCAACTGTAGGGATTTTGACATTCCAAGTTTCATGGAATGCAACTGAAGCATCAAGTCTATATATAACTAATGAAACACTCAAAAACTTTGCCTTCTATCTAAGCTCACTGACTAATGCATCCAATTCCATTGCAGGTGTTGGTATGGCGGCTGCAGCCGGACTAATTATGTTTCTTCCTAACTTCTTCATCTTTATAATGTTGCAATCAAAAGTCATGAATACCATGAGCCATTCAGGAATGAAGTAGGAGAATGACCATGAAAAAAATAACATTAAACATTATTTCGATATTACTACTGTTAGTTATTACTATGCTGCCTGCTTCTGCATCCTCAGCAACCTCACGCACTAGAACATTTAATGCGAAAGGTGAAATTGTTTGGACTCAAGATGCATACTTACCGAGTCTAACGATAACCAATCTTGGATTAAAATCTCCACAGGATTCAGTTTTTGATGAAAGAGATCATCTATATATTGCAGATAAAGATAATGCTCGTATTGTCGAGTACGATACTAATACAGATAAAATCGTTCAAATAATTCAACATCCTATGATGAGAACACCTACAGGGGTAACACTTGCGGGAGATGGTGAGATCTACGTAGCGGATCCTGCAGCTGCAATGGTCTTTAGATTCTCCAGTAATGGGGAACTCATAGAATCATTTGGACGTCCAACAACAGCTTCATTTGGGGATACTACATTTAAACCATCTAAAGTTGCTGTTGATAATCGTCGCAACATGTATATCGTTTCTGAAGGTGTATATAATGGGGTAATTCAACTATCCAACGCTGGAGAGTTCTTAGGTTATTTCACATCCAATCGTGTAAGACTGGATTTTACACAAATGCTTCAAGATATCTTTTATACAGAAGCACAAAAAGCTTTGTTACTAGGACGTGTTCCTATTACGTTTACTAATGTGTACTTAGATAAAAGAGGTATTGTGTATACTTCCACAATGGGTTCAAACAGAAACGGACTCAAGAAGCATAACACCGCAGGACAAAACATGTTCGCAAATCAGTTCACATGGAGTCCAAATGATTTGATTGATATTACAACAGATCAAAAAGGGATAATTTACGGTGCATCCAAAACAGGTATGATTATCATCTATACTAATGATGGTCAATATATCTTTAATTTTGGATCATCTTATGCGACTGATGACATAGCAGGTTTATTTAATAGTATTTCATCAATTTCAGTAGATTCTAAGGGAAGACTTTGGGTACTTGATGGTGAAAAATCATTTATTCAATCATTTGAACCTACGGAATATTCTACACAAATATACTCTGCAATTGATTTGTTTAATCAAGGTGAATATGAAAAAGCCACAGCATTCTGGGATCAAGTACTTCGTTTAAATCAAATGTCAGTATTAGCTCACAATGGAATTGCAATGAATTACATGTATACTCAACAGTATGATAAAGCAATGTTTCATTTTGAACTTGCAGGCAATCGATTCTATTATTCCCAAGCATTTTGGGAAGTTCGCAATGAATGGTTACAAGCTAACTTAGGTACAGTGTTATCAGCGCTAATAGGGTTGTTTGTGCTTCTTGCGATAACTCGAAAATATCGAAGAAAGCATGATCTATTTAAACCAATTAAAGATTTCTTTAAAAAAGTAGCAAGTATAAATCTAATCAAGGAAGTATTGTTCATCTTTGATTTCTTTAAACATCCAATTGATTCATTCTACGAACTTAAAACAAATAGAAAAGGTTCAATGAGAGCAGCATTAATCATTTATGGACTATTCTTCTCAATCTTCCTTTGGTCAATGCTTGGTAAAGGATTCATTTATCAGTATGTTGCCATCGAAGATGTTGATTTACAATCTGTTGTGATTGGGTTTTTCTCAATTCTGTTTCTTGCAATTTTATGTAACTACTTAGTGTCATCAATCAATGATGGAGAAGGTAACTTCTCACAACTCATAAAGATGGGTGCTTATAGTTTAGGACCAATCATGATTGTGAGTATTATGGTCATTGGACTTAGTTATGTGCTCACATATAATGAAACATTCTTAATTCAAATACTTCAACAAGGTGCCTTCATTTGGACTGGAATTAACTTATACATTGGTGTTCAAGAAGTACATAACTATTCAGTGAAAGAATCGATTAAGAGTATCCTACTAACCTTTGTCTTTATCTTAGTTATTGCACTCATTCTACTTATCGTAATTATTATGACTGAACAAGTTTATATGTTCTTTGAGGCAATCATCAAGGAGGCTATCAGAAATGTTACAAACTAAAAAAATAGTCGTAGGATTATTAATGTTGGGAGTTGCGATAACAGCAATTTCAGCATCTGTATATATCCCAACTGCTCATGACACAAGCCTACCTCCTGAAACGATTACTTATGATGATCTTGAACCAACTGAATTTGAATTATTGGCAGAAACAGAGAATCTAACTTATTACTTCAGAGAAGATCGCGATATTATCGCAATCAAAGATAAAAGAAACGGATATTTATGGAAAACAGGACTTGATCTTGAGTTCAATAAATACCTTGAAGATGCTTGTAAATTAGTCCCAGATGATCAAAAGGAAGACTGTCTTCCAATTGAAGACCGACTTAATACGACATATATTGGGATTGCGAACTCGTTATTAACGATTGAATACTATGATATTTCCTCATCAATTCGACGTTTATCCAGTGCTTCAGATGCTGGAGCTACTTCGAAGCTTGCGACAGTTAATAATGATCCTAATCACCGTAGACTAGATGTTAATTTCACATCACTTGATATTCAAATCAAGGTGCACATTCATTTTGATGAAGAAGGCATCCGTTATGAAATTCGAGGGGATGAAATCAGTGGATCAGGACTTGATATTTTAGCTGGAATTATGCTGACACCTTTCATGGGTGCATCTGGTGGTGCAAAACTTTATTGGGACAATGATTTTGAAAACTTTAGACGAGTTGTTCCCAATCCAAAACTTGATGGATATGTACTAGTTCCTGATGGACCTGGATCACTTATTCGTTTCGTAGATAGAAATACAAGTTTAACCTCATATAAAGGCGATGTATATGGTGAAGATTTAACAGAAGCTGACTTCTATTATGGTTGGGAAACTTCCTATCTTCCTTTAAAATCACCGACAATGCCTGTCTTTGGAGTAGCTCATGGCAATCGTCAAGCTGCCTTTGTAGCTTATGCTAATACTGGTGGTGAATACATGAACGTTGTGGTATCTCCTGAAGCAAACTTAACAAACTATACTTTCGCTTATCCTCGATTTGAGATAAATAAGTTATTCCATCAAGTGTATAACCGTCAAGGTGATGGATACTTCACACTCATGGAGAATCGTAATCAGTTTGATATTTCAATGCGATATGATTTCTTAGCAAACGATGGTACATCTGATGGATATCCAGCAGATTATGTAGGAATGGCTCTTAAGTATCGTGATTATCTAATTGATCATGATGGCCTACCTACACAAACACGTGCTGTGGGAGATATTCCATTGAGATTAGATTTTGTTATGGCAGATGTTAAGCGTAGTGTGTTTGGATTAGAAGATGTTGTAGTTACAACTGCAAATCAAGTGAAAGATATACTTAGTGAGATTAAAGGTGTTGGTATTAACAATGTCAGTAGCGGTCTACTTGGATGGCAAAAAGGTGGAATTACAAACGGCCATCCAGCAAGAACACAATGGAGTAATGCTATTGGGTCTCAACGTGAATTTGAAGATCTAGTTAATACTGCAAATGAGTTTGGATATGATGTCTCACCATCTCAAAATTACAGCATGATTCATAAAGATCAAGTTAACTTCTTAAATGTTGCTGCGAAACATATGAATGGCTGGTATCTAGAATACCGATTAAGAGATAACATGCCTATTACACAGTTTAGTTATGCTAGACCATCAGTAAGTGCTAAGTGGTTACTCGAACAAAGCGAGCGATTATCAAAGAGTGGATTTAATTCATTAACGGTTGAAGGAATACCTAATATCCTTATGAGTGAATTCACACGAAGAAGTTCAGAAGTGCACAAGACTATTGATCTTTACCAGCAAACTTTTGAATCATTAAAGAGTAATATCCAAATATCAGCAACTGCTCCAAACAATTACCTTTGGAAATATATTGATCGCTTCCTACAAGCTCCTGTCTATTCAAGTCAGTATTTAATTCAGACGGATACAGTTCCATTCTTGCAACTTGTTATCAACAACAATATGGAAATGTATGCACCTTATTCAAACTTCTCCTTCTATACCAATCGAGACATGCTTCGTATGATTGATTTCAATTTATCGCCATCCTTTGTGTTAACACATGAACCATCATATCAACTTACTCTAACAAACTCAGCCCGCTTCTATTCTACAGAATATGTTGAATATAAAGATTTAATTCAACAGATATATGGAGGAGTTAATGAGGCCTTAAAAGATGTAACTCATGCGAAATGGATTGACCGTGTTGTGATTGAAAATGGTGTCATCATGAATGTATATGACAATGGTAAAGTTGTTGTGATTAACTACACTCAAAATGATGTCGTCGTATTTGGTAACACAGTTGAAGCAGAAACAGCGAAATCAATGATGAGAGGGGTGAGCGAATGAAACAAAAGAAGAATAAATCAAGTAAATATTTCCAAAGACAACAAAATAGACTTGGCTATACATTCTTCATGCCTTGGCTTATTGGGTTTCTTGTCTTTACGCTTTTCCCATTCATCTATACGGTTTATCTAAGTTTTCATAAAGTTAATTTGAATGTATTAGGATGGACGACAGTCTTTAATGGTATTGACAACTATGTTACTGCCTTCCTTCGCAATCCTGATTTCACTCCAGCACTCATTCAGTTCTTCTTAACAGAACTTATTTATGTGCCTACTATCTTAATCATTTCTTTCATATTAGCAATTCTCCTTAATGGAAAATTCAAGTTTAGAACAACTTTCCGAGTTATCTATTTCCTCCCCGTCATCGTTATTTCAGGATCAGTTATGAACCAATTAATGAATTCAGGGAATGTTCAAATCGGGAATGTAGAAAGAATATTTGTTTATCAAATTATTGAAAGTTATAGTCCTCAACTTGCAGATGTCATTGCGTTTTTATTTAGTAACTTCGCATTAGTACTATGGTTTACAGGTATTCCAATTGTCTTATTCCTTAGTGGACTACAAAAGATTAATACTAACCTCTATGAGGCTGCTCAAATTGATGGCGCAACAAACTGGCAAATCTTATGGAAAATTACTATGCCAATCATTCGCCCAATCGTTTTAGTTGCGGCAGTATTTACTGTTGTATCACTTGGAATGTTTCCAATCAACCCAGTCTATGGCATGATTCAAAATGCTATCTTTGACACAGTCGGTGGACTTGGAGTTGCTTCTTCCTATGCATGGATTTATAGTCTCACCATATTGATTCTAATTGCAATGCTTTACTTTGTATTAAGAGATTCATCGAAAGATGAATATGTAGTGGATGAGCGTAAAGAACAAGCAGAAAAAGAGAAGAGACGGATTAAGAGATTAAAAGATCAAGAGAAGTGGAAGAAATTGCGTTTAAAGAAAGCAGGTGATAAACATGGAAGCTAAACAAAAAGGCACTACATGGAAAACATACCTACGCGGTAAACTGATGGGTCATCATATGACTGATGGTTGGATATACCGCTCAGCTGTCTATGTATTACTCATTGCAATTGCGTATGTCTTTCTTTACCCATTGTTAAGAATGTTATCAATGACATTTATGTCGACTGCTGATTTAATCAATCCTGAAATTGATTGGGTACCACAAAACTGGTCATTCATGAACTTGAGAGTTGCTTGGAGAGTCATGGATATGCCATTAACGATATTCAATTCATTGTGGTTTACAGGCACTCTAGCACTAGCTCAAACATTTGTCTCCGCAATGACAGGATTTGCCTTTGCACGTTATCAATTCAAATTTAAGAACTTCTGGTTTATGATGGTACTTTTATCGTTCGTTATTCCAGTACCTCTTGTATTGATTCCTCGTTGGATGATGTTTACGACAGTTCAAAACTTAGCAGGGATAAAGCTCATAGGAACTATTATTCCTCAACTCTTTATGACCATTTTAGGTCAGGGTGTTTACTCTGCTATTCTTATCCTCATTTTCTACAACTTCTTCAAAATGATTCCTATTAGTCTTGATGAAGCTGCTCGTATCGATGGTGCTACATCTTGGCAAGTTTTCTTTCACATCATTATGAAAATGTCAGTACCTACGATTGCAACAGTATTCCTCTTCTCATTTGTATGGAACTATAACGAAAGTTATATCACTTCAACCTTTGTGAGATCAGCCATGAAACTCATGCCACTGCAACTTGCATTGTTTGATTCAATCTTTGAAAGAATGTCTGCAGGGGTCGCTGGAGCACCTGGAGGACAGTTTAGAATTAATGAATCCTTTAAGATGGCAGCCACATTAATCACGATGACACCAATGATGATTATGTATGTGTTTGTACAGAAACAGTTTGTGGAAGGTATTGAGAAGACAGGTATTACCGGTGAATAGGAGAGTTAAATAGTGGAAAAGATTCGTGGGGTAAATTTAGGTGGTTGGTTCGTATTAGAGCGATGGATGTCTCAAGCTTTATTTGAAGGTGTAGTAGGTAAAGATGAAACAGTATTTAGCCAACAAAAACCCTCAGCAGAAGCCTTCCTACACCAACATTGGGAGACATTCATTACAGAAGATGATTTTATCTGGTTAGCAAAACATAAGATAAACTTAGTAAGAATACCATTCCCTTGGTGGGTATTTGGAGAAGATAAACCTTATTTTTCTTGTTTGAAGTGGTTAGATCGAGCTATGAACTGGGCTGCAAAACATGAACTCGCAGTACTCTTAGACTTACACACAGCACCAGGTTGTCAAAATGGTTTTGACAATGGGGGTATTGAAGGTGTTTGTACATGGCACGAAAAAACAGACAACATTGAAAAAACAATCGAAGTATTAGAAAAAGTAGCGCATCGGTATAAAGATCATCCTGCATTATGGGGTATTGAAGCACTCAACGAACCACGTTGGGATATTGATATGACAATAATCCAACAATTTTATCTTGATACATATACGCGCCTTCGAAGTATTTTATCACCTAGTCATACCATTGTATTTCATGATTCATTTCGCAATGATCAGTGGGTGGAATTCTTTGAAAACAATAAACTTGAGAATGTCGTACTAGACTTACACTTATACCAATGTTTTGGAGATAGTTTTAATGAAGCAGGTATTGTTCATAACTTAATGTTCCCACTTAAGGAGCAAATTGAAGTTATTGATCGTGTTTCAAAAACAGTTCGTTGTATCGTTGGTGAATGGTCACTTGGTTTACATCCTCATAACTTTGATAATTTAGATCGGTTTAATCGTCATCTCGCACTAAGAAGCTTTGCGGCTAATCAATTATTTGCATTTGAGCGTGGATTTGGTTGGGTATTTTGGAATTATAAAATAGCATCAGACAGTTATAATTGGAACTTTAGAAAGTTAGTAGACACGGAGGTACTACCAAGTGATTATTCGTTATAGGAAAACTTTAATGGTTATTTTAATGGGAGCACTCATAGCTGGATGTGCACCACAACCGCCTATCGTTGATGAAGATGAAATCATAAGAAAAAAAGCAGCACAACTTGTCCAAGCTGAACGTAATAACTTTACTTCAAACGATGCCACTACATATAATTTAGGATCTGTATTAAGTGGAGGTGGGTCTAGACCTGCTAATAATTCTGTAAGTAGTTGGAGAGACATGGTGGAAAACTATCAAAACAGTTCCACTACACCCATTATTTATGGTATTGATGCAGTACATGGTCATAATAATCTTTTAGGAGCAACCATCTTCCCACACAATATTGGACTTGGTGCAGCTAATGATGAAGATTTAGTAAGACGTATTGGGATTGCGACAGGAAAAGAAGTATCCGCAACAGGAATTCACTGGAACTTTGCACCAACCCTCGCAGTTGTACAAGATATTCGTTGGGGAAGAACTTATGAAAGTTACTCTGAAAACCCACAACTAGTCTCAAAACTTGGAGCAGCATATATCCAAGGACTACAATCTGTAGGACTTGCGGCAACCGCAAAACACTTCGTAGCAGACGGTGGAGCTGTCTTTGGAACAGGTTCAGGAAACTACTTAATTGATCAAGGGGATACACAACTTGAAGAAGCAGAACTAAGAAAAATTCACTTATATCCATATCTTGCGGCAATTAATGAAGCTGATGTACTTACTGTTATGATTTCATACAGTAGTATCAATGGTAAAAAAATGCATGCTTCTAAGTACTGGATTACTGATGTGCTAAAAGAAGAACTTGGATTTAAAGGACTTGTGATTAGTGACTGGGAAGCCATTCATCAATTGCCAGGCTCGTTGTATCTACAAGTAGTAGCTTCGATTAATGCGGGTGTGGATATGCTTATGCAACCAGCGAATTGGAAAGATACTACGGATGCGTTAGTACGTGCTGTAAAAAATAAAGACATCTCAATGGAAAGATTTAATGATGCATATAACCGTGTGATGTATGTTAAAGAAAAACTTGGCATCCTTGATGGAACATTTACTAGACAAGATGAGTCTGTTATTTACTCAACAGAACATCAAGAACTCGCAAGAGAAGCTGTTTCAAAATCACTAGTGTTACTTAAGAATGACAATGACGTTTTACCTTTAAAGAAAGATGCAAAAATACTATTAATAGGTCCTGGTGCTGATAATGCAGGATTTGCTAGTGGTGGATGGACATTTAGTTGGCAAGGGGAAACAAACAATACTAATCTTCCACAAGCAACCACACTTAAAGAAGCTTTTGAAGCTGTCGCTAATGAGTATGGTGGCATGATTACTACAGATATCTCACGAGTTAATGAAGTTGATCTTGTGATTTTAGCACTTGCGGAAACATCATATTCTGAAGGATTTGGTGATGCGAATGATTTATCACTAAATGGATCACTCATGGCTACAGGAAACAAAGAAGCGATTAATATTGCGAAATTATCTAAAAAACCTGTAGTAACCATTCTGACAGCAGGACGTCCGCGTTTAATTCATGAAGAATTAAAAGATTGGGATGCTATGGTTATGGCTTGGTTATATGGCAGTGAAGCAGCTGGTATTACAGATGTACTGTATGGTGATGTTAACTTTACAGGAAAACTTCCATTTAGTTGGCCAAAATCCTCTAACACAGGCACAACAAGTTCACTAAACACAAACAGAGACAATACTGACATCTTATTTGATTTTGGTTATGGATTAGAATACAAATAAAAAACAGAAGAGGTTCTTCTGTTTAATATTTACTTAGTTGATTCTACAATCTTGAATGTCAGGGTGGCTACTGCCCTGCCTTGCATAGGAACAACGATTGTTTGATTATTTAGATGTACTAAAGCATTTCGAGCCTGGTTGGCCATATTATATACAACCAGATTAATTGAATCATCCGGATTGAGGAATGCAACACTCGTGAAGTTTCCTTCCGCTTTCGAGGAATCAATCCGGATTGCATTGGTTTGAGTAAACTTACTGAAATGCGCAAGTGCATAGTAATCCAGATTATAAATGAGTTCACCAGTCTGTTGATTAACAGTAACCATACCACGTACAGTACTACGACCAAATCCTGGAACTACAGGACCGTTATTTTCATCTAAGGCGAAGTTCCACATGACATATGTTTTAGAATGATTTCTAAACACATCAATGCCTGTTTTGATAGCTCCTAAGAAAGCTTGTTCGAAAGGGGGAACCCACTCGCCACCCGATGCTTCAGTAAAGTAAACATCATGGTTTGGGAATTCACGTTTAACATCTGACATTGCACTGACATTACCACCATACACATGCCAAGCAACTCCATCAACGAGTTCAGGAATTTCTTTTAGGACATCAAGTGGATAATCTTTGCGATCCCAGTTGTGATCATAGATGAATATCTTAGTATCTAAACCGGCATTCTTAAATGCAGGTACAAGTCCATTTTTAATGAATTGAGTTTGTTGTTTTGCACTCATGCCTAATCCAGAATAGTGAACAGGAACATAAAGTGGTTCATTCTGCGGAGTAATCGCAAAGATATCAATACCTTCTTCTTTGTAGGCTTGTATAAACTTCGCAAAATATTCTCCATAAACTGGATAGTATTGAGGTTTAAGTTGACCACCAATTAAAGAATCTGTGGTCTTCATCCAACCTGGTGCACTCCATGGACTTGCCATAATTTGAATATCAGGATTAATGCTTAGTGCTTCTTTAAGTAAAGGGATGATATCAACACGGTCATGATCGATTGAAAAGGATTGTAATGTTTCATCAGTTTGACCTTTAGGCATATCATTATATGTGTAAAAATCACGTGCAAAATCAGATGCCCCCATAGGTTGGCGAATAAAGGATAAACCAATTCCTTCTTCTCTATCAAAAAGTTTAATCATTAATTCATCTTTATCTTCTTTACTTAATACTTGATTGATTAAGTAAGCAGAAGAATCGGTAAATGAAGCTCCTGATCCTGAAATAGTTTGAAACATCTTATTAGGATCAATTCGAACATCAAATCCAGCGCTTGGAGCATCTCCCTTAGAATACAATTCTCCATCTTCAACTTGTGTGAATAAATAGGTTTCATCCATCGTAGTCATATAGACTAATACAGGACCTTGAATATCAAACTCCTTATTCGGTTCTGGCTGAGGTTCTACAGGGATTGTAGGAGCACATGCGACAAGCATTGTGGACAATCCAGCAGATAGTAATTTCGTCATTTTCATTAGGTTCCTTTACTCTCTATTATTAATGATATCTTCCATTTGTGTAGCTTGATAAACGCGAACGTAGTCTATTTCCATTGTGGTTGGCCAACCGTCCTCGGCAACACCCTTTGCACCACCCCAGTTTCCACCTACCGCAATATTAAGGATTACGTGGAATGGAATATCAAATGGCCAATGTTGGCTTGTAGGGCAATTAAGATAAAGCCCAGGCATAAATCGATACACAAATTCACCATTAATATAGTAGCGAATTTGATCAGGTAACCACTCAATTGCGTAAGTATTAAATGTTTCACTTACATCGGCTACCCCTTTAGAGAAACCTTGTTGGGTACCATCAATATGATTATATTTTGAAGTATGAACTGTACCATGAATGATATTCATATCTTGGACTACATACTCCATAATATCAATCTCACCTGAACGAGGCCAACCACCATATTGACTAACGGTTGGTAACATCCAGATCGCCGACCACGAACCTAATGTGTTAGGAAGCTTAGCAGAGACTTCAATCTTCCCATAACGCCAGTCTCCTTTATTGCGACTAACAAGTCTTGTGGAAGTAAATTGATTGGCACTAAAAGTCTCTTTACGAGCTTCAATGATTAGCTTGCCATCTCTCACATCAACGTTATCACCTTGGGTGTAATACTGAAGTTCACGATTACCCCAACCACTACCACCAACATCATAACCCCACTTATCAGGATTAGGTTTTCCATCCACATCAAATTCGTCAGACCAAACTAATTCGTAGGTAAGTTCATCCAGTTCATAACTATACCCTAATGATTTACAGGTATTAGGAGTGACAATCACTGGTTTAGGGGTACAAGCAGTAATTAAAAGAAATATACTAAGTATCGTTATTTTTCTCATAAGAATCTCTCTCTTTGATACAATTATACATGGTTTGCTTCGTTAAGAAAACGTTTTCATTAAGGTATAAGAATCATTTATAAACAAGAAACAATTAAAAGGAGCATTATATGGATTTAAAACACAGTCGTCTTGAAGGATTTGCAGAGTTTGCAAGGGTCGTCGCAAGTGAAGGGGCAGTATTACTCAAGAATGAGAATCATACACTACCTATTAAACAACATGAAAAGGTTGCAGTCTTTGGGCGTATTCAAAACAGCTACTATAAAAGTGGAACTGGATCTGGGGGACTAGTCAATGTTGATTATACGATTAGTATTCTAGATGGTTTACGCCATAGTGGTGTCGCGATTGTGGATGAAACTTTAGCAGCTACATACCAAGACTGGGTAATTGAACATCCATTTGAAAAAGGTGCAGGTTGGGGACAAGAACCTTGGTCTCAAGTTGAAATGGAAGTCTCAGATGATCTAGTTGCATCTGCTGCAGGTCGCAATGATCTAGCAGTAGTAATTATTGGTAGAACTGCTGGTGAAGACCAGGATGCTCGCAATGAAGCAGGGAGTTACTTATTAACAGAACTTGAGTTAAGTTTAATTGAAAAGGTTTCTCAACATTTTCGTCGATGCGCAGTTGTGCTCAACGTAGGAAATATCATTGATATGAACTGGGTAAATACTTATCAAGTTCCTTCTGTCATGTATGTATGGCAAGGGGGAATGGAAGGTGGAAACGCAGTTGCGGATGTTCTATGTGGTAAATCTAGCCCTAGTGGAAAACTAAGCAATACGATTTCGATTGATTTAGATGACGTCTATTCAACCAAAAACTTTGGGAGAACAGACTATAACATTTACCAAGAAGATATTTATGTAGGATACCGCTACTTTGAAACATTTGCGCAAGATCGTGTTTTATATCCGTTCGGTTTTGGTTTATCTTATACAGAGTTTAAGATAGAAACAGTTTCTACAAAATTTGAAAATAATACAGTTGTTTTAAATATTGATGTTACGAATACTGGAGAAGTTAGTGGCAAAGAAGTTGTGCAAGTGTACTATGGTGCTCCTATGGGACAACTTGGTAAACCTTTAAAATCATTAGTTTCATACCAAAAAACAAATCTTCTTCAACCATCTCAAACACAAACATTAGAGTTCAGTATTAATCTAAAAGAATGTGCTTCATATGATGATAGTGGTATTACAGGACATCCTTATGGTTTTGTCCTTGAAGCAGGAAACTACATTTTCTATGTTGGAAACAATGTTCGTGATGCGAAAGAAGCTATGAATGTGGAATTAAAAGATTTAATGATTGTCGAAAAACTAGAATCAGCCTTAGCGCCAGTTGTTCCATTCACACGAATCAAACCTGTATTGGTTAATGGGGAAGTAACTATAGGCTTTGAAGATGTTCCAACACGTCGTTATGATTTAAATAAACGTATTGCAGAGCGTAGACCAAAAGATATTCCAGTTACAGGAGATCTTGGTTACAAACTAACAGATGTCTTTGAAAACAAAGTAACATTAGATACCTTTGTTGCGCAGTTAAGTGATGAAGATTTAGCGTGTCTTGTACGTGGAGAAGGAATGAGTAGTCCTAAAGTAACTCCAGGAGTAGCATCCGCTTTTGGTGGAGTAACAAACTCACTTCTAGGATTTGGAATACCTCTAGCATGCTGTTCTGATGGTCCTTCTGGAATTCGTATGGATAGTGGAGCAATTGCAACAAGTCTTCCTAATGGAACATGCATGGCATGTACATGGAATAAAGAAATGATTGAAGAACTTTATGTTATGGAAGGTCAAGAACTCAACAAAAACAAGATTGATTTCTTGCTAGGTCCTGGAATCAATATTCATAGAAGTCCACTTAATGGAAGAAACTTTGAGTACTTCTCAGAAGATCCATATTTAACAGGATCAATGGCAGTTGCTCAAGTAGCGGGTATGCACACAGCAGGAGCTAGTGGCACACTAAAACACTTTACAGCAAATAATCAAGAAACAGCGCGTCATGATATAGACTGTATTATCTCTGAAAGAGCATTAAGAGAAATCTATCTAAAAGGATATGAGATGGCAGTTAAACAAGCCAAATCACGTTCAATTATGACGTCATATAGTGCGGTTAACGGTATTTGGGCTGCAAGTAACTATGACCTTAACACAACAGTACTTCGTGAACAGTGGGGCTTTGATGGCTTTGTGATGACAGACTGGTGGGCAAAGCTTAATGATGAAGGTGAAAAGGCTACACTAAAGAATACTAAAGCGATGATTCGTGCTCAAAATGATGTATATATGGTAGTCGAGAATGCAGAAAAAAATAGCACTAATGATAACACGATCGAATCACTACAAAATGGATTACTAACTCGTGGAGAGCTGCAACGTAGTGCTAAAAATATCTGTAACGTAATTATGCAAACAGAAGCATTCAAACGTTTACTTCGTGGCGAAGTGACAGAGATCAAAGAAGCAACTGGACTTACACAATCGTTACACAACGTAGTTAAACTTGAAGCATCTTTCGAAGTATCATTTGATGGTGTAGACACATCAGCAGGAAGTGAAAAGACATTAGAACTTGATGTGGTTAGTGCAGGAGAATACAAACTGTTATTTGCGGTAAGATCAAATCTTAATGCATTAGCACAACTCCCAGTAAACGTCTTAATCAATGATCAATTCACAGTAACCTTTGTGTTTAATGGTACTGATGGCGTATGGACTACCCGAGAAAAACAACTCACTTTAGGAAGTGGAGTTCAAAAACTTACCTTCGTTTTCCCTCAGAATGGTTTAAGTTTCCACAAACTTCATTTCGAAAAGTTGTAAGATAAAGACTGCTGAAAAGCAGTCTTTTTTTACTATGACAATTATTAAGGGATATTTCACTTATGAATGAGTAATTACTGTGAGTTTTTTGGTTACATTAAGTAAATATAATTTGACGGTTTAGACATGTTCTTCTATGATGATAAAGAGGAATTGATATGGAAATGCAATTAACAATTTTTATGTACTTCATCTATGGACTATCGTTTTACTCCATGGGGATAAGTAGCATGTTTCAATATTACAGACAAAGCAACTTTCTTTTTAGAAGAAGTTTATTTTTTCTTGCATTATTTGGAATCATTCATGGTATTACAGAATGGTTAATAATGTTTAATAGATCTCAAATATTTGATCAGATTGAACACTTACTATTCTTTGCTATTATGTTTCTATATGGCATATCTTTTTTTGCGTTAATGTATTTTGCATATCATCTGTTAGATGACAAGCGAAAGTACGAAAAGATATTCAATGCTTCAGTCATTAGTTTAGTTATTTTTTGGTTTTTTCTGATCTATCTTATCATTCACATAAATCAATATGACTTAACATCCACAAGAGATGAATTACGACTTATAACACGATACTTAACCGCAGTACCAGCTGGATCGTTGACAGTAATTGCGTTAGTAAGATACAGTAAAAAAATCCTAAATTCAGGATTAAAACGATTAGCAACATTGTTAAATGTTTTGGCAGGGACATTCTTCTTTTATACAATTTTTACAGGTTTGATTGCGGAAACATTTAACTTCTTTCCTGCAAACATAATAAACAGTGCAAATTTTTATCAATTGATTGGAATTCCAATCGAGATATTTAGAATTATGTCCGCAATAATAATATCAGTGGTAATGTTTATGATTATTGCTGATTTTGAATTAGAAAGTGAAGAAAAGCGACGTCGAAATCAAACAGCAGCCACACGCGCAATTGAGAGAAGAAAAATGGGTTCACAATTGCACGATATTGTCCTGCAGAAATTATTCTCTTTAGGTATGTCAATTGATTCAATGACTCAAAACTGCACGGGCGAAGAACATACTAAACTTGTTGAAGCAAGAATAGCAACAAATCAAATAATGGATGACATTCGTGATTTCCTTCGCTCCCCGATCATACAGCATGTCGATATTGATGATTTCCAAGCTGAAATGACTTTATTGATAGAGTCTTTTAAAAATCAGATAGGTACAATTCATTTCAACTTCAATATCCCTTTGATATTTGCTGGAACACTTGACTCTTCAACACTTCAAGGCATTATTTATATTGTGCGTGAGTTTACTTTGAATACAATAAAACACGCTCATGCAACAACTTTAGAAATTGATATTTCATCGAATAAAGAAACTATATTGATTCTATTAAAAGATGATGGAATTGGATTTGATATTACGGAAGTAGATCAAAATAAGCACTTTGGTATTATTAGTATTAAAAGCCGAGTAGCGCGCTGTCGTGGAGAAGTAGTATTCACTCATCTAAAAAAAGGATCATTATGCAAAATTAAAATACCTTGGTCCAAAGGAGAGAAAAATGGTAAATAACAATGTTCTGATTATAGATGATCATCAAATTGTAAGAAAAGGATTAAGGTCTTTGTTGCAAAGTGATATAAATCATTTCGTTGTAGAAGAGGCACAAACATTAAATGATGCACTAAACATTATTCCTGTTTTTGAACCTGGAGTTATCTTATTGGATTATAGACTTGAAGAAATTGATGGTGCTGAAGCAACTAAAAGAATCCTTGCAAAGTATCCACAAGCTAAGATAATTATTCTCACAGCATTTGATGATTATGATACTGTAGTTAATTGTGTTAATAGTGGAGTTTTAGGATTTTTATTAAAGACAATTGACAGTAAAAAGATCATCGAAGCAGTAATCGCAGTGCAATCAGGGAATACTTATTTTGATGATAAAGTTATATACCAGTTAATGTGTAATATAAAGAAAGAAAACACACCTAAAGTCGATCTCACTCCTTTTGAAATAAAAATATTAGAAAGGGTATGTACTGGTAGGACTAACAAGGAAATAGCTGAGGAGTTACATATGGCAGAGAAGACAATCCGTAACTATCTAAGTAGAATTTTTCAGAAGCTTGATGTCAAGAATAGAACCGAAGCAGCAGTATATTGGAAAGAACATATAATGAAATAGGGACACATGTCCCTTTTTTTTAAGACATATGACAATTGTAAAAAATTTCACAAGATATATAATTCATGTGTAAATGGAGGAAGAAAATGAAAAAAATTCTAATTACATTAGTGACATTGTTGTTGCTTGTCGGATGTACTTCTGCACCGAAAGTATACAATGATGGAGTATATGAAGGAACGGCTGAAGGTAAATACGGTCCAATCACAATGTCAGTGTCAATTACTAATGACAAGATTGTCAAAATTGAAGTGGTTTCTCACACTGAGACACCAGGTTTAACTGACGAAGTTTTTGTAGGATTACCAGAATCAATCAAAAAAGCACAGAAAACTGATGGAGTTGACATCTATTCAGGTGTTACAGAAACATCAAATGCTATTTTTGAAGCAGTAGACAAAGCTTTAGCGAAAGCGAAGAAATAGAGGGAAAGATGATTAAAAAGACATTAGTTTTATTAACAGTAGTCTTACTTACTTTTTCATTGATTGGCTGTACAGGTACTGGTAGTAAAGATGTTAACACAGACGTCTTAGTTATTGGTGGAGGCGGAGCTGGTTTAGTTGCTGCTATTGAAGCGGCATCAAATGGAGCAAAAGTTATCCTAGTAGAAAAAATGGCAGCTGTTGGTGGAAATACAATTATTTCTGCAACTGGTATCACAGCATCCGATACTGTATTGCATACACAAGCAGGAATTCCATTCACAAAAGCAGATCATTTTAAGAGAACAATGGATTCATCAAAAAACTTAGCAAATGCTGAATTAGTTGATATCTTAGTTAATTCAAGTTCAGATGCTATTGATTGGTTAATTGAACTTGGAGTTGAATTAAAAGTCCGTTCAGAAGCAGAACCATTTTGGATTGTTCCTGTTGAAGGGCATTATGGTGCACAACTTGTTGGTGCATTTGTAAAAGAAGCGCAAAAACACCAAAATTTAGAAATTCGTACAAACACTAAAGCATTAGAGTTAATCACTAAAGATGGTGCAGTTGTTGGTGCAAAAGTAGACAACAAAGGCGAAGTATATAACATCAATGCTAAAGCTGTAATTATGGCTACTGGTGGATTAAACAACAATCCAGAAATGATTGCACAATACAACGCAAAATATGCAAATATTCATACTGAAATGACAACACCTGGAGCAACTGGTGATGGGATCATCATGGGATTAACAGTTAATGCTGATTTAGTTGATATGGAATATTTCCAAGTTCGTCCATTATCATCAAATGGTAACTGGTATCACGAAAGAATCGTAACAACGGAAGATGTATCTGGTATTGTAGTTAATATCAATGGAGAGCGTTTCACTAATGAAACAGCTGCACCTCGCACATTAGCTGCTGAAATTTTAAAACAACCTGAAGCTACTGGATATATTATTTTTGACAGCAGAGTACTAGCTACTCCTGATGGAAAGAAAGCATTTGGACTAGGAAAAGGTGTTCAAGCTGATTCAATTGAAGAATTAGCAGCACTAATAAACATTGACGCAGAAGTATTAAAGAAAACTGTTGAAGACTATAACAATGGAATCGATCCATTCGGTAGAACAGTTTTAGGAAAAATTATTGAAGGACCATATGTAGCAGTTAAAACATTACCATCTAACCATTACACAATGGGTGGATTAAAAGTAAATGCTAACGCACAAGTTATCGACAAAAATAATAAACCTATTGCAGGGCTATATGCTGCTGGTGAAGTAATGGGTGGATTATATGGAGATGGACGTGTTGCTGGGAATAATACTTTAGATGACATCGTCTTCGGCAAAATTGCTGGAGCGAACGCTGCAAAATAAATTTACGAAACAACTTGTTATCTTGTAACCTTGTTCTTAAAAGGCTGTCAAAAGGCAGCCTTTTTTGATATGGTTAATCTTCAAAGTAAACGCAATTAAAGATAGATCAATGTAAAAAGCAGGTTTTAAGGGTGATATTGAGATCTAATCATAGACATCAATATCACTTTTTTAATATTTGGATTATAATAAAGTTATCAATGTAGATTTTAATCCAAGCTAAAAGAACTTAAAGACAGAATGTTTTCAAGTTAAATGCAATGGATTACGTTAAGACCTTAAAGGGTAAAATGGCTATTTTTTAAGTTTAATCTTTGAAGGTTCGAGTTCAAAGAGTGGAACGAATTCACTAGGATTAAAGTGGAAACG
>JAGXRX010000031.1 GCA_018335655.1 Erysipelothrix sp.
CCCCTTGAGTTTGGATCAACAGGTGACATGCTCTTAGGACAAGATGTCTTTGCGATTGGTTATCCTTTAGGGTTTGATTTATCTCTTTCTATCACAAAAGGTATTATATCGGGATTAAATAGAAATCTAGGTAATGGTGTTCCGCTGGTACAAACCGATGCAGCCATTAATCCAGGTAATAGTGGTGGTCCACTCTTCAACATGAAAGGTCAAGTCATTGGGGTTAACTCCTCAAAGATTGCATCTGAGATTGTGGAAGGAATTGGATTTGCAATCATGGGAGAAGTCGTCTTAGAGTTCATAAGTGATGTTATTGATCTTGAAACATAGTTCAAACTATGTTTTTTTCTTGTTAGCATATTCACATTTATACTGATGTAAGTTTATAATATATTAAAAGGAGAATGTCACTTATGTGACACATAAGGCAATGAAAAACTTACTCAAAATTGTGTTTTCATGTGTTTTGTTGGCTTCACTTTTTGTGAGGCCATCCACGTCAACTTTCGCTTTAACACTTTTTGCTGGTGGGGATGGAACAGAGAATAATCCTTACCTTATTGAAACCGCTGAACAATTCTCTGCGATTCGTGCTAATCTTGACGCATTTTATGCTTTGATTAGTGATATTGATTTATCAGATTTAACGGGTAGTTTCGATGATTTAGATCCTCTATATAATAATGGGGAGGGTTGGATGCCAATCGGAACAAGACAAGCATCTTTTGAAGGTGTCTTTGATGGGCGTGGTTACAAGATTTCAGGATTAGCTATCAAGAAAACATCAGATTCAGAATCAATGGTGATGGGATTGTTTGGATCGACGTATGGTGCTACTTTGTATAATTTCGATCTTGAAGGAAAGCTTCACTCTACATCAGACAATGATACGGTTGTTGGTATGTTAGCCTCTGAAGCTGAAGCAACTTTTATTAGTGGAGTTCGTGTTTTTGGAACTATCGAATCTAGTGGTACACAGTATAACTCCTTTGGTGGGGTCGTTGGTCGAAGTACATTTGCTCACTTGTTTAATGTGGAATCTCATGTATTCATAGATACTCTAACAGAGGGACCCACTGGTGGTATAGCAGGTTACTCATACGAAACCGTATTTTTAAACGTCATAAACCGAGGTGAAATTGAAGCATATCGAGCAATCGAAGTTGGTGGAATTGTTGGATATGCCGATGAAAATACTGAACTAAACTATGTTCAAAACTATGGCAACATCCTTGGAAATAGTTTAGTGGGAGGGATTGTGGGTTACGCAATACGCACAGATATAAACGTGGCTATTAACTATGGTGATGTTAGAACACAAACATATCACGCTGGAGGTATTGGAGGTTCAATAAATTATGTATCCGAACCATCAGGCGTATCCTCACGCACCTTATCGTTTTTAGTTAACTATGGTGTGATAACTTCCAATCTTAATGATCCTGCTGTAAGACTTGGGTCTATCTTTGCAAAGATGGATTTTGAAATTTATGATGAAAATGATTATATAGTCATTCGAGATTTAATTGATTTTGAAGGTGGAATACCTTTAGTGAGTACTATCGAAGATGATGCAAATGTCTATCAATTCCGTATTATATTCGATGGTTTTAGAGCTACAGGTAGTGAATATACGCTTGATAAAAACTCTCCATACAAAGGTCAAGTTGTCGTTGTTAATGAGTTTGATATGTTAGATTTAATTCCTCTAGATAGCATTGAAGAAGCGATTAATGATACTTCTTATAGTTTAGAAGCATCACTCGAAGATGGTGTTATTTTTATTGATCTTGCTCAATACTTTTACTTTACTCAAGGGAAATTGGAAGCTCCCGTAAGTTATGGGTTGTTTGTTGCTAACACTACCTTTTTTGCAACACTTCCTTCAATCCCATTTATGATTCCTCTCATGGCTGATTTCGAAGATCTCGTTGATTGGGATTTCACATTTATGGTTGGATGGAATACACAACGTGACGATACTGGCACGCTTTACATCCCTAATGATGAGGTTGATTATGTTCGAGGGGTTGCTTTTGTGAGAGTTTTTGCTACTGATGGTGAAGTACTTGATGATGATAATGATCTTATTGACGAGGAGGATGTTGATGGGGATGGGGATGAAGAATTACCTGCCACATCAGATTCTGCATCATGGTCATGGTTATTGCTCACTTTAGGATTCCTAAGTATACAATATTCAAAGAAAAAATCTTAGTTGCTAAAAGATAGGTTAAATTACCTATCTTTTTCTTTTCTTTTGTATGTCTTCCCTTTAAAATGATGTAGGGAGGATTTCTTATGATACAAGTATCCCATGTGAGTAAAGATTTTATTAAATATGAAAAAGGTAAAGGCTTAAAAGGATTAATTCAAGGTTTCTTTAATGCAAAGAAGACGATATATCACGCAGTGAGTGATATTTCTTTTGAAATCCAAAAAGGTGAAATGGTAGGCTACATTGGAGCTAATGGAGCTGGTAAATCAACCACGATTAAAATGTTAACAGGAATCTTAACACCCACAGGTGGTGAGATTAAAGTTAATGGCATTGTTCCTCATCAAGATCGTAAAGCAAATGCTAAAACCATTGGTGTTGTCTTTGGGCAACGTACTCAGTTATGGTGGGATCTTCCACTTGTTGAATCATTTAGTGTTTTAAAAGAAATTTATCAAGTGAGTGATGATGACTTTAATGAGCGTATGGCATTCTTTAATGATGTTCTTCATCTTAATGAGTTTATAAGCTCTCCTGTTAGAACATTATCTTTAGGACAGCGTATGCGCGCAGACATTGCTGCATCTCTTCTCCATAATCCTCAAGTCTTATATTTAGATGAACCTACTATAGGATTAGACGTGCAAGCAAAACAAGCCATGCGTCTAGCCATTAAGAAAATGAATGAAACGTTTAAGACAACCGTTATCTTGACCACCCATGATATGGATGATATTGAAGACTTATGTTCACGCATTATGATACTTGATCATGGCAAGATTATTTATGATGGAAATCTACAAAAGATCAAAGATACTTATGGAATTATTAAGACATTGACACTGACATTATCAACTCCATTTGAGCATCATGCTGAGTTTATCACATCATTTTCAAGTGATCATGATATTACCATTGAATCAAATCTTACTCAAGTATGTATTAAATTCAATAAACATCACACCAAAGTAAGTCAACTTACTGCTTGGATGATGCATCATTATGAAGTGTTGGATATGAGTATTGCAGATACGGATATAGAAGATATTGTTGCTTCTATCTATGAAGCAAAAGTGGTGAATGTGTGACGTTAAGACCTTATTTTGCCTTCTTTAAAGCTTATTTCTTAGTTTACTTGGCCTATCGGGTTCAGGTTATTTTATGGTTCTTTACGAATGCTTTAGAGATTGCCTTTGCGATGCTTTTATGGGCAGCAATTTATGCTTCTTCCTCAGCAACTTCACTTTATGGGTTTACACTTGTGGATATGTTGTTGTATCAGTTGTTAATGACACTCACCTATTCACTCACTGATATGAATCCTATTGATGCTCTATTAGACGACTTCAATGATGGTAAGATTGCAATGTCTTTAATTAAACCTGTCAATTATGAACTACAAATATTCTTTCAAAACTTAGGAGCTAATGCATTTCGCAATGTCGTGTTATTACTACCGATGTTAGCCATTATTATTGGTTCACAACTTTTAAGTAAAGCGGGTGTTGTGATCTCACTAATGTCTATATTGATCTTCATTGTGAGTGTTATTATGGGTCTTCTTATTAATTACTTTGTTAAATTTATCTTCTCAAACCTTATCTTCTATACCGAAGCAAGTTTTGGACTATGGCAACTTCAAGCTATTGTAATCTCTCTTTTAGCAGGTGGTATTGTTCCTTTACATTTCTTTCCTGAAGTGATTGGAAACATATTAAGATTACTTCCATTTGCCTACATCCAATACATTCCCGTTATGTCACTTATGGGACGTATTGGAGCTAATGAGCTGTCTTTAGCTCTATGGATTCAACTTGGATGGGTGATCGTTTTAGGGCTTGCTGCAAATTTGGTATGGCGTCATTCAATTAAAAATATGAAAGTGAACGGAGGGTAAAATGAAACGATTTCTTAAAATTTACTGGACATTCACTTCACAATACATTAAACGCTTAGTTCATTATCGCTTAGACTTTGCGATTGGTGTTATATCTTTTGTGTTTGTTCAACTTTCAGGTATATTGCTTATTACCCTCGTCTTTCAACAGATTACTGCACTTAATGGGTATACCTTTGAGCAGATGGTGTTCTTCTATGGATTCTTTCAACTCCCTCGTGGGATTGATCACTTGATTACAGACAATATCTGGCTTATTCCAAATAAAATACGTAAAGGTGAACTTGATCGTCACTTATTAAGACCAATTGATCCTCTCTTCCAAATCATTGCTGAGCGTTTCCAACATGAAGCACTTGGAGAACTTATAATTGGAGGTTTACTTATTGCGATTACATTCCCATCCTTTGGTATTTCTCCATCAATATGGACAATCTTACTGTTGGGTGTTCTAATTCTGATAGGTGCTGGTATTTATATGTCTATTAAGCTACTTACAGCTTCTTTATCGTTTTGGACAATGAACTCCATGCAAGTTATGGTCACTGTCTATAATATTTCCGACTTTGCGAAGTATCCGATAACAATTTTCCCACCGATGATTCAAACTCTCATTACCTACATTGTACCTTTCGCATTTGTCTCCTTCTTCCCTGCTTCAGTCTTACTTAACCAAGCAGATGGAATGAGTATTCTAATTCAAAGCTTTCTTGCACTTATGATTATCCTATCCTTAGCTCTCTTTGTTTGGAACAAGGGTCTTAAAGGATATCAAAGTAGTGGTCATTAGTGCTTGCACAATAAAGGAGAAGTTATGCCTAAAATAAAGATTAATGGGATTGAACTTTTTTATGAAGTGTATGGTAAGCATAATACTGAAGGAACTATTGTGTTCTTTAATGGTGTTATGGCCACTGCAAGTTCTTGGCAAAGCCAAGTTGATATCTTTGTTCACCATGGATTTAAGGTAGTAGTTCATGATTTAAGAGGACAACTTAAGTCCGATAAGCCAAAAGGTCCTTACTCCTTTAAACAACATGCCCATGACAGTATGGAATTAATGAAAGCACTAAGTATTGAAAAAGCTCATCTTATTGGTACATCCTATGGTGGTGAAGTGATCTTGACATTCACTCTACAGTATCCTGACATGGTTCAAAGCATCGCTGTGATTAATTCTGTGAGTGAGGTTGATGAAGCACTTAGAGAAGGTGTTAATGAATGGAAAAGACTTGCACAAACATACGATGGTGAAACCTTTTTTAGAGGCATGCTTAAAAGTGTGTATCATCCAGTCTATCTTAAAGACAATGCAGAACTTCTTGAGAAAAGAGCAAAACAGTTTGCGGCAATTCCTAAAGATTATTTTGATGGACAGATTGCCTTATATGATACCTTTATGAATGACCTTAATGTCACATCACAACTTCATCAAATAAAAGTACCAGTGCTGATTGTGACTGGTGAAAATGATGAATTAAAACCAAGGCATTTTTCAGATCTTATGGCTAAGGAGATTAAGCATGCACAGTATGTCATTATCCCTGAGTGTGGTCATGTGACTATCTTTGAAAAACCACAGACACTTAATCCAATGTTGCTAGGATTTGTCTTGAGTCAGAAGTAACATTACTTATCTATAGTGAACATAAAAAATGACGAATGATTCGTCATTTTTTACTATAATATTCTTATTGGAAAGAACATATATCCTTGTCCATCCTCTGGGCAAATATAATCATGAACAGCCCCTACAAGATGCATATTATTATCACTTAAATATTTCATAACTTCTGTGAATGTATCTGCGTTTTCATTTTTGACATAAATATACTCATACGATGGAATTGTCCATTTTGACCACCCTTCTTTTGGAAGAGCATCGTCTATAACTTCAATTCCTGCTAGGTATAGACCTTTGGTGAAGTTGTCTTCCCATGGTTTAAAAGAGCGGGATAAATCTGACATGACTCCCCAAATTCCAAGAAGATTTCCATGATCGTCTTTCTTTCCAAGTGATGCTATTTCATTAAAATTTGCATTAGCATCTTCCCATAACTTCTTAATGAATCCATCCCCGTTTTCTGTAGAACCTTCTTTTCCTATAACCGAAAAAGTTTCTTTGATGCATTTTTTAATTTCCATTTCCCCTCCTGTGTATTTAAAGATTTCGCACTTCCTACTTCAGTTCATTTATATTATAAAACAGATCAATTGGAAGTGATGCAATTACTTACTAGAATTTGCAAGTGTATTTTGAATTAAAAAAGCACATGTAACAGTATAGTGTACATGTGCCTTATTATGCTTTTAAACTATGCAAACCAATAATAACCCTCAGATCCTAATTGAAGCGCTGTTAAGTTTTCAAGGTTTCCTTACCTCAATGATAAAAGATGCGACAAAATCTTCAACCTTTTTATCTGGTGCCCAACTCTTTAATATTTCTTTACTATTATCTTTTGGATAAATATTAATATCCACAAATCCAGCTTTCTTGAGAATGGTTTCTATTGTACCTATTTCTTCAGCTCCCGCAATACATCCTGTGTACATCTTTAAATCTTCCTTAATATTGGTTGGAAGCGTAGCGGTTGCACATATATCGGAAATTGAAACACGTCCACCATGTTTAAGTACTCTAAATGCTTCTTGAAAAACTTTTGGTTTATCTATTGATAAGTTAATAACACAGTTTGAAATAATGACATCGATTGAATCATTTTCAATGGGAAGATGCTCAATCTCTCCTAAGCGAAATTCAACATTCTTATATCCTAGTTGTTCACTATTTTTTCTTGCTAAATCAATCATCGCTGGTGTCATGTCCACACCAATAACATGACCGCTTTCTTTAACTTGCTTTCTCGCAAGAAAACAATCAAATCCACCACCACTTCCAAGATCAAGTACGGTTTCACCCTCTTTTAAAGATGCCATCGCAATTGGATTTCCACAACCAAGTCCCATGTTCGCTTGATTGGGCATACCCTCTAAATCGTTAGGTGAATACCCAAGTTTTGTGGATATATCATTGATACTTAGTATACTTGTCTTTCCTTGAGTATTTGGGCTGCAACAACCATCACCACATCCTTGATTTCCACGCTGAGCAATTTTTCCATAGCTTTGTTTAATCTGGTTTTTGATGTTAGTCTTATCTGCTTCCATATGTTTATCCCTCTTTCTTTTCAAAAGATTCTAGTATCTTTAAGTATATATCGACTCCTGTTTGAAGAATAGATTCATCGATATCAAAGGTTGGTGAATGTAGTGAAGTCTTTGGGTTTCCACTCCCTAAAAACATAAATAGTGAAGGCATCACTTGAGTATAAAATCCAAAGTCTTCTGCCAACATTACTGGTTCAATGACTGTAAGTTGATCACCTAGAATCGTTTGAGCTCGTTTAAATAATTGTGTGTCATTAGTGACACTTGGATAGAAATCACGAATGTCACACTCAATTTGAACACCATGCATGACTTCAAAGGCACTGACATGTTGGCGAATTAAGGATTTAAGATAATCGTAGTTCTTTTGTGAGAAGGCACGAAGTGTTCCTTCACATACGACACGATCTGCTAAGGAATTGCGAGCTTCTCCACCATGTATCTTACCAAAGTGAGCGACAACACTATCCAAAGGATTCATGTTTCTAGAGATAATAGTTTGAAGGGATTGCATTAAGTTACTTGCGATTTGTAGGGCATCAACACCACGATGTGGTGTCCCAGCATGTGCTGCAACGCCATGAACAATGATGTCAATCTCTCCATTTTGAGCCATCATAGGACCAGGTTTAGATCCTAACTGATGTGTTTCAAGTTGAGGATATACATGAAGCCCAAAACATCCTTTAACTTGGTTTAAATCAAATGAAAGTTCTTCTAAGACTACTCTCGCTCCTCCAGGACTTTCTTCTGCAGGTTGAAACAGTAGTACGATTGTATGATAAAAAGATTTTCCTTTTAATGCATTGGCAAACCCTAATAACATACTCATATGAGCATCATGACCACAAGCATGCATGTTTAAGTTTGTGCTTTTATAATCATGGGTGTTCTTTTCAAGAATAGGAAGTCCATCCATGTCAGAGCGATACATTAAGATATCATTACTTATTCCAGGAATAGTCACTAACCATCCTGTTTGGGCAATGCTTTGAGGCTGATATCCCATAGAAGTAAGCGCATCGAAAAGATATTGACTCGTAAGAGGCAAATCAAACCCAAGTTCTGGGATACGATGAAGATCTCTTCTTATGGAACTCAGAGCAAATGTCATTGGCGTAAATCGTCTAGAATTTGTGTCTTAGACGCCGTTTTTTCATCTTTAGTTTTAATAATCTTTGCGGGTGCTCCGGCCACAACCACACCTGGTGGTACATCTTCCACAACAATCGCACCAGCTGCGACAACACTTCCACGACCAACGCGTACACCTTCAAGAACCACCGCATTAGCCCCAATAAGGACATCATCTTCAATGATGACTGGTGTTTTTGAAGGAGGTTCTAATACTCCCGCAATGACTGCTCCTGCACCAATGTGACAATTGTTTCCAATCGTTCCACGAGCACCGACAATCGCGCCCATATCAATCATGGTTTTATCCCCAATACTTGCACCGATGTTTATAAGAGCTCCCATCATAATGACCACGGATTCTCCAATATGAACATGTTCACGAATGACTGCTCCTGGTTCAATACGTGCATTAAGATGTGAGATATCAAGTAGTGGGATGGCAGAGTTTCTTCGATCCACTTCAAAAGTAACATCTTTATGATCAATATGATGTTTCTTTAAATGTTTTTCAATAAGTGCTAATTCTCCTAGGACTAAGGCAAACTGATATGAAGCGTAAACTTTACATCCTTCAAAATCAGAATCCACAAAAGCCCCTTTCACATAGCACTTTACAGGGGTTTTCTTTTCTGCAGCTTTAATGTAAGCTGCAATCTCATAGGGGTCGGTTAAAAAATCACTCATAATTTCTCCTTTAGTAAGTTGTCCATTGTATGAATACCTGGTTTTTGATTCACAATATACTGTGCAGCGCGAAGCGCACCCTTCGCAAAGATATCACGACTTAAAGCTTGATGAGATATCGTGACGATTTCATCTCCAAGTGATAAATGTATCTCATGAGTTCCGACCACATTCCCAAGTCTTAAGGCATGAACCCCAAAGGTGTTTGCATCTTTAAGTTGGGTTTGTGGATAAGAAGTCACCATAGTTTTACCAGTGATGGATGAAATCGTTGACGCAAGCATTTTTGCGGTACCACTTGGTGAATCTACTTTTCGTGTATGGTGAGTTTCCACAACATCAATGTCGATATCATTTCCAAGGAAATGAAGTGAATCAGAAAGTAATTGTTGAAGTAGTGCTACCCCAAGTGATAAGTTTGCACTTACAAATAGTGGTATTTGAACACTGCTTTTCGCAATCAGTTCTTCATGAAATGATGTTAACCCAGTTGCTGCCAAGACACAAGGAATATGATGTTTCGTTGCGTAAGCTAAGGTAGATTCAAGTTGATGTGGGGTGGAGAAATCAATAATCACATCAATGGGTTCAGTAATAACTTCTAAAGAAGCATATTCATGATCATGAAGTGGTGTTAATGTCACGCCAACAATTCGACTAACCCACGGTTGCATTAAAGCCAAGGCATTAACCCGCGATCCCATAGTGCCATGAAGACCGACAATCGCGAGTGTACTCATATCTTTATTCCTAATCCATAAGATTTTAAAGTCTCCATGAGTGTCACATGACTTTCAACACTAAGAGGGACTAAAGGTAGACGCACTAAACTGCATGCAAAACCACGAGCATGAAGTGCTACTTTTACAGGCACAGGATTTGATTCAATGAATAATACTTCATGAAGTCTCGCAAGTGAAGATTCAAGAAGTCGTGCTTCTTCAATATTTCCTGATAACGCAAGATCATTAAGACGAACGATGGTTTCAGGTATTAAATTGGCAGACACTGAAATAACACCATGTCCACCCATTTCAATGACATCCACAGCTTGATCATCATTACCACTATATACCTTGAATGATGGAGGAACGATATCAATGATGGCCTTGATTTGAGCTAAATCACTACTTGCCTCTTTAACACCAACCACATTTGGTATCTTAATGAGTTCATGATAGGTATTGGCGACAATATTCACACCAGTACGTGATGGTACATTGTATAAAATAATAGGAAGTTGTACAGCATTCGCAATCGCCTTAACATGTTCAACAATCCCTACTTGGGTTGGTTTTACATAGTATGGAGCGACTATTAATAAACCATCCACTCCTACTTCCTGTGCAAAACGTGAGAATTCAATAGATTCTGCAGTGTTGTTGGTGCCAGTGTTCGCAATAATTAGTATTCTTTTCTTTGAGGTTTCCACAGCACGTTTAATGAGTGCTTGTTTTTCCTCAAGACTCATTAGTGCTGCTTCTCCAGTGGAACCACACACAATGATAGCTTGAGTTCTTGCGGTAATCTGTCTTTCAATGAGTTCATCAAATAATTCAAAATTTACACCATCCTCTAAGAATGGGGTAACAATTGCTACTGCTGATCCGTTAAACATGGACAATACTCCTTTCGATTAGTACTTCTAGAATTTGTATCGCATTAAGGGCTGCCCCTTTGCGAATATTATCGGCAATCACAAAACAGTGAATTCCATGATCAACACTTAAATCTTTTCGAAGACGTGTGACCAATGCGACATCATGACCACTGACATCTCTTGGTGTAACAATACTATCACTCACCTTCACAAAAGGATGAGCATTAAGGGATACCTTCACTTGATCTAGGTCAACTTCTTGGTCAAATTCACATTGTATACTAACACTGTGTGCATTCTTTACAGGAACACGCACACACGTTGCACTTACTTTTAAATCAGGAAGATTTAATATTTTCTTAGTTTCTTCCATCATTTTGATTTCTTCTTTTGAATAACCATTATCTAAGAGTACATCAATCAGTGGAATAACATTATGTGCAATGGGTTGAGGATAATATTCAGGAGCATTCCCCTCAAGAGTTCTTTCCAAATCTTTAATCCCTTGATATCCCGATCCTGAGACTGCTTGATACGACGTATATGATACTCGCTTTATTCCAAGATGTTTGAGTGCATTAAGTACTAAGACACTTTGAATTGTAGAACAGTTTGGATTCGCAATGATATATCCATTCATATTCATGAGTTCATGAGCATTCACTTCAGGTACAACAAGTGGAATGTTTGGATCCATACGAAACGCACTGGAGTTATCAATGACATAGCATCCTTTGGATGCGGCAATGGGTGCATACTTGAGTGATGTACTTCCCCCCGCAGAGAATAAAGCAACATCAAATCCTTCATCAAAACTTTGTTCATTGAGTTCTTTAATAACAAGATCATGACCTTGATACTTCACAACATTTCCTGCACTACGAGGTGATGCGAAAAGCGTTAATGTACTATAAGAGAAACCTTTTTCTTCAAGGATTGATAGGAAAGTTCTACCGACCATTCCACTTGCCCCTACAATTGCAATTTTCAAAGCATTTCTCCTTTCCCAACAATGGTTGCACTTCCTTTTAAATGCCAAAATGAATCATGAAGACGAACACTTAAGTCGCCACCTAAGACATGTACTTTAAGTTTTGACTCACATCCGATAACACTATGTGCAACAACACCACTTGCAACACTTCCGGTACCACATGAGTATGTCCAACCGACTCCACGCTCATATGTGCGAACACTTAGTTCTGTCGGTGATTTTACAGCTACAAAGTTTACATTAATATGATGTGGGAAAAAGGAAGAAGTACACATCGCATGGGCAAGTTCATCACTCACTTTAAATGGATCATCCACAAAGACAACACCATGAAGTGTTCCCACAAACAACACATGCATTAAATGATTTTCAATATGAACAGGATTTTTAAGTTTCGTTGGTTTTAAGACATGAGGAGGCTTTAGTTCTTCAATCACAGTGTTAAACTTGAGTTCAATGTCTTGATCTTCATATAACGATGATTCAATCACACCCACTGCCGTTTCCACAAGAAATGATGTTCCTTCTAGTAATCCTTTATCTAAGCAATATCGAACAAAAGCACGATATCCATTACCACACATACTTGCAATACTACCATCCGCATTATAGTAATGCATCTTAATGTCTGCGATTTCACTTGGTGTGGCGAAGAGTATACCATCTGCCCCAAATCCAAAACGTCGATGACAATGTTTGATCGCAACTTCACTTGGATTTGATAAAGCATGCGAGAAGATTAGAAAATCATTGCCTGTCGCATGATATTTAACAAATGATTGGCTCATAGGTCAAACGCTTTCGCAATAAGTTGAACTGCTTGATGTTGATGATCTTTACTCATTGTATAGGAAATAGATATTTCAGAGGTGGTGATGAGCTTATAGACAATGCCATGGTCTGCAAACAACTGAAATAATTGTGCTGCAACCCCAGATTGTGTACGCATACCACTTCCAACAACCGAAACCTTAACAACATGTTTATCTATATGGATAATCGCATCCGGTTCATCATGGGTAAGAAATCCTAATACTGCTTCAAGATTATCTAAATCATCTGCACTTGCCGTGAAGGCTAACGTGACAAATCCATCACTTCCTTGAGTTTGCGAAATCATATCAATATTCACACCTTCATTCGCTAAAGTCACGAAAAGATGAGCAATAAGTGTTAATGATGCAGGTAAATGTTGAATGTTCACTAAGACAATTTTCTCAGAGACTGAACATCCGGTAATCGGACGATGTTCCATAGGATCCTCCTCTTGGATTAATGTTCCTGTTTGATCTTCATGGGCATGTGCCACAAGTAAAGGAACACGATATCGATGAGCAATATCAATGGAACGTGGTTCCATGACTTTAGCTCCTAAAAATGCCATTTCTTTCATTTCTTCATATGAGATTGAATATAGTTTCTTTGCCTGAGGATAGAGTCGTGGATCAACACCATATATGCCTAAGACATCGGTGTAAATCTCACAAGCACATTCAAGTTTTGCAGCTAAGGCAATGGCAGTGGTATCACTGCCTCCACGACCTAATGTGGTAATATCTCCCGCAGCATTCAATCCTTGAAATCCCGCAACCACAACCACATGACTATCATTTAAGTATTTCTCAATAAGTGAGACATCAATGTCTTCAATGCGATTGTTTGTATGAAGTCCACTTGTTTTAATGCCTGCTTGAAATCCTGTTAATCCAATGGCCTTTTGATTCATTTCCTGAAGAATCATACTTAGTAGTGAAATGGAGACTTGCTCTCCGGTTGCTAATAAAGAATCAAGTTCTCGCTTATTGGGTGATGTACTTGCTTGTTTCGCAAGTTGAATGAGTGAGTTCGTAGTTTTTCCCATAGCAGAGACAACCACACAAACTTCATATCCTTCACTTCTTTTTAGTACTATACGCTTCGCAATTAATTGCATTTTTTCAATGGTTTCAACTGAAGACCCACCAAACTTCATAACAACACGCTTCATAGCATCACATCCGAAGAGAGTAAATCATCAAGGGTTTGAGCCTTCACAACCACTCTTGCATCGTCTTCATTCACGAAGACAACAGCAGGTTTTAATAAACGGTTATAGTTAGAGGCCATAGAATAATGATACGCCCCTGTAGTAAAGACTACAAGGTGTTCACCAATATTTGGTGTTGGTAAAGAGGATTCATGAATAAGAATATCCCCTGTTTCACATGCCTTACCTGCAACACTGTAGATGCGATCATGTGGATCAAGTGGTCTTTCAAGAATTCGAGCTTCATATTTAGCTTGGTATAGTGCAGTTCGTATATGATCTGCCATACTACCATCCACAAATACAAAGTGTTTACTTGAATGAGTGGTCTTAAGTGCTCCAATAGTATAGATTGTAACCCCTGCTTCAGCGACAATACTACGTCCTGGTTCAATGCACACATGAGGATAAATGATTTGATATTCATCGCATGTATTTTTTATGAAGTCTAGTAAATCATGAAAGTAGAGTTGAATATCAAAAGGTGTATCTTCATCAGTATATTTAACACCAAATCCTCCACCAAGATTTAGTGTCTTGATTTCAATATCATAGTTATCTTTAATATCTCTCATGTATTCAAGAAGTAGTTGTGCCTCTTTATGAAAGGATGAAGGATCAAAGATTTGAGAGCCAATATGACAATGAATACCAGTAAAGTCAAGAAGTGGATGATTAATCATAGTCTTCATAACTTCAATCGTTTCTACATCATTGATTGATAAACCAAACTTAGAATCATGTTTAGTCGTCGAAATGTATTCATGAGTATGAGCTTCTACTCCAGGATTAAGTCTTAACATGACTTTTTGAGGTCGACTTACTTTCTCAATAAGAAGTTGTAGTTCATAAGGATTATCAATGACGATAGTTTCCACATGATGCTTTAGAGCATAGTCAAGTTCAAGGGAGGTTTTGTTGTTGCCATGAAAGATGATGCGTGATGGAGGAAAGTTAGCTTTAAGCGCAGTATGAAGTTCTCCTAATGATACAACATCTAAGGATAAACCTTCTTCATCAATAAGTTGTGCCATTGCTAAGGTTAAGAATGCTTTAGAAGCATAGAATATTGTGGTTTTAAGGTGCTCATGCACAAAAGTCGCTTTAAAGCGTTGGGCTTGATTACGAATGAAAGATTCATTCATAACGTATAGTGGTGTGCCATAGCGTTGGGTTAATGATTGAAGATCAACACCATTCATCATGATAGTTGAAGCCGTTAAAGAATAAGGTTGCATCCGCTTTTCCTCCACATACAACAAAGCCATGAGCAAAAGGCTCATGGCTAATACTAGCTTCCTTCTGCCCTCCCACTAACAAAGCGCATTAAAGTCATGTTGGGCACATGACATCAACAGTCCCATGTTTATTCAACATGGGCCCAGTAAATCTGACGTTTACTTCGGCGATGATCCCTCACAGGATTGCTAATGATGCATCGCGGCCTCTTTGTTAAGGTACTATGTTTTTTGTTACGATATCATGGACAGTCATGTTTGTCAATAAACATGACAATCCACATATCAATTAGTCTAAACTAATCGTAAACAACACATCCAAGCCTGGTTTAATGGTGTAAGTTTTCGCAAAGTTTCCTTGGTTTATCGCACATCCTAAACGATTAAGGGAATTATTATAAAGAAGAACATCCCCCGGTTGTACATCATTAAATCCTTTCCCAAAAACAATGTGATCATCATAGAGCACTGTGTTTTCATGGGTGATCACGATATGATACTTGCCTTGATGATCTTGTCTAAATGTATTAAATACATCATATGGAATACTAGTCCATAAACTTCCAAAGCGAACATCAAGTATTTCAACACAACCACTAAGTGTTTGCTTAGACAGTGTATAAGTTCCTATCTCAACAGTTTTTAAATCTTCTATTTTAAGTTCAATTCCAACTTCTTCTAGACTCACTTGCCCACTCGCAAGTTTTGCCCCTAAAGCAGAATATAGATCACGTCCATCAAATGTATAATTATCTTGATGATTCTTTAAGCGGTGTTTCAGTATATCAACTTCATAAACATGCTTAATCTTTAAGAACTTTGCGATATGTGAGGTTGTGCCATTGTTTGGAGTGACAAGAATTGATCCATTTTCAAGCTCAACCACAACACTATTACGAGAAGTTCCAACACCAGGATCTACAATAGACACAAACACACTATTGGCAGGCCAATAACTAATGGATTGAAATAGACGATATGATGCTTCATGAATATTAAAAGGGGTTATGTCATGGGTATTATGATGAATATTAAGTGTTGGTTCAATCGACAAAGCAACCCCCATCATCGCACTCACTGCGCCATCACTGAGCCCAAAATCTGATTGAAGAATGAGAGGTTTAGTCATGAGTTCTCCTTATCTCTATGATCCACTCTGGACCATAGGACACATTATAGGTTTTAATAAAGCTTTCTTGATTTATCGCAATGGCCACATGATCAAGTTCATTATGATATAAAACACATTCTCCTTTTGAAACATGTCCAAAGGTAGGTGCAAAAACAGCTTTTAAATGAATCGTTGTACCTTGTGAGGTAATTAAAATATCAAAGATTGTATGTTCATTGCTTTGAAATGAAACAAGCCACTGTATAGGAATGTTGGTCCACGCATTACCAAAGTTTGGATCTACGATTTCAATCATTCCTTGTAAGGTATCATGGTCACGTGATGGTTCTTTAAGTTCAAAGGTAATGATAGGGTCAACTAATACTTCTCCTATGTCTTCAAATGATAATTGATCTGAAGAGAGTTTAGCACTAACGTAGGCAAAGATATCACGTCCATGAAAAACATTGGTGTGATGTGATGACCAAAGTCGATGCTTATTATCAATGATTCTTACTTCTTCTAAACCAATCAATGCATTAATATGGGTGAGTGTTCCATTATCAGGAGTTACGATAAAGTGACCACTTAATGTCTTTGCAACAACTGGTCTTCTTGATGTGCCTACCCCTGGATCGACTACTACCATAAATACAGTCTCTTTTGGCCAAAAAGGAAGGACTTGTTTGAGACGAAAACTGGCTGCATAAATATCATAAGCTGGTATTTCATGAGTAATATCAATGATTTCTAGTGAAGAATCAATGGATTTAATGACTCCTTTACAAGCACCAATAGCTCCTTCAGCATACGTCCAATCTGTCATCATTGTGATTAGTTTATTCATCTCCAGTATACCCACATATCTTGGGTTGGCGCAAGGGTGTTCATATAGACCAAATATCCGATAACACTCAATGCGACGATCCAAGCTAATCCTTTCATTAAGCGATCACTATTTGTCGGAGCATGCTCAACATAATAAGTTCGTTTCTTTTGATGTCCAAATCCTCTTAAATCAAGGGCATTTGCAACTACTTCAACCTTATTAAATGAAGTTAATAAAAAAGGAATAAGTAGCGTAACATTACGCTTTAGTCTTTCTATTGGTGAAATCTTCTTTGCGTCTAGCTCAAGTCCTCGAGCTTGCAGTGATAACTTCATATTTTGAAAGTCATTGGCTAAATCTGGAATAAAGCGAAACGTTAAGCTTATAATTGCCGCAATCTTAGGAGGCACCTTCATGGATGCAAGTCCTGCCGCAAGCTGTGATGGTGTGATTGAAAAGATGAATACTAAAGATAAGATAAAGCTTGTAAAGATTTTAAAGAAGCGAACACTTAGATACCACACACTTTCAAGTGTTAGTACATATGAACCAATA
Source organism: Erysipelothrix sp. (assembly GCA_018335655.1). GTDB lineage: Bacteria > Bacillota_I > Bacilli_A > Erysipelotrichales > Erysipelotrichaceae > UBA6182. The sequence goes on from JAGXRX010000031.1 coordinate 17,461, forward strand.
GATGTAAGTGGTGTAGGATCACCAGAAATATAAACCGATCCAATATTAGGATCTACTAACCAAAACAACACAATATTCAAAGCATTTAAAGTCACAAAGAAGATTAAAGATGCCTTAACAATTGTTTTATTGGGATGAAGTGATCGCAGTGAGATCACACTCACGACTAAGATAGGAAATAAGATTCTTAAATCAAAAGACATTAAAACAGCAATAAGTAATGCTACAAATAATGGTACTTTCACAGAACCATTAAGGCGTCCTAGAAACGTATCACTTGGTTTAAAATTGATAAGCATTGTGTTATTGGCCATGATTAAACTCCTTAATGAAATGCAGTGCCAATGTAGCGGGATCATGTCCACTTAAGGTTGCTAGTTCGAGTAGTGAGGTAGGTCGAAGTGATGCTTGATTTAACAAGGCATCATTGGATAATGCTTTATATGTTGGTCCATCATAGATTAGACTTCCTTTAGAAAACACTAATGCACGATCTGTATATTCCATCGCAAGATGCATATCATGAGTTATAAAAACAAAAGCTAGATTTGTGCTTTCATGAAGTGATTGCAGAAATGACATGATTTCAGTGTAATGTGCATAATCTTGTCCTGCCGTCGGTTCATCAAGGATTAAAACATCAGGAGACAATGCAAGAATAGAAGCTACTGTTAAGCGTTTCTTTTGACCATAACTTAAAGCATTAACTGGCCAACGTCGCATGCTCTTTAGATCTGTCATGATAAGGACTTCAAGAAGTCGCTCTTGAATAAATGCTTCATCAGTATGACGAAGCCTTAACGCGAAAAGAATCTCTTCTTCAACACTTTGCTTCACAATCATTTGATTTGGATTTTGCATGACATATCCAATATGTAATCCTATTTGCGCAATGCTCATGCCATTAATATCTTGATCTTTCACATGAATATTCCCTGATAATGGACGTAGTATCCCACTTGCTAACTTTGCGATGGTAGATTTTCCTGCACCATTTTCACCCATAAGCGCAATACGCTCACCTCGACGAATTGAAAAGCTCACATCCTTGATTAATGGTCTTTCATCATATTGAAAAGAAACATGATTTAATCGAAGGACTTCTTCTTCATGGTTAACAACTTCTTCATAGGTTATTGCAGGGAGTGTAAAGGAAGGAAACCTTAAAGAATGAAGTGGATGCCAAATCTTTTGTGTATCCAGTTTTACTTTAAATGTACTTAATGCTTGAAGATATAATGGTTCTCGTAAACCATACCTAAGACAAAGACGTGTTTTAAGTAATGTGTCAACATCTCCATCAAAGACGATTCGTCCTTCATGCATGACGACGACTCGATCAACAGGTTTAATTAAGACATCTTCAAAGCGATGTTCGATAATAATCATTGTTTTTCCACTTTCGTGAAGTTCATCAATAAGTTCAATCGCAGCTTTAGCCGACTGAGGATCTAAACTTGCTAGGGGCTCATCAAAAAGTAATCCCTTAACATCATCATGAAGAACTCCAGCTAAAGCTACTTTTTGCTTCTGTCCTCCAGATAATTGAAATGGCACTTGTGCTAAAAAATCATGCATTCCTACTTTTGAGGTTGCTTCTTTAACTTTCTCAACCATCACAGGTTTAGTAAAGTTTTGATTTTCTAACACAAAAGCAACATCCTCTGCCACAGATAAAGCCACAAACTGAGCATCTGAGTCTTGTAGAATAGAACCAAGTTGTTGACCTATTTTAAATAGTGAGAGGGATGTTGAAGGTTTATCCATGATGATACACTCACCTTGGATTTCACCTTTATATGAAAACGGAATAAGACCGTTCATACAATGCATGAGCGTACTTTTACCTGATCCACTTTGTCCTAAAATAAGTACCTTCTCTCCTTCATAAATCGTGAGATTGATATCATATAAGGTTGGCTCACGTTGTGAGTCATAGCGAAACGTAAAGTTATTGAATTGTATGAACGATCTTTTTGTCATGTGTTACTCTTTTGTTAAGTTATTGGAAGAAGCGAAGACTTTTGATAATGCAAATAATAAAGGTACACCTCCAACGATAAGTACTACTGAGTTAGAGATACCAGCTGCCCAAGCTTGTGCTAATGTAACTGTGAGTTCACCACCATAAAGTAGAAGTGTTACAACAGGAGTCACTAGACCAAAGCCTACAAAGTTACCTACAAAGCCACAAATTACGAAGATTACCGCATGAACAACTGTAAACTTGCCTTTAGTAATGACTGCGCCATAGACAGGAAGTAGTCCAATGAAGAAACCTAAGACTGCGTTTCCAACACTCCAGTCAAACCAGTAACCCCAAGCACCAATAAAGTCTGCGACAACGTTACCAAGACCAGCCGCTACTGCAGCAGGAAGTGGACCAAAGAGTGCTCCTACAACCACTGGTACTAAGAATGCTGTAGTTAGACGTGTATTGGTAAATACAGTAATACCACCATATACCATTAGAACCCCAAACAATGCTGCACCAAGTGCAACGCCGACGATGGTTTTTGTATTCCAATCACCAAGTATAAGTTTTGCTGTTTTCATGTTCTTTCCTCCTTGAAAACGTAAAAGCCCTCAACCATAAGGACGAGGGCTTGTCGTGTTACCACCTTAATTTGTTTATGTTGCCATAAACCTTGTAAAGACCTTTTAATGGTCTCTATCGCTGTAACGGGCGCCCCGAGAAAAGCTACACGCATTTTCATGCTTCACTTGTCTAGCTCATAGGTCATGTTCATCTATCCTGCTTCCTCTTTGCACCACTACCGAGTTCTCTTTAAGTTCAGGATATGACTACTCATCCTAATCATTGCATTTATGAAAGAATTATAGATAGTTTATGTTTGAATGTCAAACGTTTTGTTTAATGAGAGCAAACCTTTGTTGTAAAATATGGGATTGTGTGAGTTATGCTTTTCAATTAATGTCCCTTCATGTATAATATGACTAGTGAGGTAACCAGCATGTGCGAACAAGTCCAAGCATTACTAAAAACAAAACGATACATCCTACAAATGATAGGATTCTTTATATTCTTTATGGTGATCTACACGATGCTTGATGGCTTTAATATGTCCTATGCATCAATGAGAGAAAACTTTGGATCATCCTTAGTCTACACCAACATTAGTCTTAATGTTGTGATGGCATTGTTAACTGCATTACTGCTTAATATGAGCACTGCAAATGCTGCATTAAAAGGAGGTAAGGAAACAAAAGGTTCTAATCTTGGTTTCTTCTCTGTATTATTTGGAGTCTTAACTTATGGTTGTACACCATGTGTTATTGCTTTCTTTGGAAGTATTGGTATTGCCTTCTCAGTCATTGCTTTACCATTAGGTGGTTTACCTTATAAGTTTATTTCTTTATTTCTAATTATTCTTGGACTTTGGTGGTCACGAAGAGAAATACGAACATCAACTTGTCCAATCTAGTTGATACTGTGAGCTTCACAGTATTTTTTTTGTGTCACTTAAGTGAAGTTTCTATTTGATATATAACGTTTAATGATTTAGTGCTAGAATTATATTGTGAATAAAATCACTTTCAGTGTGATGCTGAACAAGAGGAACTATGGACAAAAGAAAAATTGTTATTATTGGTGGAGTAGCCGGTGGAGCTACTGCAGCTGCAAAACTACGTCGATTAAGCGAAAAAGATGAAATTATTATTTTTGAAAAAGATGAGTATATTTCTTTTGCGAACTGTGGTCTACCCTATTATATTGGTAATGTCATTACAGATCGTAGTAAACTACTTGTTCAAACTGTAGAAGGAATGAGCAAACGTTTTAATCTTGATATTCGCAATTTAAGTGAAGTTACTTCAATTGATCGTGTCAAAAAAGAAGTTCATGTTCGAAAATCAAGTGGTGTAGAATATCAAGAAAGCTATGACATCCTTATCCTCTCTCCTGGTGCATCCCCTATTGTTCCACCTATCCCAGGTCTAAAAGAATCAAGTAATGTATTTATACTACGCAATATTCCCCACATGGATGCCATAGTTGACTTCATTAAAGCAAAACAACCTAAGAAAGCTACTGTCATTGGTGGTGGTTTCATTGGGGTTGAAATGGCAGAGAATTTAATAGAAAGAGGTTTAGAAGTTACTTTAGTAGATATGGCTGATCAAGTCCTTGCCCCTGTCGATTATGAAATGTCTCAGCTTGTTCATGAAGAGCTCACCCGTCATGGAGTACGTTTGGTCTTGAAAGATGGTGTTAAATCATTTCACCAACAAGGACGAGTTGTTGAAACACAGTCTGGTTTAATGATTGATTCAGATATCATTATCTTAGCAATCGGTGTTACTTCTGAGATTAGACTTGCCAAGGATGCAGGACTAGAGATTGGTGATTTAAAGGGAATTCTTGTGGATGAACACTTAAGAACAAGTGACCCTAGTATTTATGCTTTAGGTGATGCTATTGAAGTTAAATCACGTGTTAATGGGTTACAAACAAAGATTCCCCTTGCATGGCCAGCAAATCGTCAAGGTGTAGTGGTGGCGAATGTCATTCATGGTGTTGAAGATTTCTATCCAGGTTCTTTTGGTACGGCAGTGGCAAAGGTTTTTGATTTAACGGTTGCATCTACTGGTTTGAATGAAAGACTATGTAAGGCTCAAAACATTCCTTATCAAGTGGTTCATGTGAATCGTAATAATCATGCTTCTTATTATCCAGGAGCAACTTCCATGATTCTTAAACTTGTATTCTCTTCTGTTGATGGAACCATCTATGGAGCACAAGCTATTGGTCAAGAAGGAACAGAAAAACGTATTGATGTAATCGCAACCGCAATGGCAGGTGGTTTGAAAGTTAAAGATTTAGTTAATCTAGAGTTATCTTATGCTCCACCATACTCAAGTGCAAAAGATCCAGTGAATATCCTAGGGTATGTTGCTACACATGTTTTTAATAAGACATATAAGACTTTACAATGGAATGAAGTGGATGAGCGTGTCAAACAAGGTCATGTCTTATTGGATGTAAGAACATCCCTTGAATATGATTTAGGACATATTCCTGGTTCAATAAATATTGATCTTGATGAACTCCGCCAAAATTTAAATCATTTACCACACGTTGATACTCCAATTATCGTGACATGTCAGGTAGGTCATCGTGGTTATCTAGCAATTCGTATTCTTCAAGAAAATGGGTTTACTCACCTTTACAACTTAGATGGTGGTTATCGCTTATATGAAGTGGGTCATCACGACTTCAACAATCCTTCAGGTATTACTGGTGTTGCGGAAGCGAAGTATGTTGATGAGCAAGTTATTGTTGCTTTACCTGATACTGATTTGGAAGTTATACATGTGGATGCTTGTGGTTTACAGTGTCCAGGTCCAATCTTAGAAACTTATAAAGCGATTGAAAAGATGGCACCTAATCAAGTTCTTCGTGTTGAATCGAGTGATTTTGGATTCTACTCAGATATTTCTAAATGGGCTGAGAAAACTGGTAATACTATGTTGGATGTTAAGATTGAAGGTAAAAAAGTAATCGCAACGCTTAAAAAAGGACAAGACAAACCAAGGTCTCAATCCACATCAAATGAGAATGCGACAATTGTATTATTCTCAGGAGAACTAGACAAAGCACTGGCAGCAATGGTTATTGCCAATGGGGCTGCATCAATGGGTAAGAAAGTGAGTGTATTTGCTACATTTTGGGGGTTAAACTTCTTAAGAAAAGAAGCTTATGTGAATGTTGAGAAAACACTTGTTGAGAAGATGTTTGGAATGATGATGCCAAAAGGCGCGAATAAACTTCCATTATCTAAAATGCAAATGGGTGGTTTAGGTAAAGCCATGATGCTTAATGTCATGAAACAGAAAAATGTTGAAACACTTCCAAATCTTATGGCACAAGCCATGGAACTTGGAGTTGATTTTATTGCATGTACTATGAGTATGGATGTCATGGGTATTAAAAAAGAAGAACTTATTGATGGTATTTCCTATGGTGGTGTCGCAACCTATCTTGCGGAAAGTGAAGATGCAGGGCTAACACTATTTATATAATTCATAAGATATGGTTTTTAGTTAACGTATCTATTAAAAAAGCCTTTCATCGAATTTGATGAAAGGCTTTACTATGTTATGAGAATTTATCAAAGTATACGTTATTATCTGAAATATCATGCTTTTTAAGCACTCGTGTACAAGCCGCAATCATACCTGGAGATCCACATAGATAAGCTTCCGCTTCACTTAAGTCTCCTACCATACGATCCACAACATCAGTAATTAGCCCTTTTTCACCTGTCCAGTTTTCTTCAGGAGTTGAATCTGAAAGAGCTGGGATATAAGTGAAGTTAGGAAATTCTTCTTGTAACTTCATGAATTCTTCAGTCATGTATAAATCTTTGGTTGTTTTTGCCCCAAAGAAGTATTTAACCTTACGCGGCATTCCTTGATCTTTAAGCACTGACATAATTGCACGAATTGGAGCTTTTCCAGAGCCACCCGCAATGCAAATCATTTCTCTCTCATTTTCTTGAAGGTAGAAATGTCCAAATGGTCCAGTCAGTGATACTTTATCACCCACTTCAAGTGCCTTATGAACATATGTCGTTGCTTGTCCTTTAGGAACCATACGAATAATCATTTCAATCATCGTATTATCTTTAGGATTAGAAGCCATAGAGTATGCACGTGTGATTTCAATGCCTGGAACTTTAATCTGAGCATATTGGCCAGGTTTGAAATCAATAGTCTGACCATTTTGTAGTCTAAAGCGAACAAGTTTTGTATCGTATGTGAGATCTTCCATGTACTCTACAATAGTCTTAAACTCTTTAGCACTCAGTAGTCCCGGGGGGATCTCTATTTTCATATCCCCTCTCACCTTCACTTGGCAGGATAAGCGAACCCCAGATTCTTGTTCATCTTTGGAAAGTAATGGGAGTTCTGTAGGTAATATTTCTGTATTTCCACCATCAATCAATCTAAACTTACATGCACCACAAGTAGCTTTACCACCGCATGCGGAAGGAAGATGAATTCCTTCATTAGATAATGTTGATAGTACTGAATCATCACCCATGACAGGGATAAGTGTATCATTATTAATAGTGATTGTTTTTTCGCCACCACCACCAAGAAGCTTATCAATAAAAATAAGTACAAGGGTAATAACAAGTAATACCCCGACTAGAACTAATGGTATTAATAGATATTGCATAGCATCTACCTCCTAGAAACTAAGTCCAGTGAACCCTAAGAAGGCCAAGGACAATATACCAAGCACTAAGAAGACAATGCCTTTTCCACCTAAACCACGTGGAATATCAGCATTTACTGCCATCTTTTCACGAACACCTGCAACTAAGATAATCGCAAGCATCCAACCAACTGAAGAAGCAAATGAATATACTGCTGTTTCACTAAAAGTATAACTACGATTCACAAAGAATAAACTGACCGCTAAGACAACACAGTTTACTGTGATAAGTGGTAAGAAGATTCCAAATGAGTTATAAAGCTTTGGAAGATACTTATCCACAAAGATTTCTAAAACTTGAACCGTTGCGGCGATTGTAATAATAAAGACTAGTAAAGCTAGGTTTGTTGTTCCGGTTGCTTTAAGAAGAACATAAATAGGATAGTTAATAATCCCAGTTAATGTCACCACAAACACAACAGCTAAGCCCATCCCAGTTGCATTCTTCACATTCGTGGAAATTGCAATAAGGGGACACATTCCTAAGATGAATGTTAAGGCAATGTTATTGCTAAGAATCGAGGTAATTGCTAAATCAAGTAAGTTCATAGTGACCTCCCTTACACTTCATAGTATCCGATGAATTCTCGGATACCCCATATAAATAAACCGATAACGAAGAAGCCACCTGGAGCTAATGCCATAACTGTCCATGTTGGGAAAGATGCTGGCATTACTTGAATGTTTAACCATGTACCAAAGGCTAAGACTTCACGAACTGTAGAGACAAGCATTAGTACGACCATATAACCCATACCACTTGCAAATCCATCAATGAGGGAGTAGCGAACTGGGTTTTTAATTCCAAAGGCTTCAGCACGTCCCATAACAATACAGTTTGTAATGATCAATCCAACATATGCTCCTAAAGCTTTTGAAATTTCAGGAAAATATGCTGCTAAGAAGAGTTGTACTGCGATCGTATAAGTTGAAATGATAACCATGTATGTAATCATACGAACTTTCGAAGGAATGAATTTTCTAAACAATGACACTGTTGCGGATGAGACCATGACGACAAAAGTTACACCAAGTCCCATGGCAATTGCATTTTCAACTTTATTTGTTACCGCTAAGGATGAACATATTCCTAAGACTGCGACCGCAACAGGATTATTCTGTGAAATCCCATCACGCATGATATTAAACCACTTGGTGTATCGTAAGCGAATAAGTTTCATATCAGTTACCTACCTTCGCTAATGCGTCTAAACGCGATGTGTATGTTTCATTCAAGATGCCTTCAAAGGCTTTTGATGTACGTGTTGCGCCAGTTATTGAATCGACTTCATTGGCTTTGTTTGTATCACTATCTGGCTTATTAATTTCAATAGTTGGTAAGAAACGAATTCCCTTAAAGGTTGAAAGATAGTTTCGGGTTGCGACAATTCCTCCAAGACCTGGAGTTTCTTGTTGTTCAAGAACACGAATGTCTACAATAGTTTCTTTATCTGGAGCTAGTGTTATAACTCCCTCAATTGGTCCCCATACTCCACCACCTTCAAATTCAAAACTTATATTACCTGTAGACTTTACAACATAGAACATTAAACCATCTACAGTGATTTCTTCAACATTCTCGGTATATACAGCGTTAATGTTACCTGTGTTAAATGCGATATCATTAGAACTTAATATTGAAGATCGAAGTTCATTCGCTGAATTAGCTGCAATCAGTGGTGCTGTCCATAGTTCCATGCCCACAAAAACGAGTGAGGTCACTAAACCCATTACAAGCACAAACTGCAGCATTTGTAGATAACGTTTCGTCATGCACTTACCTCCTCTTTAACAAATTTTCGATTCATTTTCATATTATCAAGCATAGGTGCTACCGCGTTCATAATTAGAATGGCAAACATTGCACCTTCAGGGAATGCTGCAAAATTTCTTATGATTACGGTAATGACTCCTAATCCAATACCATAAATGATCTTAGCATATGGATGATATGGAGATGTGATTGGATCACTCGCCATAAAGAATGCTGCAAACATTAAACCACCGACAAAAAGTGAAAGTACTGGGTCTTTGAATTTTTCTGCACCAAGCATAATACCTGCATAGTTAATAAGGAAGACTGTTCCAAGATAGAACAATGGAATACGCCAATCTATTGCCTTGATAACGATTAGGATTAATCCTAAGAAAATAATACCAAGTCTAAAGGTTTCTCCAACACTTCCAGCATGGTTTCCCATAAGTAGTGCCATAAACGTAAATGGATAAGGCATCGCTCCGACATTGAGTTGAATGAGTGGGGTTGCGGTAGCTACGATATCTCCACTTACAGGATTTAACCAGTTTGTAAGCATAAGGTTAGGGAATGCAAATGACAAGAAAACCCAACCTACTGCAGCTGGATGAAATATATTACGACCAGTTCCACCAAAGATGGCTTTACCATAGAATGTACCAAACATCGAACCAATCATGACCATCCACCATGTGGATGTCGGTGGTAAGACTAACGCAAAGATCATTGGATTCACAAACCATCCAGAATCTAAAGGACGTTTACGACCTTTCGCAAACATGAATTCAATTACAAGAGCTGAAAGATACGAAACACCCACCATCATTAACACATTCAGGCCAAAAACCGTGGTCGCATATAGCGCCAACAAACCTAAGGCTGATGTGGTGATGATCATGGTTTTTAAAGAGAATTTCTCCTTAGGTAAGGATGTATGACTCAGTATCATAATTCACCGCTTTCTATTATATTGAGTGAGTGTCGCTCACTTTTTACCATTATAACATGTGACTTTTTGTGATGTTAGTATAATAATCTTTTCACAATTTGCTTGTGAATGTACATCACTAATTCACAACGTATGTGAAAAAACACAAAAAAACCTCAAATATTGAGGTTAGAATGTCATTACGAAATCTAGGAATCGTTTTAGTTTTTCAGTTTTAGGTTCATCAAGTTGTTCAATTGCACCACTCTCAATAACTTTACCTTCTTCCATATACACGAAGGCATCCGCAACTTGTCGCGCAAATGCAATTTCATGGGTAACAATAACAAACTTAATGTTTTGTTTACGCAGTTTAATAATCGCATGTAAAACTTCTTTTGTAAGTATAGGATCTAGTGCTGATGTTGGTTCATCAAAAAACAATAGTGAAGGAGATGCTGCAAGTGAGCGAACAATTGAAACACGTTGTGCTTGTCCACCAGAAAGTTGTGCTGGTTTCTTATGCAAATGATCTGTAAGTTCAAACTGTTCAAATAAAACCTTTGCGATTGCAAGTGCTTCATCTTTAGATTTATTGTGCACTTTTTCCAAAACGATTGTAACGTTATGGCAAGCACTTAAGTGAGGAAAAAGCCCATGATGTTGAAAGACAAAACCGATGTGTTTGAAATATTCTTTTTCACTTGTGTTTAAGACATCCATACCATTCACAAAGATCTGTCCACTGGAAGGTGATTCTATTTTTGATAAAAGTCTAAGTAAAGTACTTTTCCCTGCACCTGATGGTCCTATTAGTGCAATTGCACTAACATTCTCAAAATGTAACGATACATCATCAAGAACTTTCTGCCCTTCGTACATATGGGTAACATGATCACAATGTAGCTTCATGCATTTATCTTCCTTTCTACCCATCGTGAAATCGCCATGAGTGGGATTGTCATAAGAAGGTATGTTATAAACATCAATAGATATCCTTCTACATATAAAAGTAAGTTGGCTTGAATACGATCTATGGTATGGTACAGTTCACGCACACCAATAACCGCTAGTAAACTACTTCCTTTAATAATGAACGAGAAATTACCAATGAGTGGTGGAAACATAATTTTTAATAGTTGAGGGAGGAGGATGAAAAAGAATTGTTGAAATGGGTTAAACCCTAATACACGCATGGCTTGAAACTGTGTAGGATCTATCGCTTTCATAGCACCCACAACCATAGTTTTCATGTATGGAGCCATGTAAAGTGTAAAGGCAAATATCCCAACTGACAGGCGATCACGTAGTCCTAGTGGAAAAGCAATGAAATAGTATACTGCGATCACAAACACAATGAGTGGAGATCCAAAAACTACTTCATCAAAGATAATACCCATGTATTTTAAAACACCAATCTTTGATTGAGTCATCCAGTATAGTATTAGTCCCGCTATAAAACTAAAAAATAAAGCAATCAAGGATATCCACAATGTAAGAAACCACGCTTGCGCGATATCTGGTGCTGCAGGCCACAGTCTTGCAAGATTGAAGTTATTCCTTCCAGGATATGATAAAGCGATATACAGTGCCAAAGCTCCGTATATCGCTAACGCTAGTAAAAAATCACGACTTTTCTTAATCATTGCCTAAGAATAAGTCAAATCCTGCAGAAAGTCCAAACTCATCAATGATGGTTGGATTGTATTTATTACGTAAGCGACCATTGACGCCTCCAGCTTCCATTTGCGCAATGAACGCATTAAGTGAATTAAGAAGTTCTGTTTCCCCTTTTCTTACGCCCATACCGATCGGATTAATTGATAGTGGGTCAAGAAGTAAGGTTGTAGTATCTGGGAATGCTTTCGCATTGGTTGCGGCAGCGAGTAAACTTAACACTGTAGCTTGTGCAGTTCCTGTAGAAACTTCTGTCATTGCTAATGCAACGTTATCTGTTTCAATGACAGGTCCTGGATTAGCAGCTAAAGATACTGGTAAGCTTAAGAAAATTGTACCTTTTTGTCCCGCAAAGACGACTTGGTCATGGGCTAGGACTTGTTCAATTGTAGTATAGTTGTTTTCTTGAAGAAAAGCAGTATTCGCAATGGCTACTTGTGGAAAGAATACATAAGGTTCAGAGAAATCAATGACTTCGCGACGTGCGTCGTTAATAGTCATGGATGCAATAATCACATCAATCTCTCTAAGGTTAAGTTCTGTAATCAAGTTTCCAAATGATATATCCACAATCTCTACTTCACGCTTTAAGAATGTTCCTAATTCTTTCGCAATATCCACTGATATTCCAACAGGTTTACCTGTACCATCCACTGTTTCAAATGGTGGATAACGTAAATCCATGCCAACTTTTAGTGCTGGCAATTCTTCTGCTGGAACCGTTGGTGCACATGCACTTAGGGCTAATAAGCTAATAAGGGCGATTAAACCGATTAATTTTTTCATTTTTTATTCCTCCGGTGTAGGCATAGTATACTTAAGTTACTTAATGAATTTCAATTATAATGCTTTAATAATTTGTGTAAGTTTAGGAGATAACTTTTGTGGCCATTCTTGTGGGATATCACTAAATTGTGAAAAGACATAACCAAGAAGCATTGCACGCTCACTCATCGCTCCTCCATAACGGACATTCATCAACATTGCTTCTTCATATGTCGAAGCACGATGGATGATGCGTATGATTAATGGAATAGATTGTGGAATCACACATGCAATACCCGATGAGGTTTCAATGAATGAAGCATCATCTTCATTACTTAATGCTTGAATAAGTTTATTCTTAAAGAGTGGTGGTGCAAGTTTAATTGCTTTAGATAATGCTTCTTCTTTTGTGTGAGTAGAGAGTCCTTGAATAAAAGCATCCATCATTTCAAAAAGTGTTCCATAATCAGGATCATTTGAAAATAAAGTCGCAAGCTCTTTTGCTTTACTCAGTGGTAAGTTTAAAGCTTTTGTGGCAAGGTATGGAACAAACCCTACAAGATGATCATCTATCATTTCAAAAACAGCTGGCACTTCCATGCTTTTAGCAATCTCATTCACAATGAGTTTCTTAGCATAAGATTCAATGTATCCTACATAATCACCACCAGGCATAATATGCTCTAGAAGCACATTTTTATACTCTTCAACACTAAGATTAGGATTGCTATGTAGTGCTTGAGTTAACCACACTAAGAACATACCTTGGGTTGTTACCTCTCCATCTTTTGAATGAGGATAACCATAGTATGCACTTTCAGCTTCATCATAATGATGTTTTTGTGGTGCTTTGAAGAAGACATTCTCTTTACTTACAATGGTCTTAATATGGTTTGGATCATAAATCCAATGTAATCCAAATCCATAAGCATTACCAACTAGACTTGCTTGCAGTACTTTGTTCATAAGTTACCTCGTCACAACCATTATAATGTATTTTGGCGAAAGATGTTTAAATAAGACTAACCTAAAAATCGTCTAAATGAAGCTGCTTGTAATATTAGTGCTTCTAGGTCATGGTGTTGGTGTTGTTCAACCTTTTCAATTATATAATTTGTTACTTTTAAGTGTCGCTCATCAGTACCATGATTTGGGAAATGTTTCTTTATCCATAATGAAAGCTCATGACTTATACATGGAGATGCTGGATTTAAGTATCGTAGTGCTTCTAAGATATCTTCATCAAAATTAACAATAGTTTCTCTCACAAAGGCTAAATCTGACTCACTTAATGATTCAAGTCCAAACAATTCTGGAGGACATCCTAGTGAATAAAGTGTTGCGGTAAAGGTAATAACACGTGGTAGTGATTCACCCTTTAAGCGACGATTATATCCAAAGAGTCCAATATGAAGCTTTCTTAATCTTCGACTTGGTACATACTTTGAAACACGATTAATAAGTGGTGCATGGGTTAACACATGGTTTTCATATGCCTTAGCATAATGATCCATGAGTGCTAAGACTTTTTTCTTATCAAGCTTTTGTGCAGGATGGGTGGAACTTTGATGAATAGCTTGAATAGCATCTTTAACTTCATTCACATCATAGTCATACTTGAAAGCAGATTGAATTGTGAACGTATGAACACTAGGGTATTCTTCAATGACTTTAAGAGCTCGTGGTGGTGTTAAATGTCCTCTAAATGGTGCAGAACCTACCCCAATAATAGGATATATTCTAATCTTCATTTCTTCTTCAAGTTCTTGCATATCTTGAAGCGCAAGTTTGTTTAATAAGATAGCACTGATCATGCCATAGTTCATGGCCGGATCACTGCGGGCAAAGAAAACACGTTGGTATGGGATTTGTTCTCCAACAATTCCCTTTAAATATTCTTTAAGAATGGTCTTAGCATGTAACATATTTTCTTTATCTTCAAATAAAGGAATAACATGAATACTTTCTGGTTTAAACTCACCAATCCATTGTTTGAGAGTGGTGCCACGCTCATCTAAAATTTGCTGAGCTTTACCACTTACGAATTGTTTATAGTAGCGATGAATTAATAACAACTGTTGAGCACTTGAGGTCATTGGTAAAATAACTTCATGAATTGGCGCATAAGGAGCATCATAAAAGAGCGCATTCGCATCATAAGATCGTGGAATACTTTCAAGTGTTTCAAGGAGTACTTTGGCTTCTGCTTTCTCAACTTGAGGATTAGGTACACGCATAATGAGTCGTTTATCTTGTCCTAAGATGTTTTTGCGAAAGTATGATTCAAACTTGCTTAGAAGTTTCTTTACAACATAAGTATCTACTTCTTTACCTTCAACATCCCACATTTGCTCTTGTATCCCTAAATGGGAGTACGCATAAAATGCTTCTTGGATTTCATCTTCTCCACCCATAATACTGCTTTGTGCAAAAAATGGAGTGTTGACGTTATCTGGATGCTGCGTTGACATGGTTTTAGGAATTTTTTCCATGATTGCGTTCCTCGTTGGCCATATTGGCTTATATTTTGACTATTTTAAATAGAGTACCATAAAACAGAGTTTTCTAGTCACATCAAATGAAATTTTCAATGCAAACATATGAAAAACCGTCTTATTTAG
>JAGXRX010000032.1 GCA_018335655.1 Erysipelothrix sp.
CAATGTATCGTTTTACCCAGTGACTTATTACACCTCGATTTAGTCGATACTCTGCTTCAAGTGATCGATAGCTTCGATGCTTTTCTAAGTGTAGTGTCACAATTTCCAATTTCTCATTGGCTGTCCACTTCCTGCAAAGTCTTCCTATACTTCCTTTTGGTCTCCCCATAGATTTTCTCCTTTCCTTTATCCTAAGAAAAAAGTAGACATGATTCAAGAATTGGTTTTTCTTGAGTGTCTACTTATACTATACTTCTTCACTTATTTAGACGGTTTAGATTCAATGACTATGTTTCTACCATTTTGCTTCGCTTCATAGAGCGCATCATCAGCCATTTGGATAACTTCTTCAAGTGTTTCATTTTCCAATCTCTCATGAACACCTACACTGATAGTGATTGAATTAACTTTCAAAAATGGAGTATGTTCAATATGACTTCGAACACGCTCTAAAACAATTGAAGCCACGTCAATATTCGTATCTGGCAATAACATCACAAATTCATCTCCACCATATCGTGCAAGAATATCTGAATCACGTATTGAATCTGAAATCTCTCGAACAATCTCAACAAGGATTTTATCTCCAACGCGATGACCATGAATGTCATTCACTTCTTTAAAATAATCTACATCAATCATTGCAACCGAAATAGGCAAGTTGTCTCTCGTTTGTCGTGCAAAAAATCTTTGTGCAAAATCAATGAATGTACCACGATTATAAATCCCAGTAAGCGAGTCAATCATGGCATACTTAGAGATTTCTTCTTCTTTCTTCAGAATTAAATAGAATAACGAAATCATAAGCATCATGATTGCAGATGCGATTAATACAAGTTGATTTCTTTCACTTCCGAATGAAACAATACTATTGGTTTCTGATATTAAATATAAATAACCAACGTGGTTACTTTCAAAATCTTTTATAGAATGAAAATGAACGACGTAATCTTTTCGCTCAAATTTCAGCGATATGTTAAAACTTTGCTCTGTAATAAAATGATCTTTTATCTTATTTTTAAGAACTTCATTAAAAGATTCATCCTTAATGAGTTTTAGACTCTTTCCATTATTCTGTACTGCATTGAGATTTTCTTTTTCAATCAAATATTCATCTGATAAGAGTGAATATTCATGAATCTCATCAATATCATCCTCTCTTAAGACTTCTATAATATCTTCTTTGATTATAAGTGCAACATCAAGCCCATCCATTGATTTATATAACTCTTTTATGATCGTTTTTGCAGATATAACGAGTTCTACACTACCAACATATTGTCCGTTATTGATTAAAGGATATAGAAAACGATACCCACTTAAAAAGCGACCTCCTTCAAATCCTCTATTGATGCGTTTTTGTTCAATTATCTTTTTAATTGAAGGGCGTATACCTATAAGTGAATCTCCAAATTCACTTACTTTGTGAAATCTTAAGAAACTTTCTCCACTTGGTAAATGAAAATGAAGTTGATTGAAATCATAGTTTTGAGCTGTCGTATAAACTCTAAATAATTCACTATAGAGTTCTTCACGAATGATAACACGCTCACTTTCACTAGCTTTCGATGCTTGATCCATCAATCCTAATACTTTATTCACATTTATATCACTGTGAAAAATAAAATCTGAGAAGTTCTCGTATGAATTTGTAATATCTGCTATGGATTGATGAAATTGCAGACCCTTCATTTTTACATAATTATTGATTCGATTAACGTGTCCTTCATTAATAACAATTAAAGTAGTTATGTACACGACAAAAATGAGTATGAAATACGATTTAGAAAGGTTTCGTTTTTGATATGGTTTCAACTTTGTTTACCCCCACATAAATGTAAAACACTTGATTATAAGATGATTTTGTTTCTTAATCTAAAAACCAAAAATTTTAATAGAGTAATGTGTTTATTCAAGTATAACCTAAATATCTACATTTACAATGCCATTGACATAACTATCACAATTTTTTGTGAAAAATCTATCTCCAAATCACAAGAGTAAGAATATACCCAATAATCACTGCAACTAGAGTAATTGGTATCCCTAGTTTCATATAGGTTTTTGTTTCGACGTGGTATCCTTCTTGACGTAATATTCCAATTGCAGTGACATTAGCGGAAGCTCCTAATGGAGACATATTTCCTCCAAGGGTTGCCCCAATGAGAAGACCGAAATAGAATAAGTTTGGACTGATGTTCATTGAAATGGCAATTGAACCAACTACTGGTAACATACTTGCCACATATGGAATATTGTCAATAAATGCAGATAAGAAGACTGAAATCCATACAATGAGTGTAAACATAAGTATCACATTGTTTTGACCTATGGATAAAAACCAATTACTGAGATCACCAATAACTCCAGTTGCACTTAATCCACCAATCATAATAAATAGTCCTGTTAGTAATAACAGTGTGAATCCATCAATGTTTTTTAGATGAAATGAAAGAGGTTGAATTGATTTTTTAACCCACATGGATTTAAGTACACCAATGATAAATAATGCAATACATATCGCTCCACTAGACCATGATGGTGTGTTAGGTATCAGCGAGTTGATAATGAGTAGTCCTAACATGGAAATCATTAGATAGGATGGAAACATGCTTTCAATATGAGATCGCTCTAGTGCTTGAATGGGTTGGGTATATTTTCTAAACATCCAACTTAAGAGGATAGCTGCTCCAACTGTACCTATTTGTACAATCCAGAATAATCCAGGTTTACCATCGAGCCAAAAGAAATCAAAGAATGTTAGATTTGCATATCCACCTAGAAGTATTGAGGTGGTATCTCCAACTAAAGTTGCTGCTCCTTGAAGATTAGAGAAGATTGCGATGGATATCATTCCAATAACTGGTGACATCTTAATCTTTTTGGAGAAAGATAGCACAAGTGGTGCAATCATTAAGACTGTCGCAACATTATCCACAAATGCTGAGATAATCCCCGCAAAGATTGATAATCCTACAAGTGTCCAACGAACATTTGGCATCTTCTCTATAAGAACATCAGCTAAGAATGCTGGCATGTTGGATTCAATGAAAAGTGATACTAACCCCATGGTTCCCGCAAGCATCATGAGGGCATTCCATTGAATGGCTTGTGGCACTTCATTAAGAGGAATGAGTCCTAAGATTACAAATAATAAGGCAAAACCCATTGCGATATGGGCACGCTTCTTAGGAAATCTGAATAATAAAATATAGTTTAATAAGAAAAGTCCAATGGCTAACTCTTTCACGAGGTGGCTCCTTCTAGGATAAAAATAAAAGACTTTTACCCTGGTGGCGTAAAAGTCTTGCGTGTCTTGCGATCAATGGACCGGGCCTATAGCCGTATTGACGATCTCATTGCCAGTTAAATATTCACTGGTGCTACTCCCTATTACGAAACTGATTATAGGGCTTACAAACACACAAGTCAACTAGATTCTTTTACCACGCATTCATGACTTTTTCGCTGAAACCAAACAGACGCTCTATGAGAAGGATTTCACCATCATCAAGGATTACTTTACCACTGTAGTAACCAAAAACTTGATGTTGATTAGAAGATAGAAATAAGACTTTTGAATGAGAATGGCGATCTAGAACTGGTTCAAAACTCATTTCAAATCGCTGATCATCACTTGTGAAGGTCCAAGTTTTTAGGAAATCATCTTGACCTTCGTGTGTAGGAATATGAAAGGTTACTTGGGATAGTTTGTGAGCCTTACCTTGATAGATGATCATATTCTCAGATGCTTTTGAAGTATCTCCGAAGCCATAACCTATATTAAATCCAAAGGAATGATTGTTAATGATTCCTGAGGCACTGCCCCAATACCATGTATTCTTATATGTCCACACTCCTCTTCCCCAATCCAATACTCCGAAGGTATTTTGAGGTTGAAAACGAATGACTTCATGTCCTAGTGAAACTGATCCTTCAACACGTAAGCAATTAATCTTTTGATTATAGTAGAAGTGTTTTGGAGTATGAAATGGTGTCGCAATCACCATAGAGTCTTTTGGTTCACTTTTTAGAATTAGTCTTGCTACTAAGTCTTTTTTATCTTTAAAATGACTAACACGAAGATCAATCATTCGATAATCTTCTTTATGAGTTATCTCTATTTGATATTCTTTCTGTACAATGCGGATATCTCCATATTTTGAAGAGGAAGATAACTGCTTGTTTCCTTTGGTAAACCATTGCATGAAGTCTTTAGTAATGTAGCTTTTGTTTTTAAAATCAAAGAGTGTTATCGAATCAAGTCCCATATAACTATTATCTGCAACGGTAACTGCTATTCCTGCTTCATCATTACCTAGGAAATAATAGTCCCATTCTTTAATTCGATACCATGGTGCTTTAATGGCTCCACGATCATAGAGTAATGATAGTGTTGTATCATACCCTGCTTCTATGAGATTTCCTTGTTCATCAAGGAGTGCATGAGGTTGAGTTATTTTATGTTGCATGAATGTTCCTTTACTTAAGTGGGTGTCATATTAACACTTTTGATAACAAGTATCCTATTTAACATTAAGCACTATTTGAGATATGAACTTACCATCCATAACCGTGAATCCTGCAGTACCGTCATAGCGCTCTGCTGTGTAGAGGATACTTTTAGTACCAGTTCCTCCACCTTCTTTCTTTGAAACCGGTAAATCATTATCAAAGATTACATCATCACAAGTATTGGTAACTTGTACACGTAGTCGTTTATCAAAAAACTTAGCAGTGACATTGATTTCACGCTCTTGTTCTTCGGAAAGTGCTAAGCATCCTTCAAATGCATTTTCAAGTGCATTTCCAAGAATGCATGTGAGATCGACATGATCAATACCTATAACTTCTGGAATTAATACATTAAAGTTTGTTTTGATATTTTCTTGTCGAGCTTGTTTAGCATAGAAATTCAGAATACTATTCGCAATAGGATTTTGACAGTATAGCTCACTATAATGTGAGTCAAGTGTTTCGTCATAGTTAATGAGGTATTGTTTGAGGGTTGTTAAATCACTTCGCTGAAGTAAGTCCATAATGACCGTGTTATGATGATGCATATCATGTCGTTGTTGATTCGCAAGCATTATTTCTTGTTTTTGTCGCTGAAGTTCTGCTTCCCAGAGTTTTTCTTGTTGAGCCATTAGAAGGTGTCGCTTCTCTAGTCCATACTTATCTACGATTGCAGTGGCTTGTACTGAAAGAAGATAATAGACTGCTAAAAATAAGAAATAGACTGATATGATGATGACTCTAGACCAACTATTATTAACCCAACGCCAGTAAGGGACTGGATAATAGAGCACCATGATTTGAATAACTAGAAACATGAATGGCACAATATTAGCTGCCTTCCATTCTTTATCAAGTGTTTCAACAACTAGTTTAAATCGTTTTCTAACATATTTATAAAGTAATGGTAAGATGATTAAATAGATTAATAAACGTATCATAAATCGTACTAACATATATGAAATTCCAGTAAATCCATATGACAAATTATCACTAATGAAACTTATTGAAACATAAATATTTACAAACGAGAGAAAACTAAATAAAGAAACAAAAAAACGATCTTTAGCACATATCAAGTACCATGAAAGCGAAATACCAAGAATAACCAAAATAGCAAATCGATCAACAGAATCAGTACCTCGAGCATAGAGTGTGTAAGTAAGTAGCAAAATCCCACCAATCATGACTGATAATCCAAGGATGATACGTTTCTTGATAGGTTCTTTAAATTTCATCGTTGAAGAAGCCATCAACGTAAAACCGATGACAGATTGCAAGAATGATAGGAAAATTAATGCCACATACATGAAGTGATGCTCCTTACTTCTATATAAACGATATCATATTAAAATCCTTAGAAATGATTCTGGTGTAATTGCATTTGTTTCTGGGGTAAATGATGATTAGGGTATTCGGATTTTATGGTGGAAAAGGGCTTATAAATCACCCTTCTCCAAATTCTTAATAAGTGTGGAAAAATCGACACCAAAGTTGTCTGTAATGTCGTGATCATTCACTTCATACCAATTGAAAGTATCGTATAACATAGCTTTATTGAAAGCACTTGAATTAAATCCTGGCTTACGCTTTTTATGGAGCTTCTCATTGAAAAGGATTTTGGCTCGTAAGGCATCAAACGAGTAACCTCTGCCCATTCGCTCTACCTGCCTAATAATGCTGTTAATTGACTCCGTATAAGCATTAGTGAGCCTTTTATCAAAGTAGTTGAATATTTCGACATGCCAGTTGTCTACGGCTCTCACGAGGTCTTTATATGCGTCTTTAGAGTTGCTGGACATACAACGGTGTCTCCATTGACTATAACGAAGATGACCTTCATCTGGATCAGGAGTATCCCATATCCAGTAAAACTCT
>JAGXRX010000033.1 GCA_018335655.1 Erysipelothrix sp.
TTGGGCATCTATCTGTGCGAACATAATTATAGGAATAGGAATGGTTATTTGCTTCTACTGGTATATCGCATTACCGATGAATTTTCTATTCGCAAAAATCATTTTCAAACAAATGACTGAAGATACAGTTGAATACTCTAGATTTGAAAGACAAGGTGCTACAAGTCTGCTTAAACTGAAAAGGGAAGTCCAAAGAAAAGAATTCATGTTGAAATCGAAGGAAGAACAAGAAGCTCATTTAACTTGGTGTGATAAGAATCCCATTATTATCAATAAAACGAGATATTTTGTATTATCCTTATTACCTCCAATCCTATACATTACTGTAGTTTTGGTTATGCGTGTTGGATATCTTCTATGGTGAAAGTTTTGATCTTTCCTGGTGTGTTGATGACTAACGAAATGAACTTTTTAATGAGAAAACAGCATTGAATGAACAGATAATACCCTTAATAGGTACTGTAGACGCAATGTTGAAATCTTCGCTAGCTCTTTCTTGTCTTCCGTGTAGAAATCTTATGAAGAAGATAAAACTCCACAATCAATGAGGTATTGTGAATGGTCAGGTTCACAATGTTTCTTGACATACATTTGACCATACAAATTATTCAAAAGTAAACTTAGTGAGAAAAGCATTTAAATAACCAAAGGGAGTAAACTATGAAATAGTCCAATCATTCAAATACTTGGAGTCTATAAATTCAATGGAACTTCTGATGTCCATCTAATTGAACTGAACATTAACGTCTCTCCAACTGATGTCGATGTATCTTCTTTTACTCAAAAAGACGATAAGCTACCAAAAGATAGTTGGCAAACGGCATATGATGAACATTTCTTAAATGAAGATGGAACACAAGTCATAGGCACATTTATTGAACAGGATACTCTAATAGGAGATATAACTCGAATAGCATTTTATATGTATTTCATTGATTTCTCTAAGCCTTTAATAACTCAACAAGGTGAAATGCTGCTTCCCGAACCTTCTCCTATGCCTGAAAGACTATCGGAAATAATACGATTTGAGACTGTTGATTAATGTGTGATCTAATTCTATATAGACAAGGGCTGTTAGATCAGTTGTAGTAAAGTGGGATGGTAATTAAAATGGATCATAATTTTTCTGAATTAATGACGTTATTAGATTGGAACAACAGTGAAATTAATCAAAAAAAAGGTAGAGAAATTGCAAAATCATTCAAAGATTTGAGTATTTTTATGCAACCTCTTACAGATGAGTTTAATAAGAATGTTTGGGACAATTGTGCAATGATATTGTGTGAAAAAACGGATGATGAATTGGAACCATACATCATTTGTCTTTTGAAATGGTTGCAAGATTTGAATTGGCCTGGTGCGTTGTCAATATTAAGAAGGCTTTCATCATTTAGTTATCAAGAATCAATGGTTTTAGCAAGAAACAAGTGTATTGAACAAGCTAAAAAAGACAACGACTCAATTTGGATAGATAACATGATGAAGATTTAAACATAACAGTTACAAAAAATCATCCATGTAAATTTGGAGTTCGCAGATTACGATAACAGAATATGTGAGATTATAGATTCAATGAAAAATTGGATATATATTAGTTACTTATGTGACTGTGAATGGAGTCACTACCTCCTATCGTCTATCCGGTGATCGAGTAACCTTTGAACAAAGGGGTTCAGACACCCTCTATTATGTGTATGACAGTCAAGGTCAATTGATTTCAATGATCCTCAATGATGTGGAATATGGCTATATTCGTAATGTCCTACATGATATTATAGGGTTAATCAACAATGGGGAAGTACATATGATACAAATATTAAATGAAACTTTAAATAGTGCTAGATTAGAAGATTACGGAAGATCATGCGACTTATTGTGGTTTAGTTTTATAAAAGATAGTTATGAAATTGTGATTAATTGTCAATGTTTTGTAAGAGTAGTAGAAAATAATAAAATTGTAGCTACATCTAAAGAAATTTACACACCTAAACGAGATGAAGACGATGAATTCAACTGGGAAGTTTTTAAAGATTCGGTTTATGATACTAATTTAAAAGATTTCTTGAAAGATAATAAAGATAGGTTTATTGAGCAATTCATCTGTCTAGGAAATAATGATTATGTGATATTGCTTAACAATGGACTGCAAATTCAAATGTTAGACGATATATCTAATGACGATGAATTGTGGCGAATCATATACAATAAAAAACATTATGTTTGTCGCAATGAAATAACCGAGGAGTAACAGCTAAATTTTTTGATTCACACTTAAAACCTATCGCTTAGTGGGTGATCGAGTGACCTTTGAACAAAAGGGTTCAGACACTCTCTATTATGTGTATGACAGTCAAGGTCAATTGATTTCAATGATCCTCAATGATGTGGAATATGGCACTATTCGTAATGTCTAACATGATATTATAGGATTAATCAACAGTGCAGGAGATGAGGTAGTATCCTACACTTAATCCACATGGGGAGAAGTGCTTTCAATCACAGGATCATTAGCAAGCACTGTAGGGGAGAAGAATCCCTACCGATACCGTGGGTATTGCTATGACAGTGAGACACAACTGTATTATCTACAAAGTCGATACTATAACCCACAGAGGGGAAAGTTTGTGAATTCGGATAATGAGATTGGACAAGTCGGAAATATTCAAGGCCATAATATGTTTGCATATGCCTTTAATAATCCAATTATGATGATTGACCCGTCTGGACATTGGCCACAATGGTTGAAAAAGGTTGCAAGTGGTGTTGTTAATACAATAAGAAAATTTTCTGCAACTGTGCTGAATAACATAAATCATATTGACTCACAAGTTTTAAACATAGTAGAAGCAAGTTCTTTACCCTTAAATGGAGAACCGGGTTCAAACAAAACTCTGCCTAATAATGATGGAACACCAAAACAAAAACGTTGGTAAGGGCCAGACGGAAAGCCTGAAAGAGACAGAGATTATAATCATTCCGGTAATATGCCATTTCCACATGATCATGAATGGAAGGATGGTGTTAGACAACCTGGCCATCTCCCTCCTAATTTGTCTTATAAATTTAGCTGGGAGCCAGCATTTGGGGTAGGATTGGTTATTGCTTGTACCATAGGAGTTATATGGGTTACAGTAAATAATTGTACAGGAATAGGAGTAGCAGATGATTTTCTACTGTGACCACTTGGTGGCGATTATAGGCAAGAACTCATCATAAATTTAGGAAAGTAAGAGAGGAAAATATAAATGTGGAATGAAATCAATAATAATGAAGACTTAAACTCTTTTCTAAATAAACATCATAGTTTTCATGATAGTTGTATTAAAGAACTGAAGTATACTAGTGGCTCCTATGTAAATGAAGATCTATCAATGTATCCTATAAATGACAAAAGAATTTTAAGAATTGTTATTCAAAGACAGTTTAAAGATCCAACTGTAATCGAACTGGAATTTATTGGATTAAAATTCTTGAAAATGTTTCCTAATGATGAAAACTACACATCTGAAATTCTTGATGTGACTATGATTTGGAAGGATGACTGTATATTTTGGTGCGACAGCGGGGGTTTATCAGAGGTAGATTTGGAATCTTATAAGGGAACAACGATATGTGCATCAAAAGTTAGATGGAGAGATGCAGATGAATATATTGGACAAGATGAAGTTTATACCGGAAAAGCAAAATGAAAGTTCTTATAAACATTATTGTTTATATTATCAGGGCACTTCTTGTCTATTGGGCTGCGATATTCAATTCAAATTCTGATAGGAACGGTAAAATACTCGTATTCGAAAGGAATCGGACGAGCTATTCGATTTATAAAAATACATCCGAACCACAATAATCAGGGTGTTCATTTTCAACTAAATAAATGGATTCTAACAATAAAATCTACATCTTCATTGAAAGAGGGGGACATTATGGAAATAGTAATCACTGAAAGCGAATTGAATGGTAATAAACTGTTAGACTTTGAAAATAGCAGTTTGCTTTTAATAAGAGAGAAAATAGATCATTATAAAACGCAAATAATAGAAATGAACCTTGACTTAAAAATTCAATACTTTTGGGAAAACAGCTTAACTAGAGTTCTTTCATGGGATAGAATACCCTTTACGGATGGATACACTATGTATATGCAAATCTATCTATATAAAGGGCTAAAACCGATAGAAATTGCGGGTGGTGAAACAGATGACTTAGGTTATTTTACATCCATATTGCATATTCAGAAGAAAAAAAGAATGTATCATGTTTATGTGAATTTTGAGTTCTCAGATTACGAAAACAGAATTTATGAAATTATTAACTCAATAAAACAGTTTGGGTATAAATAAGTTGACTAGTTAGAGATTACATAAATTGGGACAGTCGCGGCAGGATGTTTTAAATCTGAACTCCTATAGTTTGGGTTATGGTTGATATTTTGGTTGCTGAGGTAGTCATTTTGTTTGTCATGGAGAATTCCCTGAAACCCATAGCTAACAAATATGCTACAATGTGATAAACAAAAAAGGGGGGTAAATTATATGAAAATACATTTACTATGGATCATTTTATTAGTGCTTATTGCAGGATGTTCAAATATAGAGCGATTTCAAGTATTCGAAGAAAATGAAAATATACTGTCAATGGGAGTGTATGATTATAAGCCTTTCTATTCAAGTACTTTACCTGATTTAAGACATAGAATAACTTCTTCAAGTGATATAAAAGACATTGAAAAAATTCTAAATCAAGCTCAATATAGCGATTTTACGATTGATTCAAAACAGTTATTCGAAGATCCTATGCTTTTCGATGCCATTCTAGGTTGTGAAGGAGATAAAAATTCAATTTCTCAAATACTCATCGTTGTAGAGAATGAGAATATTTATGTTACTTCAATACTTTCGCAAAGCCAAGACGATCAAGAAATTAAAATGTTTAAGATACAAGAAAAAGATATAGAAAAGTTCAAGAGTATTTTAAAATTAGGATGATTAAAAAGTAGTACCTTTAATCAGATAATAAAACCATATTATTAAAAAGCTGACGTTATTATCATTAACGTCAGCTTTTTTTATAATTCATGTTTAAAGTATAAACAAGTTCATTCTTAAGAAAATAAAATCTTTCTTAATGCTTAAAGATACAATACTCAATCCTCTTTAAAATCTTTTAGTTGAATATTAAGTGCATTAACCGAAATCTGTAACTCTAAGATTAATAAAGCTAAAGAGATTAGGAGTGTTATCAAACTAATGACAAACATAGACTTCGCAAGTAGATCTGCACTCGCAAAGATTAACAACAAACTTAATACACTAAAAAGAAACGAAAATCCTCCAAACAGCTGCATATTACGGATAATTTTCATACGTTTACGCAGGTTGATAAGCTGAGCTCTATAGATGTCATCTGGATTTTCAAGATACTGGCGGTGAAGTTCTCTGATAAGACTTGCAATGACCACAAATCGATTAGTATAGGCAAGCATGAGTAATGAAATCGCAGAGAATAATAATGTTGGTGTTTGTAAGTTGAAGTCCATAATAGCCTCCTTGTTTGCGAGGGTATTGTATCATAAAAAAAGAAACAAGTCCTTTCGGACTTGTTAGGATACTGTTTAATTGAAATAAATGGCTTCCATCTTTTTGAAGACTGGAGTTTTCTCTGCGATAATTCCATCCAATATACTACGCCCTTCTTCTAGAAGAGAATAGAAGACAAAGTTATTATATCGCTCAACTCCAAATCCAAATTCTGGAACAACTTTTATTAATCCCACAAGGTCATCATTCACATGATGAGCTGTCATGTAAGGAACTAAGAGAGTCATTTCATCAGCACTTAGTGTATAAGTCGCAAATTCCGCATTTGGATCTTGTTCCCAATAACGAAGTGAAGAATCAAAGTTTTGAATATAGAACTCAACAGGATTTTTTCTTGTTGATGGAAGAATAAGTTCAAACGTTAATGATTGAGGAATCACAATTTCAGGAAGATCGAGAAGTGCGATTGTTTTAGTAAATGATTTAAATACTGGTAGTGCTTGAATAGAGGTTCCACCATATGCATTCATATCTTGTGTAGCTCCAGTGATGATATAACCTACAACTGGTTCCCCTTCAAGGATTCTTGTACCATTTTGAAGATACTCTTCAACGTAAGTAGTAAACAATGCATCTAATTTATCTGATGCTACAAAATATTCACGATGAAGTGTTGTAGGGGAGAAACGAATAGAAGTTACACGATCACGATGACTTAAATGAGGATAGCGATTAAACAAGTTTGGCTCAGAAACTGACAATGGCAGAATCGTGTCAGTCCACATAAATGGAACACGATAGGAACGAAGAACAGTAGAACCATTTTTTAAAGTATAGCGTAGTTGTACTTCACTTGTGGTCCAAGGAGATAACTCGAATGGATAAGAAGATGTAAGGGTTGAACTCTCATAAAAATTATAGTTATTAGTAGAAATTCCAAGTTCTTTGAAACGATCAATAATTGACTGATGGAAATCCACAATTACTTGAATATCCGCTTCATCTTCATAGGCAATTATGCCTTTACTTGTGTTGTAAATATAACTTGAGTAAGCTGGAGAGAATAATCCAGATTCATCACTAATTAGAAACTCAACTTTCGCAATGCGATTAGGATTAGGAACATTGTTTACATATCCTGCACCACCAGTAAGTGTTGCTGCAAGGAATGCAGTCAATGACACTGCGGTGATAATTGCGAATTTAATTAATGCTTTAGTAAAGTTCTTAAATCCACGATTGGCGATAACATCTAGAATCATGTAGGCGACAAAGGTGAAGAAGACTGGGAAGATTAATGTTCTTAAGTCAAGAGAACTTCCTTCAGTCAACAAGGTAAATGTTGAATAGAAGAAGAACTGAATCATTAAGATAAAGAGGGAAACAATAATTGGATAGAACTTGTTGTTGGTGAAAGGATTTTCTGCCTTTTCACTACGACGAATCTTATAGAAGTATAAGACTAACCAAGCCATCCCAAATGACATCACAAACCAGTATAGAGCAACTAGATCAGGATTAGGGAATAGAAGATTACGATTCAAATTAAGTTCAAAGATTGTCCACAGTGGAGCTGTGAAGAGCAAGAACGTATTTTCTGTAGGAGCTCTAAATCCTAGTAAGACAGTATTACCAAACACTAAGTATGTACCATAGGCAATCATTGGAATTAAGTGAATGATTAATCCATAAAGGAAACCATCCACTGAAGTTCCAGTATTCATCATTGAGAACATGAATGGAAGGGCAATAGCCATTGATAAGGCAAGACTGTAGTAAAGGTTTTCAAATATTAAGGTATTATCAATCGTAGGAACCACCATTGCATTATAGATCCAACCAATACCATATACACTTAAGAAAGGAATAAGTACAACCACAACGGATGCAATTAAACCTGTTAAGAACAAGTCTTTGCGTGTAATTGGTAAGGCATGATAAACATCAAGTGACTTCTTAGAGTTTAAGTAGGAGAATATCACAAATGGAACGATGACTAACGATACAAAGAACACGACAAGTTGGAAAGCACGTCCAACATTGAAGAATCCTTGAGAGTATGTTCCATTAAATACGAATTCAGTAAAGGCAAGGAGTGGATAGAGTGCAATCATTGCGACAGACGTTAGAATCATAAGACGGGTATTACGCTTAATTAGAAAGCGAAAGAATCCAGCGTTAATGCGAGCTCTAAATAGATTTTCCATAACCGCGAGCCTCCATTTCATAGACAAAGATTTCTTCTAAATTTAGTGGTAATTCAGTATACAATGCAGGATCTAAAGATTCTAATTGTGCTTTGATGACATCCAATGAACCTTTAATGACTAATGTGAAGACGTTACCAACTTGTTCTTGGTGAATGATATCAAGACCATTAAATCCAGCTAGATCTAAAACATCTCTAAAGCCAACCTGGAACTTATGGAATTCGTCTTTAATTGAATCGACTTGACCACTCATGACTACTTTTTTACTATCAATAAGTGCAATTTGATCACAAATATCTTCAAGTTCTCTTAAGTTATGTGAGGAAATAACGACTGTCATTTCACGACTTGTCATCTCTTGAGCAATAAAGCGTTTGAGTGTTAAGCGCATTACAGGATCAAGTCCATCAAAACTTTCATCAAGAAGTAAGACATCAGGATTCACTGATAGTGCTAAGATTAGCCCAACTTGGCGTTTCATACCTTTTGAGAAATCATTGATTTTCTTATTGGTAGGAACAGGGAAGTTGTTAAGAAGACGTTGATACATGGATTCATTGAATGAAGGATAGAATATCTTATAGAATTCTTTCATTTCACCAATGGTTGCCTGATGAAGATAAAATGGATCATCAGATAAGAAAAGAATACGTTGTTTAACTTGTGGATTATCATAGACGTTTTGATCATCTAAGGTAACTACCCCTAGTTCAGGAGTAATAACTCCAGATATTAGACGAAGGATTGTTGATTTACCCGCACCGTTAGGTCCGACTAAACCAAAGACACTCCCTTTTTTAACAAACCAATCAACTTGATCTAGCACTAATGTACTGTCAAATGATTTACTAACTTGTTTGAGTTGGATCATATTCCCATTCCCCTTTCTCACACCATGTACTCACGGCACTGATGATCAACTTTGGCTCAATACCATATTCGAGAGATTCTTGAATTAGGTTCTTAAGCTCTTTAAACTTTTCTTTGACATACAACTGCATACTCACTGCAGGACTGGATACAAATGATCCTTTCCCCGTGACTGACACAATCATGCCCACTCGTTCACACTCTGCGTAGGCTTTCTGAACGGTATTTGGATTTACTCCAAGTTCCATGGCAAGAGTTCTTACGGCAGGTAGTTGGTCGTTTTCTTTGAGCACGCCCCCTACGATCAATTTCAACATTTGAGTTTGAATTTGTTCATAGATGGGGAGCTTGCTGCGGTAATCGAGAACAAACATAGCAACACCCTCCTTAATGTATTAGTTACAATAATACAATACACCCATTTAAGACAGTTGTCAACAAGAAGTCATAACTCGCTAAAAATTGTTAAAATATGCTACAATACTCACGATTAGGAGATTTCTCTATGTATGATGTAATCGTTATTGGAGCAGGCCATGCTGGGGTAGAAGCCGCATTAGCTAGTGCTCGGAAAAATATGAAAACTGCCATGTGCACCATCTCTATTGAAAAAATAGCAATGATGCCATGTAATCCTTCGATTGGCGGACCTGCCAAGGGTATTGTTGTGGCTGAAATCGATGCTTTAGGGGGTCAAATGGGACTCACTGCAGATAAAACAGCACTACAGTTTAAAATGCTTAACACAAACAAAGGCCCAGGTGTTTGGTCTTTAAGAGTCCAATCCGATAAACTAGAATACTCAAAGATGATGAAAGAAATATGTTTAGCACAAGAAAATCTTGATGTTATTGAATCACTTGTTGATTCCTTAATTGTAGAAGACAATGAGATAAAAGGGGTAGTCTTACACAATCAAGAGAATCTGTTTGCGAAGGCCGTTGTATTAACTACAGGCACGTACATGCGCTCTAAAGTAATGATTTCTGATGAAGTTCGAATTAGTGGACCCGATAATTTACCTACTTCAAATGCAATATCAGATCAACTTAAAGACTTAGGATTTCGCTTATTTAGACTAAAGACTGGAACTCCACCAAGAGTCCTAACTTCTTCCATTGATTTCTCAAAAACTACCATTCAACCTGGTGATGAAAAACGTTACTTCTTTTCTCCAACCACAAAACATGAAGAAACCATTAAAGATCAATATCCATGTTACTTAACCTATACTCAAGCCTCAACTCACGATATTATTCATTTAAACTTAAGTAAGTCATCGATGTATTCTGGGGTTGTTGAAGGGGTAGGACCTCGTTATTGTCCTTCTATTGAAGATAAAGTTGTTCGCTTCTCGGATAAAGAGCGTCATCAAATCTTCTTAGAGCCACAATCTGTTCATTTAGACACAACCTATGTTCAAGGCTTCTCAACATCACTTCCTCGCGATGTTCAAGAGAAGATGCTTAAAACGATTGCAGGATGTGAGAATGCTATTATTACTGAATATGCATATGCCATTGAATATGATGCCATTGAACCAACACAACTTCATCCTTCACTTGAAACACGTCTTATTAAGGGGCTATTTTGTGCAGGACAAATCAATGGTACTTCAGGCTATGAAGAAGCTGCAGGACAAGGTATTGTCGCTGGAATTAATGCAGCGCTGTATGTTGAGGGAAGAGATCCATTAATATTAGGTCGTGATGATGCATATATTGGAGTTATGATTGATGATCTTATTTCTAAAGGAACACTTGAACCTTATCGCTTACTCACATCACGTGCTGAATATCGTCTTTTATTAAGACATGATAATGCGGATGTAAGGTTGTCACAAAAAGGATATGATGTAGGACTTCTTAGTAAAGAGCGCTATGATCAGTTCCAACA
>JAGXRX010000034.1 GCA_018335655.1 Erysipelothrix sp.
TTCCTTATCTGTTATATATCCATTCTCTTACTAAGACTGCTCCAATTCAACATTCTTCAAAATAAAGTTTCCAGTGAGACGATCATTCACTTCATGAGGTCCTTCAGAGTGGCTAATATTTCCGACAGAAAATGGATTAATCTTACAAAAAATAGTGAATTCATCAAAACTTTCGCAAAGCAAACCAGACTTCCATTAACCAGTTACTTTCTTGTGCCTTCTCAACTAAATAAAGTGCTACAGCATCGGCTATAGCACTTTATTTTTGTCTAAACTCCAAAAGATAGGTATTATACCACAATTTATAAAATGTCAAGCGCTTACACTAGGTTTCATGATGCTTATGTTGTGCAAGTGCAGAAATGGCTTTACGTCGCTGATTTAAGGTCTTAATATGCTCGACATGTTCACTATGGTTTTTATGCATATAATCGATCCATTGTGAACAAATATAGGTACACCCATGGAAATGATCAAGGCTTATAAGTTCTTGATGTGATGAAGGCATTAAAGGCATAACATGGTGTGCGTACCCTTTTAGTGAAGATTCAACTAAAGGTGTAATCAGGATACATGATGCTAAAGCATGTTTACTACAAAGCATCGCTTCTAGCATCCATTTTGATTCTTTAAGTTGTACAAAAAGAACAACATCACTCGACTTTAGATTAAGTAATAGCGTCAAACTACTTTGTGGGGTTAATCGCTGAATTGGTAATAAATATGAACTAAATACCGTTTCAAATAAAGATCCTAAAAGATCACTTTGCTCATCAATCACAAGACTCAATGATGTAGCACTTGCAAGGGTTTCAAGTCCTTTTTGAAACGAAGGATTTTGAGAATGGGCATCAAGATAATCAAAGACTTCTTTCATACGTTGTGATGATTTTGTCGGTGAACTATTATCTTGCATGGACGGTTGTTCATACTTAAAAGTGACATAATCACTAAGAAACTCTCTAAAAGAAGCATATCCTAGCTTTTGAGCAAAGCGTACAATCGTTGATTGTGAGACTTCACATTCTTTCGCAAGAGATGTGGATGTCATATCTGGATTAAAAGGCATTGTTAAAATAATGTGAGCAATATGTTCATCCACACTTGAAAAAAATGGTCTTTTCGCAATCAATCGACTTTGTAACATGCCTTATCCTTTTTTTACACGAAGTGAGTCTAAAACTTCTACTGCTTGCTTATCCAACACAATGGAT
This sequence comes from Erysipelothrix sp., assembly GCA_018335655.1. Lineage (GTDB taxonomy): Bacteria > Bacillota_I > Bacilli_A > Erysipelotrichales > Erysipelotrichaceae > UBA6182. Next base: position 1,215 of record JAGXRX010000034.1, read on the forward strand.
GTTTGATTCACTAATAATATTTTAAATTGCTTCCCTTTTTTAATGGGTGTTATTGATTGAATTGATTTAAAGCGAGTGTAAACACCATCAAGTGAAAACCCTTTTTCAAAGAAAAGAACTTGACGATGCGTTCTAGCCGCTAATACATTTCCAAAAAATGATGAAATCAATGCTACTGAAATCCCAATGGAAGTTAAATCATTAACATTCACAACCCCTAAAGCAACCGCAATCCCTGCCATCACTGCATTAAATAATACAGCATTCTTACTTGAATCCACCTTTTGAACAAACTTGTATTGTTCCTTAAGTAAGTTATTCAAACGATCGAATTTAAGCTTCTCATATATGTTATACCCAACAAATGCAGCCCCCGCTGTAATCCCTAGTATTAAACCAATCATAGTGTTCCTCTTTCTACATCTTTATTTATTTATAGTATAAAGCTTAAACCCCATCCACACAAAGCACAAAGTACAATAATTTGAAAAGATTTAAGTTTAAAAAATTCCAATCCAACCCAAGATAAAATGATAAGAAGTAGTCCATACCCAAGTAGGATAGGACTAAACATTAAATCCCAAAAAGTTCTTGACCATAAAATAAACGCTGATGAGAGAATTAAACCGATCATCGCAGGTCTTAATCCTTTTAAGACACGCTTCAGAAGGATGTTGTTGCGATATTTAGTGAGTGATGGAGCTATTAGTAACATGACACCAATACCAGCCAATGATACCGCAACTGAAGCGACTAAACCTCCAAATAAACCTGCACTTTTTACACCCACAACTGTGGCCATATTAATACCAATCGGTCCTGGGGTTGATTCAGAGATTGCAATCATGGTCATAAGAAACTTCTCATCAAACCAACCAGTCACTTGAGATAGTTCAATTAAATGAGGAATTGTCGCTAAGCCACCCCCAATAGTAAAGGCACCAATAAGAAAGAAGCGAACAAATAGTTCTATCATCATAAATGGTCCCCCCAAAGCATGCTTACTCCAATAGCACATGCGACAAGTAGGATGGAAGATACTTTAAATCCTAAGAATAAGATCATAATTGCTAAGATTAATGCATACCCATAAGGGCTAATGGCTGCTTTAGACACAAGTCCTAATAGTGTGTAGGCAATAAGAACCCCTACTCCCACTTGAATGGATAAAAAGATAAGGCCTAATGTGTGAGATATGGCTATGGTTTGCAAGAGTAGACCTACAACACTTAGTAGTAAGATTGAAGGTAGCATCGTCGCAAAGGCAGCTACTAATGCTAAAGACATTGAAAACTTACGAGCTGTGATTAAGGTTGTCGTATTGATTGCAATAATACCGACACTTAATTGAGCCATGGCATAGCCTTCAAGTACTTCTTCTTCTTTAAACCAATGTTTCTTTTTTACAACTTCATCAATAAGTACTGGAAGCATGGCATATCCACCCCCAAAGGTAAATAAACCAACTTTAAAGTAACTGATAAAGATTTCAAGTATTTTTGGCATATTTCTTCCTTTCACTAAAAAGGATAAACAGAATAAAGATGATGGTAGCACCTGACATATCAAGAATGACATCACTCAGCTGACTTGATCGTCCAGGCACAAACATTTGAATCGTTTCATCAGTGATTGCGATAAATAGACAAAACAACCACGATCCTATTTTCCAGTTTTTTAATTTATCATAAGTTAATCTTAAGACAAGAATCATGAGTATCGCAAAGTTAACCACATGTGCTGTTTTTCTAACCAAGACTACAAAATCTTGCAGTGTAAGCGGTGATGTTGTAAACACACTATGAACAAGCTCATACAAGAATTGTGCTAAGCGTGAACTTGCAAGTGAAGAACTTTGAGCACTTTCGAGTGAAAATGAGAAAATAAAGATAACCCATACAAGGGTTGTAATAATGTGTAAAGGATGAGGTCTTCTAGTCCAACTCATACTCATAGAATACCATATTTATGCATGTTTTGAGTATAAAAAAAGCATCCTAGTTCAAGGATGCTGGTTCATGAATGGGTAATGAAAGCTGGTAATCTTCTTCATAGTCATTAATAAACTGTACACTTAAGCCAATAATGATTTTGTATAGTTCTTGAATTTGACGACGATGAATTGGTGATAAAACTTGAGCTTCAAACTCATCACGCATTAAATCTAAGTCAAGATCATTCACCCAATCAAAGTCAAAGACATTAAAGAGTGTTGGGTCTTCACTTTGAATATGTTCGTAAATGGATAATATGGCATTGATATGAGTATCACTAAGATGATCCACATCTTCACTTAGCATCACCATTGCAGATCTAAAGATTCCAAGCATATGGTGAATTCGAATGAGCATTTCAGGAGTGTCAAAAATATCAAAGCGGAAAATAAGTTCATTCATATTGAGATGGTCATACGCTTCTTTTAGGTTTGGATTTTTTTCAAAAGCTATTTGAACGAGTTGATCAACATGGGCACCGGCAAAAAACGCAGTAATATCATGCGCATGCTGACTCATTGTGGTTGAAATCGTTTTGGGAATAATCATTTCATTCCTCCTTCTCGTTAATGGTTTCATAGAAATATGGAATAATCCAATTTTGAATAAAACTTGAAGTAAAATAAGTGTTTCTTTTAATGCTTCGATGAAGTCTTTGAATTACCCAAGACTCAATCATGGATAGTGATGACCCACTTATTGCTTTATGCAATAGTATAGCACATGCATGCGGTCTTAACCACAACACATTTAAAGTTTCTTCTTCAATTGCTAAGAGGAGTTCATGAGCCATCAATTCAGTGTGATAGGGATCTTGGATGGGGGGAATTAATCTGTTTTGATAGCTCATGGGTCACCTCGTAACTTCACTTTAACCTATGGACTTGAATGATGCAATTCAAAGAAATCTATTCTAACTAAAATAATAAAAAAAATATATAATTCCTAGTAAATAATGGAACTATACATATTTAGTGGTCATATTTTTACTTAGTTAATGCTTTCTTCTTAAGCTTAAATCCTTTGTATCCTTTTGATAGCTTTTCTTTATGTGAGCCTGGATTGTACAAATCCATTCTTACTTTGACTTCTTTAATTTTATCAAAATCAAGTTTCTTTTCGTTCTTGGTGTCGTTTTTATCCATATGGCTCCCAACTTTAATGTGGTTTAATCATAAGTATAGCAAGTTTCTTATTCTTCATCCATGCAGTGATGTCATTTTATCATTTTACAAGCGTAAATCAATCTTTTCTGGATTAATAAAATCATTGTTATTGAGATATATTGCGAACAATACCTTGTTAAACGATTATCCCAAAGTATTAATACCAGTA